>JAQIBX010000074.1 GCA_027858895.1 Desulfuromusa sp. | reverse complement strand
CAGCCTCTATGTGATGGTCCTCAGCGGCGTTCGTGTTCTTGGTATAGTGACACCTATCGGTGGCATTACTTTCCTGCTTGGTTGGTTATTGATGGCGTTTTTTGTATGGCGAAACTTGTGACAAAAGAAGTCTCGGCTAGTTCTAGGGCTTATTCATACCTGTGTGTCTCTGAATGTAATGGCATGGAAGGATTTATGATGCTTTCTTCTAAAAACGGATTCGGGCACGAATATGCGTCTCTTGATGATTCAACATTTATCCCAAAGTACCGGGCCGCATGCTTTTGTGGCAAGGTTCGATACGAAGTGAGCGCTGAACTGCGTGGATGCAAAATTTTGTCACTGCAGAGCATGCCAGACACTGCATGGCGCTCCGATGCAATGGGCTGCTATCTTTCAAAAACATCACGTGCGGTTTACTGCCGGCTTGGATCTTTTGCATTTTTACAATAGCGAGCAAGGCATGAATGAGCGCATCTTGCCCTGCAAGATCAGCTGTAACCAGTGTGGGACCCCGATTGCCGATGAAGGGCGAAGGATGTGGCTTGACTTCCCCACACTGTTTGACTTTGGACAAGGTACCGAGATGCCGGATTCATTCAAACCAACCTGCCATCTTTTCTATGGCCAGCGGGTTATTGACATCTGTGACAATTTGCCCAAGTGGGCCGGACATAAGAACCATTCTGCCCGGTTATGATCTGAGCCCTAGAGCTTGTTTTAGACGAGATTCTTTAAGATCTTTTGCTGCGGGTCCGCTCGCGACTGATTGTGGATTTATGGTGGCTAAAAATTCTGGAGATTTCAGCAGGTGTATGTTCTGCTGATTTCAGAGCAGAAATCTGGTATCGTTCTTCTTGAGTGAGCTTGCTCTCCAGCCAAAGTGTTAAAGCACACTTACGAGTTGGATTCAGGAGAGATGTTACAATGATGGAATCAATATTTAGCTTTGGCTTGTAAAGTGAGTCGAGATTTAAGAAAGGAAATCGCAATGACAGATTTGTCGACAACATTTATGGGGCTGAAATTGAAGAACCCGATTATCGCGGGAAGCTCAGCATTATCCAATTCAGTGGCTGGTGTCAGAAAGCTCGAAGGGGGAGGAGCGGGGGCTGTCGTTCTCAAATCGATCTTCGAGGAGGAAATTATCCACGAAATGGATAATCTGATGAAGGATGTACCCGAAACAAGCCGTTATATGGAACGCTTCGATTATCAGGATCTGGTGATTCGGCGCGATCAACTTGAGAAGTATACAACCTTAATCCGAGAAGCGAAAGAGAGCGTATCCATTCCGATCATAGCTAGTATCAACTGCGCCTTCTCCTATGAGTGGACGGCTTACGCAAAGCGGTTGGAGACCGCCGGTGCGGACGCCCTTGAACTGAACATGTTTTTCCTGCCAACGGAGCAGAAACGGAGCGCTGATGAAATGGAGCAGGCCTACTTCAAGGTTATCGAAAAGGTCCTCGATAGTGTTTCCATTCCGGTATCATTGAAAATAAGTCATTACTTCACCCACCTTGGCTCGATGATTCAGAAGCTGTCGACCACGGGGATTTCAGGCCTGGTGCTTTTCAACCGTTTTTACAGCCCCGATTTCGACATTGAGAAACTTAAAGTGGTGCAAAGCAGCGTGATAAGTTCACCGGCTGAGATGATCACATCACTGCGTTGGATTGCCATGATGTCGCAGAAGGTTTCCTGTCAGTTGGCTGCGTCCACGGGTGTTCACGACGGCGAGGCCGTTATCAAGCAATTGCTGGCAGGCGCCCAGGCGGTACAAGTTGTCTCGGCGCTATATCAGCACAGCCCGAATTATATCCACACAATGTTAGAAGATCTTGAAACCTGGATGACCCGACACGGTTACGAAACGCTTGAGAATTTCCGTGGCAAAATGAGTCAGAACAAAAGCGCTGATCCGGCCGTCTATGAAAGAGTTCAGTTCATGAAGTATTTCAGTGGCCAGAAAGAGACCATCTAGCCGCAATGTGGAGTTTTGGGAACGCTATCTTTATTTGTTTGATTCCCAGACATCCTTCTTGAGTCGAATGACTATCCTACTCCTATTAGGCAGTATCAAGTGCTGCCTGAGGCTTGGACCCACACGATTTTAAGACTTTTACTAACGGATACCACATGGAACTCAATACTGTCCTGTTTGCTTTTGGGCTCACCCTTTTTGCTGGTCTATCTACCGGTATCGGCAGTGCTCTTGCCTTTTTTACACAGACAACCAATACCAAATTTCTTTCAGCAGCGCTTGGCTTCTCTGCTGGTGTGATGATCTACCCCTCTCATGTTTCAAAACTCAGCAGTTGTGACAGTTCCCTAGACCTTACAAGACAACTCGGTTGCTTTGCTCTCAAATGTCCTACCAAAATTTGTTTGCAAATATCCTAAGGACTATTGACGGGCCAGAACAAGCCACAACTGGCTCATTCCAGTCTTCGAAAAGGTGTCTAATCCATCAAATCAGCAATTTTCCATGCCAGACTCCAAAGGCCTTTTGTTTAAAGTATCAGCGTTGATTGCTTCTTTCCTGCTTTCAACTTGCACAAAATATAGCAGGTGTTATCTTTATCAAATTCTTCTGGTTGCTGCCAGCCGGCTCTTTTTGCGAGAGATTGAAGAGCGCATCCAACAGCGTGAGGATTTCGCCTTTGAAACCACCTTGGCGGGCCGAACCTATTTGCGTTTGATCAAGCGGCTTCATTGTGAAGGTTGGCGGGTGGAATTGGCCTATCTGGCTTTACTCAGTGTTGGGATGTCAAAGTTGCGCGTTGCTGAACGGGTTGCGCATGGTGGTCACAATATTCCGCTGCGTGATATTGAACGGCGTTTTTCGCGCAGCCTGAACAATCTGCTCAATAATTTCAGTCATGTCGTGGATCGCTGCAGTTGCTTCATGAATGATGGTGAAACTCCCGTGCTGGTTTTCGAGCAAAACGGTGATAATCGCGATATTCTTCATGTTGTCTATTATCAATTATTACAGGAGTCTGTTATATGAAAACATCCCAGAAAGTGACACCTTCAAAAGAAAGTCAGATTTTGTTGGAATCACTCCAGAAGGCGGTAGCACAAACCTTGGAAAAGAAAAGACGCCTGGGACAGTATGCCGTGATCTGGAAGGATGGCAAGCCAGCGGTAATGGGTGAGGATGAGCAAAATAGCACAGAGTCCTCTACCTGATTTTTCTGTGATCAGTGGACAATGGTGGTTTTTTAGGTCGAATTTTATCAACTATTTGTACTATCCGGGATTCTCTTGTCATCGAGGGGGAACACTCTGAGCGACGAGCAGATCGCTGCCCCCCAAGTTACCCCACAAGTAAAACAGTTACTGGGAGTAATGCAGGGCGAAATGACTCGCGAAGAGTTGCAGAACTTTCACGATTTACGGTTGCCAGTCCGAGTTAGAAAACAACAGAAGAATGCCAGCTGCTATAATCGTCGGGGAAGGAAAGACAGTCAGTTGCGGTGAACTTTTTCTTCCAAAACAGAAAGAGGGGCCAAATCTGTTGTCGACTTGACCCCTTTGTTTAAACAGTGAATTCCATCTCTTGAATTAGCGCCCTTTGGCAATCTGTCTGGCTTCGGCGCGACTGATGCCGATATCCTTCAGCATGTGATCATCCATTTCCAGAAGTTGCTGCCGCTGTTCGGCCAGCTGGGAAAGGCGCTCCATCCGCCGCCCCAAGTTCTGTAGTGTGCGTCCAAAATTCTGCCAGAAGCCGTGTGTCGAATGCCCCCAATGTTGAGGATGATATTGTTCTATTAACATAGTCATGCTCCTTTCTGAGCCTGTAATAATCTTTGTGAGCCAATTATGATACAAGATAGTTGATCAATCAAACGAATTGTTTTCATGTCTCTGATCAATATTATTGATAGATGTGAAATCAGATATCTTGACAAAAATAGGGGAAATCGGGAGGAGAGAATCTGCGTGCCGGACATTGAACCTGCACGCAGATTGATTGTGGGCATGAGGCAAAGCTGTTTCTATTTCCTTCCAAATATTGACAGCTCACCACCGAACCAGCGATTCTCGACCATCCGTCTGGCATCGGTGCGATTGAGGCCGATATCCTTCAGCATGTGGTCGTCCATTTCCAGTAGTTGTTGCCGATGATTGGACAGCTGAGAAAAGCGCTCCATCCATTGCCACAAGTTCTGTAGTCTCCGTCCAAAACCCTGCCAAAAACTGTGTGTCGAATGTCCCCAATGTTGACGATGATATTGTTCTATTAACATGGCCATTTCCTTTTCTGAGGCAGCAATAATTTTTTTGTGGATCGAACTATGATACAAACTTGTTGATCAATCAAACGAATTGTTTTTATACTTGAAATCAATATTTTTGATAAATGATGGCGTCGCAAAAAGTCCGCCCTACGGCGTTGTAGCTTTTTTTCGAGACTTCGACATACAACATGTATGCCTTCACCCTCGAAAAGTCACTACGCCTTGTGGGACGAAATTTTTGCTTAGCCATCTTATTAGTTTTTGCGAGTGCATCATAAATAGTTGATTGTGGGGAGAGCATGATAATCAATTTGTCGACAGAACTGTTACGAACCTTTATTGCTATCGCCGATAGCGGTAACTTCAGCCTGGCGGCCGAACAGGTCAACCGGACCCAGTCAGCGGTCAGTATGCAAGTCAAGCGATTGGAAGAGTTGATCGACAAGCCGCTTTTTATCCGGGACAGTCGTAATCTGAAATTGACGGCTGACGGACTGACCTTGATGAGTTATGCGCGAAGGATTCTAAAGCTGAATGAGGAGGCGGTTTCTCTGCTGAAACGACCGGAACTTTCCGGGAGTGTCAGTATCGGCCTGCCAGACGATTATGTAACCCGTTTTCTGCCGGAGATACTGGCCGGTTTTTCCAGAAATTGCCCGCGTGTCCAGGTAGATGTAACCTGCGAACCAAGCCATCAGCTGAATAAGCGGATGAAGCGCCTCGAGCTTGATCTGGCAATAACAACCTCGCCGACTTTGGAGGTTGAAAATACCATCCTGTTACAAAGTGATCCGATGGTCTGGGTCACCTCGGAACAACATTTTCAGCACGAGAAAACGCCGCTGCCAGTGGCCTTGTTTCCAGATGAGTGTTATAGCCGAAGCTGGGCAATCAAGGCTCTGGAAAAGGCCGATATCGACTACCGGATCGCCTATACCAGTGCCACCCTTATGGGGCTGAAAGCAGCGGTCATGGCCGGTCTGGCAGTTGCCGCCATCAGTCGGAGTATCATCCCGCCGGGAATACGGGAACTGAGTATCGAAGAAGGCTTTCCTTCCATGCCGAGGGCTTCATTTTTGCTGCATCGAAATCCAGAATCCGAACATACTCTCGTCGATTCGTTAGCTGAACATATCTGCAAAGCTTTCAGTGCCCGCAGCGATTAAAAAAGTGCTTCTATCGCAACAATAGCTGCAACTTTCATTGAAGTTCTCAACAATTGTTGGCAGAATGCTGTGGACGAATAATCTGATAATCAACCATCCAAAGAGGTTTTTACTATGTCCTATGGAAAAAAAGAGGGTGTTCTTTATTTCGGGATACCATCAGGAAGTTTAAACGAACAGGTTTTACGCTTGTTGGCAAAATCAGGCCGGCCATTACAAAAAAGTCGGCAATATGAACTGATGGGCCCTTACGACAAGGATGTTGTATTCCGGGTGTTGGATCGTAAAGAGATGGCGCAGAAGGTCAGTGACGGTGTTGTTGATTGTGGTATTACCGGCAAAGATTATATTTTTGAGGCCGGGCGGGAGCAGGAGGTTGAAGTGCTGGGAGATTTTATTTTCTCCAAGTATACGAATCAGCCTTCCAGGTTGGTTCTGGCAACTCGATCGGAGCTGGGCATCAAAACCCCTGAAGACTGTAGAGGGAAGGTTATCGCTACCGAATTGCCGAATTTGACCAAACGGCGCATGGCAGAGTTGTATGGTATTGACGATATTCAAATTTTTCATAGTGAGGGCAAGACTGAGGCGAAAGTGAATATGGGGGAATGCGATGCGTTTACCGACATTACCGAAACCGGCGCCACTTTGGAGGCGAATGGAAATACCATTGTTGCCGAGCTGTTTACCTCCAATCCCCAGTTAATTGCCAATGCTGAAGCTCTTAAAAACCCGGCTAAACTGGAACAAATGGAAGATATCCGCATGTGTATCGATGCGGTGTTGCAGGCCGAACGTGAGCCGGTATTTCTGGTGTTTATGGATGTACCGACGGCAGTATTATCCAAGGTTGAAAAAATGCTGCCTTCGGTGGTTTCTCCGACTGTAAGTCCGGTTGTGGATAAAGCATGGTGTAGTGTTTCAGCCGTTATTCGAGAATCTGAGTTAAATATACTTGCGCCGAAACTGCTACGGCTTGGCGTCGATGGCATTGTGCCGATTCCAGCGCCGAAAGTTTTTACCCAGGATATGGTAAAAGCAAATCGGTTTTGATGGTATTTTCAACGCAGAGACGCTGAGATCGGAGAGTCCGCAGAGTAAAAATTGAGATGTTTTGATCTGAAATCAAAGGTCAAATTTTGGTTCTTGAATTTCTCTGTCCCTCTCCGCCTCTCCGTTTAAAATATTTCTTTTTTGGGAGATTATGATGGATAAGAAAATGTTGGAAGAAGGAACAGAGTTACTGATTGATTTTGAAAAGCGTGGTGGTTTGATTCCGGCGGTGGTACAGGATGTTGCTGATGGGCAGATTCTGATGCTGGCTTATGTCAATCCTGAAGCCCTGAAAATCACTCTGGAGAAGGGGATGGCGACATTCTGGTCAACTTCACGCAACGAATTGTGGACCAAAGGAGAAACCTCCGGTGATTTTCTGAAAATTGTCGAAATATTGACCGATTGTGATCAAGATGCTCTGATCTACCGGGTTAATCCACAGGGTGGCGGTGCCTGCCATACTAAAGATCCTGAGACAGGCAAGACCCGTGCTAGTTGTTTTTACCGTAAATTTGAGCTGCCAAGCGAGAAGTTGATTTACGTAAAGTAAGTGAAAGAAACAATTGTTAAATTAAAAAGCGGAAGGTTTTTGACCTTCCGCTTTTTTCTTCTACTCGACTCTGCTATCCTCCAAGGCTGATTCGATTAGGGAGTTGATATGAACGAAAGCCACACACATCGTTTACCACCGCAGAACCTGGAAGCTGAAATGTCAGTGCTTGGTGGTGTTTTGTTAGAAAATGAAGCACTCAACCGGGCTTTGGAGTATCTGACGACTGAAGACTTTTACCGTGAGAGCCACCGGAAGATTTTCAAGGCTTTAATCGTTTTAGGAGATAAGAGTGAACCGGCCGACCTGGTCACCCTGACGGCAGTCCTTAATGATCGTGGTGAGCTTGAAGCTGTCGGTGGGAGTACCTATCTGGCAACTCTGGTCGACTATGTCCCTACGGCGGCCAATATTAATTACTACTGTAAGTTGGTTAAAGAGAAAGCGGTTGCGCGTAAATTAATTGAAGCGTCAACGGCCATTGCCACCCGTGGTTATGAAGGCGGGGATATGGAGGAGATTCTAGATCAAGCGGAAAAGTCGATTTTTGAAATTTCCGAAAATCGGATTCGCCCCTCCTACTATCCAGTCCGGGACATTCTTAAAGATACCTTTAAGTCGATAGAGGCGCTCTATGAGCGCAAAGAATTGGTAACCGGGGTGCCAACTGGTTACCACGATTTGGATAAGATGACCGCTGGCTTGCAACCTAGCGATTTGGTCATCGTTGCCGGGCGTCCCTCCATGGGGAAGACTGCGTTTGCTTTGAATTTGGTCGAATATGCAACTACCCACGCAGATAAAGCGGTTCCTGCAGTGATTTTTTCTCTGGAAATGAGCAAAGAGCAGTTGGTTCAGCGGATGCTCTGCTCTCTGGCTAAGGTAGATGCCGGGCGGCTACGAACCGGACACCTTGGGGAGTCGGACTGGCCGAAGCTGACCATGGCAGCTGGTCTGTTGAATGAAACGCAAATTTTTATTGATGATACGCCGGCCATATCGGTTCTTGAATTGCGTTCGAAAGCCCGGCGTCTGAAAGCTGAACATGGCTTAGGACTGATCATTGTCGATTATTTACAATTGATGCGGGGCAGTAACCCGGAAAGTCGACAGCAGGAAATTTCTGAAATTTCCCGTTCTCTCAAGGCGCTGGCTAAGGAACTGTCGCTGCCGGTTGTGGCTCTGTCTCAGCTAAATCGTTCCCTCGAAAGTCGTACCGATAAACGACCCATGATGGCAGATTTACGTGAATCAGGGGCTATTGAACAGGATGCCGACGTGATTATGTTTGTCTATCGTGAAGCGGTTTATTGTGAAGATTGTAAAAGCCGGGAAAGAACCTGCGAAAAAGGGCACGATAAAGATGCTGAAATTATTATTGGTAAACAGCGGAATGGGCCAATCGGGACAGTCCACCTGACTTTCCGAGGTGAATTTACTCGTTTTGAGAACCAGGCCAAAAGGGATGATGGTTACTAAGTTAGCCGAACAAGGCTGAAGGCGTTTAGGCCTTTTGCTTTTTTTCTGCCTACCCAGTCTACAAACTGAATAGTTTTTTAACTGCCACGATTCACTTCAATCTCAAGTGTTTTGATTTTTTTTCTCAAGGTATTTCTGTTGATTCCAAGAATTTCAGCCGTTTTGATTTGGTTGCCGCGGGTTTTTTTTAGAACAATATTAATCAGCGGGCGTTCCACTTGGTGTAATACCATTTCATAGAGATTATTCATTTCTTGCAGGTTGATTCGAGCCAGTGAATTTTCTAGTTTCTGGGCAACCAGACTTTCAAGGGAGTCACCCTGACGTTGAATTATTTCGACCCCTAGGAGTTCTGGAAAATCAGCTGGCGTCAGGACCTGATTGGGGGACAGAAGGGCGGCCCTCTTAATGACATTCTCCAGCTCCCTGACGTTGCCAGGCCAGCCGTGTGATCTGAATAAGTCGAGAGTTTCTGCGTTGCACTCTTTATCTTCAATGTCCAGATCCTGTTTCGATTTCTGCAGAAAGAAATTTGTCAACACTGGAATATCGTCTCTACGTTCCCGCAGAGACGGAAGCTTGATCGGTACTACGTTGAGACGATAATAGAGATCTTCACGAAACCGTTTTTCTTTGACCAGGGAGGCGAGATTTTGATTGGATGCAGCAACAATTCTCACATCGACACGTAGTGTTTGATTCCCACCTGTGCGGGTAATTTCTTTTTCTTGTAAAACCCGGAGCAGCTTAGCCTGTAGTTCCAAAGGCATATCGCCTATTTCATCCAGAAATAAGGTGCCACCGTCAGCTTGCTCAAATTTCCCGGTTTTACGTTCCGTTGCCCCAGTAAAAGCACCTCGTTCGTGACCGAACAGTTCTGTTTCCAGCAGCTCGCGAGGAATTGCTGCACAGTTGAGAGCTATAAATGGACTGCCTAGGCGTTGGCTGTTGATATGAATGGCCCGGGCAATCAATTCTTTTCCTGTGCCACTTTCTCCAGTGACTAAAATTGTGACATCTGATCCTGCAACCCGGCCAAGAATTTTGTAGATTTCCTGCATCGGCTGGCTATTTCCAATAATTGACCGGCCAAAACTATAATGTTCCTGTAGCTCTTCTTTCAGGTGATCAATCCTGCCACTTAGTTCTGCCGCTTTTTCCGCTTTCAGGATAATTGCATCAAGTGCGGTCAAATCAAAGGGTTTGGTCAGATAATCGTAGGCTCCATTTTTCATTGCGGACACGGCATGTTCCATGGTCGCTTCAGCCGTCATGATAATAATCAAGGTATCTGGATAATCGGCACGGAACTGTTTGAGCAGGTCTAGTCCATGGACACCCGGCATTTTAATATCCAGAATAGCAAGATCATAGCGACGTTTTCGGGCCAGGTTTCTGGCTTGTGAACCATTTTCAGCCAGATCAACATTGAGCCCCTGCTTTTTTAAGGCCTTGGATAGTACCCAGCGGATGCTCTCATCATCGTCAGCGACGAGAATGCGTTGAATTGCCATTGCTTATTTTCCTTTGTCGATCTCATTTGTTATGCGGTTGTGAAACAGCGGGAGTGATACTTTGACCTGGGTGCCCCCTTCAGGTCGATCAATAAATTGTAATAGTCCATCGTGATCGGCAACGATGTTTTGGCAGATTGGCAGTCCGAGACCATTGCCAGCCGTTTTTGTGGTGTAGAAGGGGGTGAAAATTTTCTCTAATTCTATCGCCGAAATTCCCGACCCTTGGTCGCTGATAGAAATCTGAACCATGGGTGTCGAGCGTGTTCCGGGGAGGCTTAAGTGGTATTCAGTATTGATATTGGTGGTAATAGTAATTTTATTTTTATCTGTAGTCGCTTCGCAGCTATTTTTTATTAGATTCAGAAAAAGACGCATCAGCAGATCCCGGTCTCCTGTGATTTCCGGAATGCTGGGATCGAGTTGCCATATAAAAAGAATGTCATGGTTGCTGGCAGTGTTTTTGTGTAACGTAACAATCTCTACTAGGAGCTGACCGATATTGATCGATTCTAGTCGAGCCTTGCGTGGATGCGAAAGGTCTAATAGCTCTTCAATAATCCGATTAATCCGTTCAGTCTCTCGTATGATCAGTTGGGTATATTCTTGAAGATCTCTACTCCCCTCCAGTTCTGTCTGCAGGAGTTGTGCGGAGCCTTTTATTCCACCCAGAGGGTTTTTGATTTCGTGAGCCAAACCTGCAGCCATCGTGTCAATCATGGCTAAGCAATCGGCGTGGCGTACTGCTTCTTCGAGTGAGCGTACTTGGGTCAGATCATGGAGGACGATAACCGCACCTTGTTGAGGATCGGTAGTCGAAAACATAGGTGATACAGTGACGCTGACCTGTCGTTGTTGTGATCCGGAGGTTCTCAGTGTGATTGCTTCATGGCTGGAGATGGAACGTCCCTCGTCAAGGGTTGTGCGTGAAAGATAACATAAAGTCTCCTGCCATTGGAAACACTGGAAAAAGGATTGTCCAAGGGATTGTTTTTCTGACAGCCCGGTATAATGCTGAGCTGCGGAGTTAAAAAAAATAATTTCCCCCTGTTGATCAATGGCAATCACGGCGTCGTCAACATTTTCCAGGATCATGGCGTATTCCTGGTGTGAAAGTTGGTGTGGACTGCTCATGCTGCCTCAGCTTGGAAAAAATATTTTGTCAGAGCCAACACCTGCTCAAGTTGTTCGGTTTTTTGCAAGGCAGAACGAAAATGACTTGCTCCATCTAGCCCTCGTGCATACCAGCAAAGGTGTTTGCGCATCTCTAAGAGTGTTTTTTTGTCCCCAAATTGCTCGCGATGTAACTGCAGGTGCTGCAATGTAACCCGACATTTTTCTATGGAGTTGGGATAACTGACCGCTTTACCCTCCAGTAAATCCAGAATTTGAGTGATTAACCAGGGATTTCCATAGCCGCCACGACCAATCATAATTGCGTCACAACCGGTTTGCTGGAGCATCCGTATACCATCTTCTGCGGTAAAAATATCGCCACTTCCAAACACCGGTATATTCAGAGCAGCTTTCAATTCGGTAATTTGTTCCCAGTTGGCTTTTCCAGAGAATCCTTGACTACGGGGGCGTGGGTGGAGGGTGATTGCATCGACCCCTTCTGCTTCCGCAATCCGTCCAATCTCCAGAAAGTTGAGTGATTGGTCATCCCACCCTGAACGGATCTTTATCGTCAATGGGCCGGGGTAGACTTTGCGTACCGCCTTAAGGATTTGGCTGACTCGCCGAGGTTCTTGTAGTAGTGCACTTCCCGCACCACTGCGGACCACTTTTTTGACCGGGCAGCCCATGTTAATGTCGAGCAGGGCGCCATCTTCTGTGACCATTTTTGCAGCTTTTTCAAGGACTGTTGGATCATCTCCAAACAGCTGAATTCCAAGGGGAAATTCTTCTTTATGGGTGGTAAGTAGTAAACGGGTTCTTTGACCGTCCCGAATCAGACCATTAGCACTGATCATCTCGGAGAATACCAAGCTGGCGCCGAAAGATTTCATGATTCGCCGGTAGGGCAAGCTGGTAATTCCTGCCATGGGTGCAAGGATAACCGGATTCGCTAGTTTTAGTGAATTAATATAGGGAAGCTGTGTGTGCATAATAATTAGGCATTTTATTGGGTCTTCATTTTTAGGGCAAGAAAAAAATAACCTTTTTCGTCAGGTAAAGTCACCAAGTTTACAGGGGTACATAAATTGAATACTGTATACAATTTACAGCTTGACAACGGGGAAGTGAGTTGTTAGAACAATATTTGTGATTTTAAGAGAGTAAAGGTTTATAGGTTCATAAATATGAACTTAAAATACCAATTACTGAGTTTAGCTATAAACTGTATAAAAAACTGTTATTTTTTTATACAGGTCATCTTCCGCAATGCGGAAGCTTTTCTTTCTTGGCCCATATGGGCATCTTTAAATTGTTTTTTAACAACCACAAAAGGAGAGAGAGTATGTCAACATTGAAAAAGGTTTTAGCGGAAAAGATTGCTGCACATCGTCCTCGCACGACTAGACTGGTTAAAGAGTTCGGTGATGTCGTACTCGGTGAAGCAACGATCGGCCAGGCTATCGGTGGTGCGCGTGGAATCAAGTCTCTGGTTACCGATATCTCCTATCTTGATCCAATGGAAGGGATTCGTTTCCGTGGCATGACCATTCCTGAGACTTTTGCTGCACTGCCTAAAGTTCCTGGTAAGAATGAGCCTTATGTTGAAGGTTTCTGGTATCTGTTGATGACCGGTGATGTTCCAACAATGGCGCAAACTCTGGAAGTTGTCGAAGACTGGAAGAGCCGTTCCCAGATTCCTGCTTATGTTGTCGACGTTCTGCGCGCTCTGCCACGTGACAGCCATCCAATGGTTATGTTCTCCTCAGCAATCCTGGCGATGCAGCGTGATTCGGTTTTCTCCAACAACTATGCGGCCGGCAAATTCAACAAGATGACTTGCTGGGAAGATATGTATGAAGATTCCACTAATCTGATGGCCAAGCTTGCTCCAATCGGTGCTTATATCTATCGGATGAAGTACAAGAGTGATATCCATATTGCTGCTGATCCAAACCTCGATATGGGCGGTAACTTTGCTCACATGATGGGCCAACCAGCTCCTTATGATGATGTTGCCCGGATGTACTTCATTCTTCACTCTGACCATGAGTCTGGTAACGTTTCTGCTCATACCACTCACCTGGTTGCTTCAGCTCTGTCCGATGCTTACTATGCCTATAGTGCTGGTATCAACGGTCTGGCTGGTCCTCTGCATGGTCTGGCAAACGAAGAAGTCCTCCGCTGGACCCAGAGCTTCATGCAGCAACTGGGTGGCGAACTGCCATCCAAAGAGCAACTCAAAGAAGCTCTCTGGGCTACCCTCAACAGTGGTCAGGTTATTCCTGGTTACGGCCATGCCGTTCTGCGTAAAACCGACCCACGTTACGCCTCACAGCGTGAGTTCTGCCTCAGAACTGAAGGACTTAAAGATTACCCACTGTTCAAACTGGTCAGCATGATCTTTGAAGTTGCACCTGACATTTTGCTAGAGCAAGGTAAAGCCAAGAACCCATGGCCAAACGTTGATGCTCAGTCTGGTGTTATCCAGTGGTACTACGGCGTAACCCAGTACGAGTTCTATACTGTTCTATTCGGTATTGGCCGTGCCATTGGTTGCCTGCCTAACATCACTTGGGACCGTGCTCTCGGTTACGCAATTGAGCGTCCTAAGTCTGTTACTACAGCAATGCTGGAAGCTGCTGCTGGCATCAAGTAATATTTTAAGCTACTCTTTTTTATCTGTATTTAAGGGAGACTCCCAAGGGGGTCTCCCTTCTTTTTATCTGGCACATGATTTAGGAACAATATCTTTTCTTTTTTTCATAACCGAGTATAATTCAAGAAAATTATCTCTCATCACTCTATTGTAAAAGGAGTTACATAAATGAAACAACGACTACTGATTTTTTCTGTTGTTTGTTTTTTTGTTGTGAGCCTGACAGGCTGTGCGACCAATACGACCCACGAAAACACCAAAAAAGGCGCCGGCATTGGAGCTTTGGTGGGTGCAGTATCCGGTGCAATTGTCGGTTATCAGAATGATCATTCAGGCGGTGCTCTCAGGGGAGCCCTGATTGGTGGTGCTGCCGGGGGTGCTCTGGGTGCCGGTACCGGAGCTTATATGGATAAGCAACAGACCGAATTTGAACAACAGCTGGCTAATGAACAAGCGCAACATCAAATTGAAATTGAGAGGCAGGAGAATGAAATTCTTAAGCTGACTATGAGCAGTGAGGTTTCCTTCGATTTTAATTCGGCCAGCATCAAGTCGACCTTTCAGTCTCCTCTCAACAAAATTGCCGATATCATGAGCCGTTATCCGCAGACCAATATAGTTGTCGTCGGGCATACGGACAATGTTGGCTCTGATCAATACAATCTTGAACTTTCGCTTCGCAGAGCGAACGCTGTGGCTGATTATCTGATTCTGCGCGGGGTGGCAACTGCGCGAATGGGAACAGAAGGGCGCGGCGAGATGGAGCCGATTGCCAGTAATGATAATGTAGTTGGTCGAGCGCAGAATCGGCGTGTAGAAATCTTTGTCGTGCCGAATTAGAATACTGTTTAATATCAAAAAGTTACACTTGGGTGGGGCCTGCCTGCTTGCTTGTTAATTTTGTGGCTGGTTCCCACCCCGAGGAGTTCAGGTTTCCCCAGGCGTTTCAATCGAGTCTTCCGTAGGGACTTCCGTTGCAGCTTTCTGGTGGACGTGTTTCTCTTTTTCTTTGCGTTTTGCATATATCAATAGCTTCTTATCTGTATACGATTCGACTTCCCCGGCAAAAGATTCGATTTTGAAGTAATCGTGAATTTTTTGTGGTGCGTTCATAAAGAATTTGTTCAATTCTTGAACTTTAGTTCGATTTAGTCCCGCAGTTTTTGTCCACTCTTGAAAATCATGATTTTTTGAAATCACCAGAATTTCTTGCAGAATAAATTCAGAATCTTGGATCATTTCCCGCCATTCATCTTCAGTGAATGCTTTGATATGGGTAGGATTGCGCATTTTTTCCATGGTCTGAAAAAAATCTGCAATTTCCGGATCTGAGGGCATCAGGGTGTCGATGATAGCCATTCGACCACCTCGTCTTAGCACCCGGTGGAATTCCCGTAACGCTTGCGGAACATCAGCGAAATGATGGGAAGCAATGCGGCAAGTGAGCAGGGTAAAAGAACCCGCCGGGAAAGGGAGGTCTTCTGCATCAGCTTCGCGGAAAACGACGTTGTCAACTCGCCCTTCCTCCGCGATATGTTCCTGGGCTTTTTTCAACATTTGCATGGTGAGATCTGATGCAACAACTTGTCTGACCATCGGTGAAAAAAACAGAGCCATGTGCCCCCCGCCACAGGCCACATCAAGCATATTGTCATCATGAGATGGTTTGAGTAGCCGAACCGCTTCTTCCAGATCCTCTCCCCCAGAAAAATGGCTTGCCTCAACGTATGCAACGGCTGTTTTGCCAAACTGCTCACGAATTTTATTTTT
>JAQIBX010000050.1 GCA_027858895.1 Desulfuromusa sp. | reverse complement strand
AATTTGTCCGACCCGCCCTGCTGAAAATGATGGGGCATCGAACCGTGCTGAAAACACTGCATCGAGCCACCCTGACCGAACCGATCAAGAAAAAAGCAGGACGACTGCAGATATTACGCGTCGCTGTAAATATCGATCCGGATGGTGAAATGCTGGTCAGCAGCGCCGGTGACCAAAATACCGGTATCCTGCGCACTCTGGTCAATGCCCAGGGGATTGCCCTGCTTGCGGCAGAGCGTGATTTTTTTGCTGCTGGCGAAAAAATAGACATCCATCTGCTTGGAACTTCGACGACTCTGGGATATTGATATCCCTTTTGGAAAATTTTGTATTGATGAAACCGGCTATTCAACGTAGAATTCCCAAAGTTTATTACGGAGGTAGTTAGTTCGCTGGTGCGGCTCACGGTCTTCAAAACCGATGCGGGGCGTATCCCGTCCCTGGTGTGTTCGATTCACATCTACCTCCGCCAAATTATAAAAATCAAAGGGTTATGGCTTTTCGCTGTAGCCCTTTTTGTTTTTTATGCCTAGCACAAAATCCTTTGTTGGGACACTCATCAATCGCAAGGAGGGATTTCTATGGCATCGATCATCAAACGTGGTCCGTATCAGTGGCAGGTGAAAATTAGGCGGAAGGGTTGGTCGAGGCAGGCCAAAACCTTTGAGCCCCACGAAAGTTCGGTTAATGAAAAAATATCCACCAGCATATTAATGCATGAATATTTCCAGGCATTATTGCGTGTAATACGCCACCCATTATGTAACAGTAGCAGGGATCAGTGGACATCAAACAATTGTTAGTCTGCCGCTTGTTACCTTCTTTTCAATATATAGCCGTAGCTCCACTTGACAAGAAAATATTTTTTTGTATTATTATGTACAAGAATTTGCATTTTTTCGTACAAGGATTTGCATATAATGGTACAAGCTGGATACAGACTCGATAAAAACAAACTCCTCGACAATCTGAGGGCCTGAAATAGTGTCATGTGGCGGCACGGCCATGACCTTACTGGGTGTCAAAGCATCGACAAAAGATGTTGACTTTATGGTGCCCGACATTAGGGAATATACCTACTTGACAAAACAATTGCCAGCAATGGGTTACGTGCCAACCACCGGTTCCGGCTGGCAACGGAAAGGTGAAGTTTTTCATTTCGATATATTTCGGGGACACAGTATCCACACAACCGGGTTACTGGAATCACCCCTGGAACCTGGGCGGAACAGACTTCTGCTTGAATTCTCACACCTTTATATCGGCATCCTGAATGATTATGATCTAATCTCCAGCAAACTGATGCGCGGTACCAGAGTTGACTATGAAGACTGTATCATGCTGGCAACAGCCCATAAGGACGAACTGGATCTCGAAAAACTTGCTACCCATTTCAATGAGATGGTCAGTTATGATGTTGCGGAAGAACGATTAAGGCCAAACATAGACTACTTCCTAGAACTACTGCGGGAGAGCTAATAAAATGACTGACGATAAACTTCTCAAAAGCCTATCCAAACTTGGTTTCCCAATGTTCGAACCGAGCGAGGAGCTAGAGGTTAACGAAACCCTGGCCAAGGTAGTCAAGAGCAACGATACTCGGCTTTGGGAAGGGTTCCCCGTCCTTCTGGCCAATGCAGGAGAAAGCTATCAGTTTGCCTCGGATCAGGTTGAGCAGCAACTCCCAACAAAAGAGCTTAAGGAACGGTACCACCGACTCATATTATTATCGGCAGCCGTCTATACTTACTACCACTTATCATTTTCGTGGCTGGCCAAACTAAAAAAAACGTTTTCCGACACCGACAAAAACTATGTTAAAGCCTGGCGGAACGCATTGGCCCACGACCAGACACCCAATTGGTCAGATGACGGATTCGATCCAGAGCGGGTCAGAGGTTTGTTCGAGCTTTATTACGAACAGAAAGCCGAGAAAGATCGGAGGCGCAAGGACCGGTACGAAGAGTTCTCTCTGGAGCACGCTCTGTCACAGGTTTTCTCACCGAAACAGAAAGAGTTATTTAAAAAAAAACTGGAAGGTGACCCGCTGACTAAAACCGAGCAGGAATACTATTCACGAACGGTAAAAAAGAAAGCGGTTGCACTCGCCAACTCGGAGCTGCATAGTTTAGCCAGGAAATTGCTGGAGCAATAGTACACATAATCTGTGGTTGGTTTCAGCATAGTAGGCATCTGCCCCGAAAGGGGCGGATTTTTTTGTGACTATTAAAATATAGCCACTGCAATGTCCATGAATTTAATTGTTCTCTATGGAGTAGTTTAACCCCGGAAACTTGGCTTCCATTTTCTGAATGAATGGCTGAATATTTCCAACCCCCCAATTCCTGGCTACATAATATCCATGACTGTCATATATCAATTCTGGCTCTTTATTGAAGCGGTACTTTGAATACCTTTTCTCTGTTTCGGTCATTTCTTCAGGCCGCTTTAAAAGCATGAAGCTGCATGAGTTATCATTTCGCAGGAAATCAAAAACCTCTTGATTTATAAGCTCCTTACTCTCAAGAAGCATAACGGTTAGATAGCCAATGTCAGATTTCTTAAAGTGATCTCTATAAATTTCACCCGTATAGGAAATTGAAAGAAGAGAGCGATCCTTTTTGTCAGTCCGAGAACTTCGCTCTTCTCGTCTTTTTTGACGGACTTCTATTTGATAGCTCTCAGCTTCAGGCAGGGGGATGATCTGGTCAGCGCTAAGAACTAACTGGTCATTTAACTTATGTAATGATAATCGAACACAGCTGATATCAAGGTCACGTTCATTTAACCAAAGTACCGAAGTGGTAATCTCTTTTGAAAAATTAGCAGATGCTGTTCAGAAATTGTCCCGATTGGAGGCTTTATGATAAAAAGACGTGGGGAAACTTTTCACTTTAGATTATTCGTACCAAAAGATATTCAGAATGCAGTTGGCAGCAAAGAATTTGCCAAATCCCTTGGCA
>JAQIBX010000111.1 GCA_027858895.1 Desulfuromusa sp. | reverse complement strand
CTGGAGTTAGCCTCCATGGGGATTTTCAGCTCGCCGATCAGTCGCGGTTGTCCTTCCGTCAGAATTCCCGTTAGCTGGAGACTCTTTTGATCAAGCAAAAAGAAAATAGCTTCCGTCGCCGAACTGTTTTCCAGATAGAGGTTTCGTGCAATTTGCACCAAATCTTGCGGATTCTTACCGCCGCCTAGACGGGCGCGAGCTGCTTCCTGATCTGCCAGCATGAAGGACAATTCGGTCAGACGATCCAGTGTTGTCGACATTTCCTCTTGCAGTTTTTCAGGATCATGTAAAAAGGTGCCAAACGAGGGATATAAACCACTAGCCCACTCGAATAGATAGTCAATCTCACTTTTACGAAACCCAAATAAACGCTCTGCCAGCACCTCAGTTTCAACCGTTAACTGTTGCGAATTCTGACAAAATTGCTGAACCAGGCGAGCAATTTTCAGCAGCACACTACTTTGCTCGATCTGAGCGATATCAGCATGCAAAAAACGTATGGCATCTGCCAGAAATGAATCGAGCTGCCATTGTTCAATCAACTGATCTGCAATCTGCAGATGATTAATCTTGTAATTAGCCTCTTCCAGGTGACATTGAATCGCACTGCTCCAGGGATTGACATCCAAATCGACATATTTGCCGCCCTCGCGGGCAAACAAAGCATGGATACCAAAATTCAGCAATAATCCGCTGAGTTGAGCCTCCTCAATATAAGGGTAATTGACCGAGGGTGCCAGGCAACGCGCGACCAAGCTGGAAGCCCGAGCTGAGAACCAAAGTCCATATTGAAAAGACAATTCCTGAGGGGTAAAGTTATGCTGGACAACCTGTCTGGTCGATTGCAAGGCGATACCGGTTAGCATCGGGATTCCCAACCGTTGAATCGCCGATGAAACGGGTTCCAGCGGATCCAGCGGCTTGGGGCTGGTTTTGCTGGCTGCAAGAATAATTTTTGCCGAAAGGGCAGCGTCTTGAAGGATAATATCTGCCAAAGGCTGAGCATCGTCCCCACCAAGGCAAGCCTCAATCAAATCAATCAAGACTTGTGGCATGCAGAGCAAGTCCGCGATGTCCTGCTCAGAAAATATTTCCACAGATACTGCCATATACCCCGCCAAACCCGTCCAGGTTTTTCCCTATCCAACAGCTTCACCCCAAAGCGAAACGACTTTGGATCTAAACATAATCAGTGCCACTGCTCATTATCGTCTAAAGCGGCCATTTCATCAAGCTGATTATCGACAAAACATCATAACATTCAATAAGTTAGATAATATCAAATAATTTTCTTGCTAATAAACCCTGTCTAAAAATAAAAACTTCCGCAAGAAAACATTCTAACCAACAATCAACAACACCTTAACAATATAAGGGATAATTTTCTTACGCCATATAGATCTTCTCTCTAAACCAGAAAATATCAGATTCAGTAAGCATACAAAAAAATTGATGGTTTTTCTTAACTATTCAATTTTATTGAATTTTATTCTAACTTAAAGCTAATGATTATTTTTGACACTTTACCATAAGCTCTCCTGGGTAAAATAATACTCAGCCGGAGAGAATTAAGCATGGCGCATGGCGCAGTCCGCAGTCAAATAAATCGGACCAATCATTGATAAAATACAGGAATTCGGCAAAGAAAATCAGGAAGAGATTCTTCACAAACTGAAAAGAAGAGGTACAGCAATTGAAAAAACCGGGAACAGACCCGAATGGCGCTAGGTCAGCCCCCTTGGATTGAAATCAGACTGGACATTTCAGCCCTGAATTTTCTAAATGGTAATCAACCAGCTGCCGATCAGCATCTGACCAGGGGCCAACAACAACCAGTTTCAATCCCTGTTGGCAGAACACTTCTCTAGCCACCTGTTGTAGATATACCGAGGTCAGTTGCTGTAGCTCCCGGCAATCCTGTTCCAAAGTTCGAATATAATTGGCCTGCAATCCCCATCCGTATCGAACCGCCATAGCTTCACTTTGGTCGCGTGAAAATTCAAGGTCAAACAAATAACTTTTTACAACGGCAGCCAATTCTTCATCTGGAATTAGTTGATCACGTAAATCAACCAGGATCTTGAATAACTCAACAATCGCAGGTTGCAGATTTTCGGGAGCAACTGACAGATCAATGGCCATGTAGCCAGCGTCATCCAGCAGCGAGCAATTAGCTTCAACTGAATAGGTCAGTCCCAATTCTTCACGTAAACGCAAGGACAGCCTCGCACCACCACCCCAGGATAAAATCCTCCGCAACAAACGTATCGCCAGAGTTCGTTCATCCGGCCGGCCGGGCAAGCGAAACGCCAGTTGCAGACCAATCTGCGAATCGGAATCCAGAACCCAGCAACTCTCCGGGCCTTCTTCAACCTTATCAGGAGTGGGCAAAATCGTAAGCTGTTCTCCCGCTGACCAATCACCAAATTCCAGTTTCACCAGGTGATGAAACTGGGTTCTTTCAACCGGGCCGCAAGCGCAAATCACCAGATTTTGCGGCAAATACCAGGAGCTATAATAAGTTTTCAGCTTAGAGAGATCAATTCCATGCAAGGTTTCGGGTGAACCAATCAATGATTCCCCCAATGGATGGTTCGGCCAGAGCAAGCTAACCATCAGATTGTCATGATTGATCTGTACTCCATCCTCGTTAAAATCCTCGCGTGCCTCCTCTAAAATGATGCGCCGTTCAGTATCGATTTCGTTGAATTTCGGACGCCGCAGCATTGAAGCAAATAAAGCCACTCCCTCGGCCAGATAATCGGGATGGATATGCGAATGAAAGCAAGTTGTCTCCACATCGGTTGAGGCATTCACCGATCCACCAATCGCCTCAAAAGCACGCTCCAACTCAGTGCTGGTGGAATATTCAGCCGTACCTCGAAAAATCATATGTTCGAGAAAATGTGAAATTCCCGACAGCTCAATCGGTTCACACCGCCCACCGACCGCCATAGAACAAACCAGCTCAGCAGAATGCAGATGGGGCATGGGAACAGTGACCAGACGGACACCGTTGGCTAATTGGTCGACGTAGTATTCAGGCATGGTGAAAAATATATAAAGGGGCTACCAGATATTGGTAGCCCCTTCACTCCATTCTTATTCGAGTAAAGTTCAACCCCGCAGCAAGCGAGCTGCTTCTTTAGCATGATAGGTAATAATCAAATCAGCCCCGGCGCGCTTCATCCCGAGCAAAGTTTCCATCATCACCCGATCACCGTCAATCCAGCCTTTTTCCGCAGCGGCTTTCACCATGCTGTATTCACCGGAAACATTGTAAGCAACAAGTGGCAGGTCAAAATTATCTTTCAGTTCCCGTAACACATCCAGATAAGCCAGCGCAGGCTTCACCATCAGAAAATCAGCAGCTTCGGCCACATCCTGATTGGCTTCACGCAACGCTTCCAGTCGATTAGCCGGATCCATCTGATAGCTGCGCCGATCACCAAACTCCGGTGTACTTTCTGCCGCCTCACGAAAAGGCCCATAGTAGGCACTGGCATATTTTACTGCGTAACTCATGATCGGAATATTCTCAAAACCATTCTCATCCAGAATACCCCGGATCGCTGCCACCCGACCATCCATCATGTCTGAAGGGGCCACAATATCGGCACCCGCCTGAGCGTGGGAGAGAGCTTCTGCGGCCAACAGTTCCAGGGTCGAGTCATTGTCTACATCGCCGTCCTTGATGATTCCACAGTGTCCATGGCTAGTATATTCGCACATGCAAACATCGGTAATAACTGTCAGTTCTGGAACCTTTTCTTTAATGGCGCGGATAGTATTCTGAATAATTCCCGTGGCACAGTAGGCATCACTTCCAACCGCATCTTTCAACTCAGGGATACCGAACAGCACCACGGCAGGGATTCCGAGGTCAAAAACTTCTCTGGCTTCGATAACGATATTATCAATCGACTGCTGATAAATTCCCGGCATCGAGCTGATTTCTTTTTTGATATTTTCACCAAACGCACTGAACATCGGATAAATCAGGTCGTCAACGCGCAGGTGTGTTTCACGCACCATCCGACGAATATTTTCGTTACGACGCAAACGACGGGGACGATAACCAGGGAAATACATAGATGACTCC
>JAQIBX010000039.1 GCA_027858895.1 Desulfuromusa sp. | reverse complement strand
ATTAGAAAAGAAGATCACCTGAGGGGGCATCGGGTTGAAGATGTTTGAAGTCTGGTTGTGAAAATGTTTTTAAGATTAAACCTAACTTCCTTCAGCCTATAGCCTAACAGACTATAAGTTATAGCCTAACAACATTGATTTTATAACAGCCTTGATTTTAATTGATTCCGGTTATTCGTTGCCGGTAGAAGTGACAGCCAGGTCCCGCGCAACGGTCATCCGTGAACTCCGTCAGGCCTGGAAGGGAGCAGCGGTAACGGTTTTGAACGTGTGCCGCGGGAGTGCCTGGCTGTCACTTGTACCGGCAATTTTATTTGTAGCAAGATATGGCAAGGGCAGGCTGTAGCAAGAGCAGGCTGTAGGCTGATGGGTTTGAACCCTGCTAACAGCCTTTAGCCTTCAGCCTTGTTCTGCTGCTTTTTCTTGCTGCTTTTTCTGGAGAGTAATCATGTCTTATCAGGTTCTGGCGCGTAAGTGGCGACCTCAATTATTTGAGGATCTGGTTGGTCAGGAGCATGTCAGCCAAACCCTGGAAAACGCCATCACGACTGACCGGGTTCACCATGCCTTTCTCTTTACTGGAGCACGGGGGGTGGGTAAGACTTCGGCGGCAAGGATTTTTGCCAAAGCGCTTAATTGTCAGGAAGGGCCGACGACGCGACCCTGTGGCGTATGTCCCTCTTGTGTTGACATCACCAAGAGTCAGGGCATTGATGTCCTGGAAATTGATGGAGCTTCCAATACCGGGGTGGATGATATTCGTGAACTGCGCGAAAACATCCGTTACCTGCCATCACAGTCTCGCTATAAAATATTCATCATTGATGAAGTTCACATGCTTTCGCTTAATGCCTTTAATGCTTTGCTGAAGACTCTCGAAGAACCTCCTGCGCATGCCAAGTTTATTTTTGCCACAACCGAACCGCATAAAATCCCGATCACCATTCTTTCACGTTGCCAGCGCTTCGATTTTAAAAAAATCGGTTTAGCTCCGTTGCAGGCCCGCTTACGCTATATTGTCGATCAGGGAAATATCCAGGTCGAAGATACGGGTCTGGCCATGATTGCCCGTAGCGGTGGCGGCAGTATGCGAGATGCGTTGTCAACGCTGGATCAGGCCATTGCGTTTTGTGGTGATCAGGTTGGTGACGATGAATTGCAAAGTTTGCTGGGGCTGGTTAGTCGGGCTTTATTGCTGGCGACCATTCACGCAATTTTGGAACGAAACCCGGGCCAATCGTTGGCGCTGGTTCAGCAAGTTGATGAACACGGCCATTCTTTCCGTCAGTTCTGTCAGCAACTGGTTGAGCTGGTGCGTGCTCTGGTGGTCCTCAAAGTTGTGGATCAGCCCGGTGATCTGATCGATGTTGGCGAGACAGAACTGCAGGAACTACGTGGTTTAGCTGCGCCTGCTTCGCTGGAAGATCTGCAGCGTTTATTGTCTATTTTGATCCGTACCGAGGCTGATCTGGCGCTTTCAAACTATCCTCGCTTGACTATGGAAATGGTTTTGGTGAAGCTAGCTGGATTGCCGGCTGGGATTGAGGTTGCCACTTTGATTAAGCGCCTGGAAGGTCTGGAGAGGCAGCTTTCCGCTGGACTTCCAGCACCCAGGGAAAAATTGGTAGAGCGAAACCCCACTCCGCAAGTTGACGATGTTCCTCCGCCAGAAGAGCCTGTAAAAAAACAGCCTGAAGCGTTGCCAGCGGTAGCGATTGGCGATAAAAGTTGGGGAGGACTGGTTGAGTTTGTAAAAAATCGTCGTAAACCGAGGATTTCCTCATTGCTTGAACAATCCAGCTTGTTGCTTTTGGAATTGCCACGCTTGCGGATTGGCCTGCCGGCGGGATATTTCAGTTTGGTGGATAGTGAGATGTGTCAAGATATTCAACTGATGGCGGTTGAGTACTTTGCCACTGAGGTCAAGGTTGAGGTTGATAAAATTGGCAACGGGGATAACGCGCCATTGTCGTTGCATGAAGAGCGGACCCAGCAAGAAAGTGATCGACAGAAGAAATTGCGGGAAAATGCTGTTGAGCATCCGCTGGTTAAGTCGGCACTGAATATATTCGGTGGAAAAATTGCGGACGTTAAGCCGATTGATAAGGGCTTTGTATGAAAGAATCCACCACCGAACACCGTTGCTACCGTAGGTGCGAACCTATGTGTTCGTCCGGTTTTGTATTTCCGTAATATCAGGGTAGACACGCAGATCTACCCCTACATTAATCATATTCACACGATGGAGGATTAAAGATGGCAAAAGGACTTGGAAATATAATGAAGCAGGCGCAGCAAATGCAAGCCAAGATGGCCCAGGTTCAACAGGAGCTTGAAAGTAAGGAAGTTGAAGCCACAGCAGGTGGTGGCATGGTGACCGCGCGCGCCAACGGTAAGCAGCAATTGCTCGATTTGAAAATTGAGAAAGCCGTTGTCGATCCCGAAGATATTGAAATGCTCCAGGATCTGGTTTTGGCTGCGGTGAACGAAGCGATCAAAAATAGCCAGGAGATGGTTCAAGAGGAGATGAGCAAGGTGACCGGCGGGATGAATATACCGGGCATGTTTTGATGGCGTCGCAAAAAGTCCGATCTACTGCGTTGCAGCAGTTTTTCCGGATCTTGACCTACCATATGTAGGCCGGCACCCCGGAAAATCTACTACGCCTTGTATATCGAATTTTTTGCTTAGCCATCTTATAACTTTTTTTTGTGCATCATGTTTTGATGGTTTAGCTATCTGATGACATTTGTTTGAGGCTAAACTATTTTAGTTTGACTAAAGTTTTTGACCTGGATTAGGGTTTTGGGGTTGAAATTATTTGTCGAGGCATGGTAAATGTTTTTTGGTCTGACCAATAGACCAGTCGGTTTTTGTCAAAATTGCATCCTCCAGTGACCCTGAAAATGGCTGATCAGATCTCTTAAACTGTTGAATCTAGGAGGAAAACCATGCTAGGATCACTCCCGTCTTTTGCCCGATTAGAAGCTGAACTGGGTAAGCTTCCTGGGATTGGAAGCAAGACGGCGGCTCGTTTAGCTTTCCATCTTTTACGGACTTCTGAGCAGGATGTTGAGGCCTTGGCGGCGGCGTTATTGGAGATGAGACGCAAGGTGCGTTTTTGCAAGCGTTGTTTTCATGTTGCTGAAGATGAATTATGTCAGATCTGTAGTAGCCCGGTGCGTGAGAATCAAACTCTCTGTGTGGTTCAGGAACCACAGGATCTACTGGCGATTGAGCGCAGCCACTCTTATTCGGGGCTTTATCATGTCCTACATGGGGCCCTTTCACCGTTAGATGGAATCGGTCCGGATGATCTGAAAATTCCAGAATTGCTGCAGCGGCTGGAACGAGAGAAGATTGAAGAAATGATCCTGGCTACCAATTTTACGGTTGAAGGTGAAGCCACAGCTCTTTATTTAGCCAGGCTTTGTAAAGAAAAAGGGATCCAGGTAACCCGTCTGGCCCATGGTATCCCTTCTGGAAGTGATCTGGAATATATTGATGCGGGAACCGTACAGCATGCAGTTGCCGGCCGTCGGGAATTCTGATCTAAAAACGCTATTTAAACGCGTAGGCTGATAAAAATACGATTTGTTCGTTTCGCTCAGGGTAACACTTTATTCACTACTCAAGGAGGTATGTATGTCTCGGAAGATGGTTAATATTGATGGTAATTCGGCTGCGGCGCATGTAGCACATGCGACCAACGAGGTTATTGCTATCTATCCCATCACCCCATCGTCGGTAATGGGTGAAGTTTCTGACGCCAAAAGTGCGGTCGGAGAAACAAATATCTGGGGGACGGTTCCAAAGGTTGTTGAGCTGCAGTCTGAAGGTGGTGCTGCCGGTGCTGTTCATGGTGCCTTGCAGGCTGGAGCATTGACCACAACCTTTACCGCGTCTCAGGGCTTGCTGCTGATGATTCCCAACATGTTCAAAATTGCCGGTGAGTTGACCCCGACAGTTTTCCATGTTTCGGCTCGTGCAATAGCTGCTCAGGCCCTCTCAATTTTTGGTGATCATTCTGATGTTATGGCTTGTCGTTCTACTGGTTGGGCACAACTTTGTTCCAATAATCCTCAGGAAGTTATGGACTTTGCCCTGATTGCCCAAGCTGCCACTTTGGAATCACGGGTTCCTTTCCTCCATTTCTTTGACGGTTTCCGCACTTCGGGTGAAATCCAGAAGGTTGAAGAACTGACTAAAGACGATATGCGCCACATGATAGACAATGATCTGGTCACGGCTCATCGTCAGCGTGCCCTTTCTCCAGAAACTCCCAAACTACGTGGTTCCGCCCAGAACCCTGATGTCTATTTCCAAGGTCGTGAGACAGTTAATCCCTATTACCCTAAGATTTCAGGGATTGTTCAAGCCCAGATGGATAAATTTGCCAAGCTGATTGGTCGTCAGTACAACCTGATTGATTATGTTGGTGCTCCAGATGCCGAGCGAATTGTCGTCATGATGGGTTCTGGCTGTGAGGCGATGGAAGAGACAGTTAATTATCTGGTTGCCAAAGGTGAAAAAGTTGGCCTGATCAAGATTCGTCTGTTTCTCCCCTTCCCGATTGAAGAGTTTTGTAAAGCAGTTCCGGCCTCGGTTAAAAAGATCTCTGTCCTTGATCGGACCAAAGAACCAGGTTCCATCGGTGAGCCGCTCTATCAGGTTGTCCGTACAGCAATCGGTGAAGGTATGGTCGATGGTTTGACCAGTTTCACCGGTTATCCAATTGTCGTTGGCGGTCGCTACGGCCTGGGTTCTTTTGAGTTCAACGCGGGAATGTGTAAAGCGGTGCTTGATAACTTGCTGCAAGATAAGCCGAAAAACCACTTCATTATCGGTTTCAAAGATGATGTGATGGATGAGAGTCTTGATTTTGACAAAGACTTCCTGGTGCCTTTCGATGGTTATGCGGCGATGTTCTTTGGTCTTGGCTCTGACGGAACCGTCGGTGCTAACAAGAACTCAATCAAAATTATCGGCGATTGTACCGATAACAAGATTCAGGCTTACTTTGTCTACGACTCGAAAAAAGCTGGCAGTATGACCACTTCACATCTGCGCTTTGGTCAACACGATATCAAGAGCACCTATTTGATTTCTCAAGCCGATTTTGTTGCTTGCCACAACTTCTCTTTTCTTGAGAAGTACGACATGTTGAAAAGTGCCAAACAGGGGGCCACTTTCCTGCTGAATGCTCCTTTCAGTAAAGATGACGTCTGGGCTTATCTGCCCAAGATGGTTCAGCAGCAGATTATCGATAAAGGTCTGAAGTTTTACGTTATCGATGGTGTTGCGTTGGGTGAGCAGATTGGTCTTGGCCCCCGTATCAACGTGATTATGCAGACTGCCTTCTTCAAAATTTCAGGAATTATTCCTGAAACTCAAGCTATCAGTCAGATCAAGACTACCGTGGTTAAATCTTACGGCAAGGCGGGTGAAAAAGTCGTCAATATGAACAAGCAGGCGGTTGATGTTGGTCTTGAGAATATTGCCGAAGTCAGCGTTCCAGCAACTGCTGACAGCACCATTGATATGCTGACTGGTCAATGGGATGGCTACTCTGACATCATTAAAAATGCCCTCGGCCCGATTATTGACGGTGTTGGTCATGAACTGCCACTTTCCGCTATGCCGGCTGACGGAACGTTCCCGACCGGAACAGCTTGTATTGAAAAACGGAATATTGCAGTAAATATACCGGTTTGGGACAAGGATATCTGTATTCAGTGTGGCATCTGTTCTTTCGTTTGCCCACATGCTGTCATCCGGATGAAAATCTACGATGAAACAGAGTTGGCCGGTGCTCCGGAAACCTTCAAATCGTGTGCTGCAAAAGGCAAGGAGATGGAGGGGAAAATTTATACTCTCCAGGTTGCACCTGAAGATTGTACCGGTTGTGGCGCGTGTGTCTACAATTGCCCGGTTAAGAGCAAAACTGAAGAGGGTCGGAAGGCGATCAATATGACCTTCCAAGCTCCACTGCGTGAAACTGAAGCAGAAAACTTCAAATTCTTCCTCAATCTGCCTGATACCGATCCGGCATTGGCCAACCGAGCAACCCTCAAAGGTAGCCAGTTGTTGCCACCAATGTTTGAATTTTCCGGCGCTTGTGCCGGTTGTGGTGAGACCCCATTTGTCAAGCTCTGTTCACAGCTGTTTGGTGACCGGATGCTGGTTGCTAATGCGACGGGATGCTCCTCCATTTATGGCGGCAACTTGCCAACAACACCATGGACAACGCGTAAGGATGGTTTAGGTCCTGCTTGGAGTAACTCTCTGTTTGAAGATAATGCTGAGTTTGGTTACGGCATGCGTCTGGCGGTTGATAAGACCTCAGACTATACCAGAGAACTTCTAAAGAAAAATATTGAGTGTGGCTGTGCTGCCTGTGTTGGGACTGCGGAGTTGAAAGGTGAAATTCTTGATGCTGCACAGGATTCTCAAGCCGCGATAGAAGAACAGCGTGGCCGGGTTGCCGAGTTGCGGAAAATCCTGGAAAAATGTACCCATGAAACCGCCAAGCCGATATTGGTCAGTACTGATTATCTGGTCATCAAGTCGGTCTGGATTCATGGTGGTGATGGCTGGGCCTACGATATTGGTTATGGCGGTCTTGATCATGTTCTCGCTTCTGGCGAAAACGTCAACGTCCTGGTTCTGGATACTGAAGTTTACTCCAATACTGGTGGTCAGGCTTCCAAAGCGACTCCTCTTGGAGCTGTAGCTCAGTTTGCTGCTGGCGGCAAGACTCAACCGAAAAAAGATCTGGGCATGATTGCTATGTCTTATGGCAATATTTATGTTGCCAAGGTTGCTCTATCCAATCCGGCTCAGGTGGTTAAGGCCTTCATCGAAGCTGATTCATTTGATGGCCCGTCCCTGGTTATTGCTTATAGCCACTGTATTGCTCATGGTATCGCTATGGACAGTGCGATTGAAGGTTGTAAGCAGGCGGTTGCTTCTGGTCACTGGCCGCTGTTCCGCTATGATCCGCGGCGCACTGTAGAGGGTAAAAACCCGTTGCAGCTTGACAGTAAAGATCCGTCGATCTCATTTGAGGAATATGCCCTCAAGCAGAACCGCTATAAGGTTCTGAAGAAGATCAACCCGGAAGCAGCTGAAGCGCTGATGGTTGAAGCAAATCAGATCACCGCTGATCGCTATGACATGTACAAGCAACTGGCAGCAATGCAGTTTAATGGCGATAAATAAGCGGGTTCATTTCCGCTGATCTAAAAGGGCTCCCGACATCTATTTGTCGGGAGCCTTTTTTGGTTTATCAGCAGGAAAATATGAGACTGGATAATATTGTAAATAATTTGACACAATTATCAACTTTGTGATAATTCAAGTTGCATTATTTCTAAATAGTGGATTTGTAAATGTTAAAAACTGAAGTAGCGGCAACCCGAGCGTTTCAGGCGGCGAACATCAGCCTGATAATTGTCCATCACCTTAAAGGGTGAGTTGCGCAGGAGTATAAAGAAATTAACCTGAGGCCATGGACAATGAAGTCCATGGCCTTTTTTGATGGCGTCGCAAATATTTCACCCCACGGTGTTACACTGTTTTTTTAGGGGAGAAGACAAGGAAAGGGGACTGATTTTATTTTTCAATGTCGGGGGACAGAATAATTTTCGAAAAAAGCCTCGAAAAAAATTCAGTCCCCCTGGTTCACTATTTTTTTTCAGGATCTTGACATACTTATGTATGTCTTCGTCCCTGAAAATTTACCAAGCCTTGTTGGACAAACCTTTTGCTTAGCCAGCAGAATTTGCGGAACTTACGGGATTTTCGGGGAGTAAAAAAGATGCGTAATAATATTGTTCATATTGGTGCCGGTGAATTGACCTATGAAATCCGCGCTATTGTGAAGATTGCAGAAGAATTGAACCGGCTTGGGCTCAAGACTAATATGGAAAATATTGGTGATCCGATTGCCAAGGGGGAAAAAATCCCGCTCTGGATGAAGGAGATTGTGTCCGGATTGACGATGCAGGATTGTTCTTACGGATATTCTGCAACCAAGGGTCTGTTGGAAACGCGCCAGTTTCTGGCAGAGTTAACCAATCAACGCGCCAAAACACAGATTACAGCCGAGGATATTATCTTTTTTAATGGGCTCGGAGATGCAATTCAGAAAGTTTATGGATTGCTGAAGCGTGAAGCACGGGTTATTGGCCCTTCCCCAACTTATTCGACTCACTCTTCTGCAGAAGGGGCTCATGCCGGGCAAAAACCGATCACCTACCACCTGGATCCGGACAACCACTGGTATCCAGATATGGACGATTTGCGCCAGTCGGTTAAGTATAATCCCGCAATATCCGCAGTGTTAATTATTAATCCAGACAATCCGACCGGGGCGGTTTATCCCGAACGGATTCTGCGAGAAATTATTGCCATCTGCAAGGAATATGACCTGTTTCTGATCTGCGACGAGATCTATCACAACCTCTGTTACAATGGCACAACGACCAAACCGATTTCCGACCTGATCGGGGATTTGCCCGCTATTGCTATGAAGGGGATCAGCAAGGAAGTCCCCTGGCCAGGATCACGCTGTGGCTGGATTGAAGTTTACAATTCCGACAAAGATGAGATGTTTAAGTGTTACATCGACAGTATTTTGAATTCAAAGATGGTTGAGGTCTGTTCGACAACCCTCCCTCAAAAAGCGATTCCACATATCCTCAGTCATCCCGAATATCCCAAATATCTGGAACAGCGCCGTAATCGCTACGAACGGTATTCAAATATCGCGTATAATCTGCTGACGGAAGTCTCAGGGCTCAAGGTGAATCGAACCAATGGCGCTTTTTATATGAGTGTGGTTTTTGAACGGGGTAAGCTGAATAATAAACAGTCTTTGCCGATTGAAAACCCTAAGATTCGCGAACTGGTTGAGAAGCATGTCGGCCTCCCGGACACCGAGACCGACAAACGTTTTGTCTATTACCTGCTGGCCTCAACCGGCATTTGTGTGGTTCCGATTTCCTCTTTCTGTACTGATGAGCGGGGCTTCCGGATTACTTTATTAGAGCAGGATGAAAAAGAATTTAGCCAGATTTTTATTACTATCGCTAATGCTATCACGACTTATCTTAAATCAGGCTTGGATAAATAGATGGTTTCTCTTATAAAAGGTCATTGTTGATGTCGCCTCTGCCGAGTTCAAATGAATCGCCCCATAGTCAGCCAATCAATAATCATCAACAATTAATTGATTTTCTGTTGCGTGGCGCCCGTCCCAAAGCTGAGTGGGGCGTGGGTCTGGAAACAGAAAAGCTGGTGGTTGATCGCTATACCGGCGAGGCGGTCAGCTATGAGAGGATTCGTGAACTACTCGCCAAGCTGGATGGAATCGGTGGTTGGCAAGGGATTTATGAGCAGGAAAACCTGGTCGGACTGCAGGGTAAGCGCTCATCAGTGACTTTGGAGCCGGGTGGTCAGCTGGAGCTTTCGGGAAAGTTTTGTTGTGATATTGCCTGTAGTTGGCGTGATTTGAATCGCTATCGACAACATATTGTTACCATGGGACATGACCTCGGATTAGTCTTCCTGGGTCTGGGTGTTCACCCATTGACTCCGCTGGAGAAGATTTCCTGGTTGCCCAAGCCCCGTTATGAAATCATGGGTCCCTATATGTTGAAGACTGGCGATATGGGACAACGGATGATGAAGCAGACCGCCGGCACTCAAGTTAATCTTGATTTTTCCGATGAGGTAGACTGTGTCCGCAAGCTCCGGGTTGCCCAATGGCTGAGTCCGGTCTGTTATGCCCTGTTTGCCAACTCAGCGATTCTCGAAGATCAACCGAGTGGTTGTCTTTCATTGCGTGGAGAGATCTGGTCACGAACTGATCCTGATCGTTGTGGTTTGATTGAACAGTTACTCAAACCAACTGCAGGGCTGAATGATTTTGTCGAATATGCGCTGGATGTCCCCCTCTATTTTATTCAGCGGCAGCAACAGTATATCAACATGACCCAAAACCGTTTCACGTTTCGTCAGTTCCTGGAAAATGGCTGGAAATCCGAGCAGGCAACGCTGGAGGATTGGAATCTGCATCTGTCGACTTTGTTTCCAGAAGTGCGCCTGCGGCCACATATTGAAACGCGCACAGCCGATAGCCTGCCCCCGCGTTATACAGCAGCGGTCGCAGCATTTTATAAGGGGTTGCTTTATACTGAACAGGGTCTCAGCGGGGTTGAAAGTCTTTTTTCTTCTCTATCAGGAGAAGATTTTCACCTTATCTATCAGTCCTCATGGCGAACCGGGTTGAAAACCAGAATGAAGGCCGGAACCCTTCAAGAAGTTGCGACAGAGTTGGTGAGAATTGCAACTCTCAGCTTGCAGGAACAGTTTCGCAATGGTGATAGTGGTGCCGATGAAAGTTGTTTCTTGCGCGAGCTGGATGAAATCGTCACAACGGGGGAAACCTTGGCCGAGCGTGTATTAGCTCGCTGGCAGGGGGGCCGACAGGAAAAGCTGGCACTATTGTTTGAACATTGTGGTTATGCCGAAAATTGATAACTGCGCAAAAGCACAGTTGATTATTACGGAGTTGGCAACAATTAAATACGTGATACCACGTGTTTTTCCTTTATTTTTCAGCGTAGTGTAACCAACATCAACTGTTTCGGTGTGGCAGTCGGAATGTTGAGTCAGAATAGATACATCTTACCTCCTCTCTTAGTTTAAGGCCGCTAGCGGGAATACCTCCCCCCGTTAGCGGCCATTTTTTTTGCAACAGGATTTAATCTGTTTGCGTTCCACTTTCTCTTGATTTATCAACC
>JAQIBX010000094.1 GCA_027858895.1 Desulfuromusa sp. | reverse complement strand
AACAGCTCTGCCAATACCTTGGTGATTGCTGCGGTCAGTGTGGTCTTGCCGTGGTCAACGTGACCTATAGTGCCAATATTAACGTGCGGCTTTGTCCTATCGTACTTTTGCTTGGACATGGTAGAACCTCCCTTTGTTGTCTTTTACGTCTACTGTTTTGGTTTTGAGAACCAAATAAATTTTAGCGAATATCAACCCAAGTTATCTAAAAAAACCTAACATAATCTCCATCAAGATGTCTGGAGCCCACAACCAGATTTGAACTGGTGACCTCATCCTTACCAAGGATGCGCTCTACCAACTGAGCTATGTGGGCCTAGCAATCCATTTTTACGGAAAAGTAAATGGAGCGGGAGACGGGACTCGAACCCGCGACCCTCAGCTTGGAAGGCTGACGCTCTAGCCAACTGAGCTACTCCCGCCCAAACCCTACCGATTGATTATGCATGGTAAAGACCTCACACGACCCCGCCCCAGTCCCTTCGGCTTAACAGCCTCCTGGCGCACAGCAACCGGGCTTCGTCCGGCAAGTTACTAAAATGGTGGAGGGGGGAGGATTCGAACCTCCGAAGGCTACGCCATCAGATTTACAGTCTGGTCCCTTTGGCCACTCGGGAACCCCTCCAGGGGATTTATTTCTTTTCTATTTTTTTGGGCTAGCCCATTACTACCAATGTGGAGCTGGCGAGAGGAATTGAACCCCCAACATCCTCATTACAAGTGAGGTGCTCTGCCAATTGAGCTACGCCAGCACAAGAAGCGATTTATAACCTATGAATAAATCGATTGCAAGGAAATAATTTCCGATTTTCAAGAGTCCTATCTTTGTGACGGCAGCGCAGTTTTATAGGGCATCAACGTATAAGTGTCAACAAAGAAAAGCCCCTCCATTAAAAATATGAAGGGGCTCAATCTCACTCGTAAGTTGTTTTATTTAGCTGAACCAACAATCGTGGGTAAAAAATCCTTAGCGTTCCATTCAACCCAAGAGTAATCATAAACACGAACATTCTGAAAATTAAGTGCACTTAAGATAAAGAATGTGTTAGCTGCATAGTAACCGGTATTACAGTAGACGATAATTTCTTTATCAGGAGTAACACCCAGTTCAGCATACATTTCTTCCAATTCTGCCGGATTTTTCAAATAAGTTTTATTTTCCCAGTTCGCTAACGTGAATGCGTTGACAGCACTAGGCAAACGGCCACCGATCTTGGCTGCATCATGTTTTTTATCGCCTATGAATTGTCCTGCTGGCCGAGCATCTAACAGGGCAACATTAGGATCACCCATTTTGCTCATAATATAACTTGAGGTTGCAAGAAGCTGTGGATTGACCTTCCCCACAAATAGTTTTGGTGCTGGGGTATTTACCCCTTTTTCCATAGGTAACTCTTGTGCCTGCCATTCCGGCAAACCACCATATATGATTGCAACTTTTTCATGGCCAACGTGCTTCAGTTCCCAAAAAAGCCGAGTAGCGTCCCAACCTTCATCGTCGTAAAGGACAACCATGGTCTCGTTGTCGATACCCAGTTGGCGACCAAATATCTCTTCCTGCTCTTCCAGCTGCCGACGAACCCCTACAGTCTCCCAAGCGCCTTTCATTCTCAGTTTTTTCCGAACGTTCAGATATACCGCACCAGGGATATGCCCTGCTTCATACGCTTTTTGATCAACGCGGCAGTCAATAATTCGCAGATTGGGAGCGTTTGCACTCACCAGCTCTGCTATTTGATCAGCCTTGACAAAAACTTTTTCTGCAGCAGCGCTGATCACGGAAAGTGGAATAATAACAAATGCGATAAATGTAACTAGTAAAAGATTAACTGAGCGTTTCATACGGCATTCCTTTCAGAAGTGTTGAATTTGACCACCCATTGGTCTGGCTAAAAATAGCTGCCTTTCTTTTTCTTTTTTTCCATGCTTTCTGCCTGCACCTGCTTCTTTGGAAGCATCGATTCTGGAACGATGACCGGCCTGTTGGCTGCCCGCATTTCAGGTTTCACTTTGTCCTCGGTCAGGAATATCTCCTCGTTACCATGACAATTATTACATTCACGGTTCTGAGTCGTATTTTTCTGGATATTGTGCGGAGAGGCATATTTCCAGTTATTTTGTTGATCAAACTTGGGCAAGAGATCTTCCCCATAAAATTCAAATGAGGTTGGAACTGCTGGTACGCGCCGCACCAACATCCATTCTTCAGGACGCTGCGGGTTAGGCTCAGGGTTGCGTCCAATCCTGAACAGCTCTTCTTCATCTGGATTTTTAAAGAAAGCCACCCCTTCTTCATCCTTACCAACATGACAACCGTAACAATTTGCATAAGGTTGCGAGTGGCAAACGTTGCAGGAAAGCTTATCACCATGGATAGCATGCTGCTCGACATTATCATCCATCGTATGGCAATCGCGGCAACTAGCCAGCCCTTCCACTTCATAACGATCACGATGACCGGTTTTACCATCACCATGAAGATCCTGGGTGCCATGACAGGACATACAATCCATACCATGCTTAACATAATGAGCGTCGCCTGAGCCTGTTTCTCCTGTGAATTCATTACCAACTCGGCTCCCGTGGCAGGCAGTACATTGGTTAGTTTGATCTGGGGTTTTATTGAAGTTATGGCCAGAAATAAATCCACCTTTAGCAAAATTAGGTCGACTGACATGACATTCACCGCAACTTGCATGACAGCTATAACAGTGATTATCCATTCCCTGGTTTAAGGCTGATAATTGCAAAGCATCACCTGCCGCACGCTTATGAACCATGGGCTTAAATGTTCCCAAAGTGTAATGCAGAGAAGTTTTCGCTAACCGAGCCTCTTCCTCATGGCACTGGCCACAAGTTGCCGTGGCATCAGGAAAGGTTGGGTCAGCTTGCATTCCTTTATGAGCCGATTGCATATCAACAGCGATATCATTACCACCATGGCACTCTGTACAGGCAAGCTCACCGTGGGTTGTCTTTAAAAAATCAGGACTGACCAAGACTTTCTCATGTAGCTCCAACGGAGCAACTGAACCACCTCAGCCCTTGCCTGTTGTTTCGGCAGAAGCAACCGGCTTTGGTATTGTTTTAGCAATCGCCTTTAACTTTTCTACATCTGTATGGCATTCCACACACTGGGACGCATAAATCGAAGACGCTAAGAACATTATGATGACCGCAGTAACCACAGAGACTCTTTTGATTGTCATCCTGACCTCCTCTAGGCAAACCTCTTTAGTAACGACACAGTGACGCAAAGAATATTCTTTCCATCACTCGTCAAAAAAATTACGCTTTGATGGCGTTCCATCCATTGTCGACTAAAATGTCGCAGACCTCGGTAAGTGGGCGCTCCAAAATACCTTCCATTCGAAGTTCAGCAGCACGCAAAATGACCCCTGTATATGACAAACCTGCGAGCATAAAATCCTTAACTCTAATCTCTCCCTGTTCTATCCCTCGTCTCAAGTGACTTTGTAGCAGACGAAATGGCTCGGTGGAACAAATCGGCGATAGATCACAGATTGCGCCACCATGTTTCATAAACAGCATGTACTTCATCATGTCAGGGCTTTCTTCCGTCAACTCAGCGACCAGCACGGTAAAAGTTTTTAAAACCTCATAAACAGACTCGGTGCCAGTCAAACGTTGCTGAAAAAGGGAATGAAATTCCTGCACCGTCCAAGCATGAATTTCCTTTGCGAGAGTCTCTTTATCTTTAAAATAACTGTAAATGGCTCCGGTACTCACACCTGAGGCACTTACAATATTTGGGATGGAAACGCCACAATAACCATGTTCGACAAAAAGTCGCCG
>JAQIBX010000067.1 GCA_027858895.1 Desulfuromusa sp. | reverse complement strand
TTCAATCGGCCAAGAGAAGAGCCAGAGGCTATCGATCAACCAAAAACCTTATCAATATGGCTTACCTCATCGCGGGAAAACTGGAATTCAGGCTACCCACTTGAAACAGCGAGGAGCCGACAATATTGATAATACCATCCTGGTGCCAAGTCTTAATAATTATTGTTCCCTGTTTATCTATGGAATGGGCTGCATTAACCATAAGATTCATTAGTACTTGGCTAATTTGTAGAGGAAAACATTGAGTTTTAGGTAAATCTGTAAATTCCTTTGTAACAGTAGCCTTATATTTGAGTTCGTTCCAAATCATTTTAAGGCTGTCTTCAACGCAATCGTTGAGATTGACTGCTGAATATTTTTCTTCATCAAGCCGAGAGAAACTTTTTAAGTTTTTCACAATTGCTGTAACCCGCTCTGTGCCATCTATTGATTCCTGAATCAATTCAGGACTATCTTTCAAGATATAGTCAATTTTCAATTTATTGCGTAATTGAGCAAGTTCTTCAGATGGCATATTTCCCAACTGGCTCATTACGAATTTTTCAATTTTTCCGACGTATCCACGTAAAGTATTGAGATTGCTTGAAATAAATCCAATGGGGTTGTTTATTTCATGCGCCACGCCAGCAGCAAGTTGCCCAATAGAAGCCATTTTTTCCTGTAAAAGCATCTGACTTTGGGTTGCTTTCAGTTTTTCTTCAACGTCCTTTCTTTGTTCAACTTCCAATGTCAGGACTTCGTTTGCGCTAAGGAGTTGCGAGGTTTTTTCTCTAACTTTATTGTCCAATTCATTGTTCAGTCGCTCTAATTCTCCCGCTATTTGTTGGCGTTCATTTATCTCCCGTATTAACGGACGAAAAGCTAGCCAGTAAATTATCGGAAAAAGACTACACGTGAGTAAAGTTGCATCAACGAGCAACTCAAGTTCAACATGTAAAGGAGGTAAGTACGACAAAAACAACATTATAATGGCCTCAAGCACAAATACTGACATTGTTAGGCCGATCAGGAGTAGAAATGGGTTTCTTTGGTTTGTCATGTTTATTCCTTTTAAAGCAAGCTAAACGGACCAGAGTAACGAATCATTGTGTAATTGTAGTTGGCTATTATATTTATATTCAACAAAAAATTTTAAGCGCCGAGTAGCCCAAGGGCTGTTACCAGCCCCGGGCTCTCTAAGAACCGTGCGTGCGACTTTCACCGCACACGGCTCAAGCCCTCGCTAAGGTCGCTGTGCGACCCGGTTGTGTTATAGCCAACTTAGAGCGGTGCCACTATGGCGCTACTCTAACAAGCCTGACGTTGCAAGGCACAGGTTGACAGGAACCGGCGGTCGGACATACGCTGGACCCCTCTTTGTATGGCCCGTCGCTTAAAATAATCCGACCATGCCGGATCGTACGGGGTCGCTGCTCCTGTGATCTTGTTGTGTCGCCTGATCGGCAGATCTGCGGTTTTCAACAAAAACAGCCTTTGTTGTTCGCCGTGACTGTTGCTGCTCATCGCAAAAAACTCCGAACGCATGCCGATGCTGGTGTAGTAGTGTTGCTTTAACCACGCATCGGTTTTGTTGCGGTGGCGATGTCGCATCCATTTCCGCAGATAATGATAAACGCAGTAGTCTACCCAGCCAAAGATCTTTTTCGCCACCACCTGTCGATAACTCTGCGCCCAGCCTCTCAACTTACTGTTAAGCCTGCGGATAAAGATATCGGTCGGTAGTGCAACGCAGCTTTTGATGAACCCCTTGAGTTCGCGCAGGAAGTGCCGCACCTTTTGCGGCGCGGGTTTGATCAGCAGTTTCTGATCGTGTTTCCTGATGTTGACCCCAAGGAAGTCGAAGCCGTCGCTGATGTGGCAAAGACGGGTCTTTTCCTCAGAGAGGGCCAGGCCGCGCTCGGCCAGAAAACCGGTAACCACCGGGATGACCTTTTCCTTCAGCAGAGCAGGGCTTGCTCCGGTGATGATCAGGTCGTCGGCATAGCGCACCATATTGACCTTGGCCCCTCGTTTCGGGATCACGGCTGCAATCGCCGCTTCCAAGCCATCGAGGGTCATGTTGGCCAACAGCGGTGAAATGATGCCGCCCTGCGGTGTTCCAGCTTCCGTTGCAAAGAAAGCGTCTTTTTCTAGATAGCCGCATTTTAACCAGCCCCGCAGTATCCGTTGGTTCATCGGGATATTGGCGAGTAGCCATTTGTGACTAATCTGGTCGAAGCACGCTCTTATGTCAGTTTCCCAGATCCATTGCGGCGAATGCTTCCGACAGAGTGAGAGGAAGCATTGACCGATGGCGTCGGCGATTGAACGTTTCCTGCGAAACCCGTACGAGTTCACATCAGCCATCATCTCGGCGATCGGGTTCAGAGCCAGTGCATAAAGGGCTTGCATGGCTCGGTCGGTCATCGTCGGGATGCCCAACGGTCGCATTTTGCCGTTGGATTTAGGGACATAAGCCCGCCGTAGCGGTTGGGGGCGATAGCCCCGTTGCCGCAGTGTGCGGATTGCGTTGATCCTGCGCCGGGACGTTCTCCCGATGCCCGGCGTATTCTTGCCTTTGTTGGTTACGACTCGTCTGACGGCCCAGAGTTTCGCTGCCAGAGAGTGGGTCAGCAGATGTTGTAAGGCGGCGACCTTACCCCAGCGCTTTTCCCGCACAGCCTTCGCAATACGCATCTGCAGCCGATAGACCTGTTTATGGATTTGGGCCCAATCGATGCTATCCCAATCCGGTAAGCAGGCTGAAGGTGCACCAGCAACGTTGGTCGCCGTCATTTGCCTTCCTTCACGATATCGGTTCTCCAAACTATCTCACGACGGAGCACCAGTCGGACGTCAGCTCCCTTTCGGGCCGGGTGATGTTGCAACCCGTATCCGCCTCATTACAAGTACGGCCTTCGCTTTTTCCGAGATCCCATACCCACACTTCCGACAGCGTGTCTTGCGCCTGCCACCGGTTTATTGCAACCGATGGCGGAGAGTTCAGGCTTGCCACGTTCCACACTATTGACAGTAAAACAAACGACTTAGGTCTGTCCTATACACCGGCAGTACAACATTCCCGTGGGGCGACCGTCAGAAGCCCCAGCTTGCCTGCTCACCTTTTGGTTCAAGCCTGTCAGCCTCTTTGGCTTGTTCATGAATTACGGTGCCAACGGACATTCACATATGTTGACCATATCGTTTAGAACCCTGGCCCTCACCCGGCTTGAGGCTGCCCGGAGAGCCTCCACCTCGCGGTTTTGGCCCCTCCCATAGTTGGGATTCGGTACGTTGTCCGGAAGGCTCCGCACCCCATGAAGACAACATGGCGGCACGCTCCCGTAGGGTACCCGCAGGGAAATGCGGGGTCTGGTCAGCGGGTGGAAAATCACTGCCAGACAGTCAATTAATGCGACTTCGTGTCGCAGTAATGGTTCATGATAACCGGCGGGCGAAACGACGCTCGCGACCCAGCGTAATTTGGTTTTGCTTTTCAAAATTTCACAGACGTATTTTCCGTTTGCTTGATTAGATGGTTGGGCGCCTGTAATTATGTCCTTTTTCCTTAATGACGAGCATAATTCCGCCGAGAATGGCTACAGATGCCAATGCTAAGCGTAAAGTGATGTGCTCAGCGAGGAAAACAATTCCTCCTAATGCAGCAATGACCGGAACGCTGAGTTGCACTGTAGAAGCACTCGTAGCCTTCAACGTAGGGACGACTGTGTACCAAATGGCGTAGCCTATT
>JAQIBX010000056.1 GCA_027858895.1 Desulfuromusa sp. | reverse complement strand
AGTGATTGCAGACTTTGCAATGCTAACGGGATGTTCCGATCGAAGGGGATGCGACCAATGATTTTCCCATTGAATTCAGCAGCCGCCCGAACGATGTTATTTTCGACTTCAGCGTTGAAACCTGCTTTGTTAAGCAAGACCAGATGAGGAATAGAAAACTTCTGTATCAGATCTGCTAAACGGCGGTAGTCAGAAAGTCCAGAGAGGCTTTCCTCGACAACCGCCAAGACCAGATCGACCCCGGTAATGGATGAAATTGCCTGGCAACTGGTTCCGGGCGGCCCATCGATGACAATGTAAGAAATATTCTTCTCTTTTGCAATAGCTGATGCTTCACTCCGAACCTTGGTAATCAGTTTTCCACTGTTGTCTTCGCCCGGAATCAAGTCGGCGTGAATCAGAGTGCCGTTGGCGATGGAACTGACATACCATTCGCCTCCCTTGCGCGCAGCCATGTTGATTGCATCCACCGGGCAGACAAAGGCACAGGCGGCACAGCCTTCACAGTCGGAATCGATCACTATTTTACCATCTTCATTGAGACTGATTGCGTCAAATTGACAGGTGGATACGCAGATCCCACAACCGGTGCATTGATTGTGATCAACTTGCGCAATATCCATCCCATAGTAAGCGGTGGTTGATTGTGTTGAGTAAGGCAGCAAGATGGGTAGATTTGACGCGTTGACATCGGCATCGACCGCGACAACTGAATCCATCATTTTAATAATGGAAGCAGTAATTGAGGTTTTTCCAGCACCCCCCTTACCACTGAGTATGGCTATCTGCTGTGTCATAGTTTTTCAAGCTCCCGACTGATCGCTGTATGCAGTCCGATGTGAATTTCACTGAACTGCTGGCTGAGAATTTCCCCTTGCAGATTTGCTTTATGATAGCGATTTTCCAGAGGGATCGTCAGGGTCGCTTTTTTCGCTTTGTCTTGAAAGTATTGATCGACATTGTTTGTGCTCATCGCTTTGTTGGCAATGATCAGATAGTTTTTACCCATTTGCTGTACGATCTGCTCGGTCTGTTGCATATCGTGAAAGCCGAATGGGGTTGGCTCAACCACCAGCACTACCAGATCTGCCGGTTTTATCGCGGCAACCGCAGCACAGGAGTTTCCAGGGGGGCCATCGATAACGGAGAGTTTATCTGAATCAATTCTCTTGACCATTTCACTGATCAGGTAGGTACCACGGGTTGAGCCGATTGTCAGGTCGCCGACGTGGACCATGTTGCTGGTTCTCTGCGAGTAGCCGGACCGAATATCGCCGACTGGAGCATCATGATAACTGATTGCCTGTTGCGGGCAGACCATTTTACAAAGACCGCAACCATGGCAAAGGGGCTCAGACAGATAGACCGTCTTCATAATTCTATACAGCGCATGAAAACGACACTCCTTGGTGCAGATTCCACAGCCGTCGCAGAGTTCTTCAGAAAATACCGGCACAGGTTGTGTAATTGGAGTTTTTTCAGAAAAATCAGGCTGTAGAAAATATTCAGCGTTGGGGGCATCGACATCCAGGTCATAAAATTCAGTTGAAAAAACCTGGGCGATAGAAGCGGCAAGGGTGGTTTTTCCTGCGCCACCCTTGCCGCTAACAACAGAAATAATCACTGTGGTCCACCCCCGCAGACCTGATCATTGCTGATCGGGGAGAGTTCATCATTAAGAAATAGGTCGATCGTTTCCTGAACCGTTTGCCCGACACCGGCATACACTTCAATTCCTGTTTCACGAAATCCTTGAAGTGGTCTGCCACCAATCCCGGCGACGATCAATTTCTTAACGTGGTTGGCATGCAATAATACCACCGGGACGGAACAACCACCCTGAACATGCCCGCCATTCTGCAAAGGGACGACCTGTTGAACCTGTTGATCCTTGATATCAATCAATGTGTAGTAGGCACATTTCCCAAAATGTCCAGAACGCTGTGCTTGTAGGCCGGCATCTGAATCTGCCGGGATTGCCAGCCGTATTGCCCCCTTTTCAGGGGCAGAGACGCTTTCTGCAGGGGGTTCTTCTGCTGTTTGCGGCATTGCTTCCTGAGGAAGGCGGGACAGAACTTCCTCAACGGTTCCTTCAGTGTGTTCATGGTAAGTAATCTTTGCTTTGTCCAGAACTTCAGCAGCCTTTGGCCCGACATGGCCGGTATAGAGAACATCGACCTTATACTCCGCCAACAGTTGTGACGCTCCGGTTCCAGCACCGTTGTCAGCTTCAATGCCCTCAGTATTGTCGTGGGCGTAAACCTCACCGGTCAGGCTGTTGGCAATCAAAAAATAAGCGGCGCGACCAAATCTGGGATCGACTTCAGATTGCAGGGAGGCTTCCTTGGCGGTAACGGCAATAATCATAGTGTGTTCAACTCCATTGTTGAAATGATTTTATTTTTGTGGATGACAGACTCTCAATCGCGAAAGGCTCTCCACTATATAGGGAGACTGAGGGCATAAGAAGCTCTATTATAATCGAACCTTGTTCTTTCAATCTACCCTCGATGAGTCAACACCCTATCGGCGACACATCCCACGCCCTTGGCCACTCCCGGCACCACGCCCTGCACCCATTCCGCGTCCCGTTCCGCGACCTGTCCCTTGGCCGCGTCCTAGACCCATTCCCTGCCCAACTGCGGGTAAAGCGCCAGGACATTGGGGGGTTGCAGTTGGAGCGTTATTTGTCTCTGGCTGGGTTTCAACCTGAGCCGAATTGTTTTGATCGGTACTCTGTGAAACTTGACCATTCTTCAGTTGATCAAGCACACCCTGGACTGTTCCAGTGATGTTCTCATAGTATGGAATGTTTGCTTTCTGTAGTACCTCCGCAGCTTTTGGTCCGACACTCCCGGTATAAAGAGCCTTGACTCCGTATTCTGACAAGGTTTGTGCTGCACCGGTTCCTGCACCATTTGAGGAACCGACGCCGTCGCTGTTGTTGTGGACTGTGACTTCATCAGTCTCAGTGTTTACAATCATATAATAGGCGGCTCGCCCGAACCTTGGATCAATTTCCGATTGTAATGAATTTTCCAGTGCGGTGACTGCTATCAGCATTTTCTATTCTCCATTCTTATCTCAGCAAGATTAGGGAGCCCGCAGGGGCTCCCCTACACTTAACCATTTAAATATTAAAAATAATTGTAGGGGCGGATTTATGTGTCCACCCGTTATGAATTAACGTCTTCCTCTACCACGGCCTGAGCCTTGATTGCGCCCAGCACCGGCGCCTAAACCACGTCCCTGTTGGTTCGCCAGCCCTTGGTCGCGACCTAACCCTAAACCCTGACCTTGTCCAGGTCCTTGTCCGCGTCCTGTTCCAACTGCTTGACCTTGATCAGCGACTCCCAGACCTCTTCCTGTCATTGCTCCTTGACCTTGCGGCCCTGTTCCATCTCTTCCTGGCATAATTGCCTCCTTTAAGTTGTTGGTTGTTAAATACTGGTTGCAGGAGTACAAGTTATTGAAGGATCGATTTCTGCAACCTGCGTGCATATGCACATAAGGAGGTTATGTCGTTCGCCAAAGTTTGTCAAGCTTAAAGATGTGCATATGCACAAAATACTTAAGGGTTGATGATTTTTCAAATCGGAGGCCGTAAAGGAGACGTTTTGATGTAACTTACTGAAATAACAATATAAGTTTATGTTCTGCCAGTTCAGCTCGTTTGATAGAAAATCCCTCGGTTTTGTCGTACGGTTTTGATTTTGTTTTCTGCGTCTAACACATCAAGATATTTGTTGATTTCGTTTCTATGCATTCCCAATATTTGTACCAGATCGTCAAGGGTACAAGGGCGCCTTGCTATGGTTTCTAAAATTGCAGTCTCTGCATCGCTTCGGTACGACAGAATATTTTTTCTCTGTGGTGCGGCAGCAATAATTTCAACATGATCCAAATTTAAAAGACCAAGCACCCTGTCAAGTTCACCTTTTGATGCTCCGCGTAAATCTGTTTCTGTTCCAGGCCTGTCCAGGGTATTTATTTGTACAGAAGTCGGGTTGATTTTCAGAATTGCATTTTTTAATTCTTTTAACTCGTTTTCACTATCGTTGTAGTCAGGAAGAATAAAAACCTCCAGCCATATTTTCCCAGTGAATTCGCTGCTGAAATCAATGAGTCCCTGAAGATATTTTTTAAACGTCAGTGTCGCTGGAGGGCGATTTATTTTTTTAAATATTTCTTCTGTTGCGGCATCTAACGAAGGAAGGACAATATCTGCAGATTTTAATTCATCCCTGATTTGCTGATCATAAAGCAGCGTCCCATTGGTTAACACCGCAATAGGAATCTGAGGTTTATTTTGTTTTATGAACTCAATAATATCTCCTATTCTGCTGTTCAGTGTTGGTTCTCCTGAACCCGAAAAGGTAATATAATCAGGGTCTGGATTGTTTTCAAAATAACTGGTTAATTCTTGGATGATTTTAGCGAAGGGAATGTACTCTTTTCTTTCGAGTGTTAACTTCGTCGTCTTACCCACCTCGCAATAAACACAATCGAGCGAGCAGACTTTCCGAGGGACTAAATCTACCCCCAAAGACATTCCCAGCCGCCGTGAAGGGACTGGTCCAAATAAGTATTTATACATTCTGCTGCCCTTTGTTGTTTATATGTAACTCAGTGCCTTTGTTAGTAAGATCGGGACAGCCCCCGTGCGGGGACAGTCCCGGTTTTGCGGAATAGTTATGTTAGTCATAGGCTAGGCGAGTTTCCCCATCTGTCAATGTCGGTTGAATGATTTTTTCCCATGCCGGGTCATCCCACGTTTTCAACTGAGTATGCATGTTCAGGTATTTTTGCGGGATGGGATGAGTGCCATAAACAACCTCAAGGCCATATCTAGTTTTGATAAAATCATGAAAATAGGTGATATGTGGACATGGCGGATATCCGACAACGAGCCCAGTGGCAAGGTGTATCACCTCTGCTCCGTTTGCCTTCATTTCTTCCACAGCATATTCAATATTCCCGCCAGGACATCCATCGCAAGACGTATAGCCAACAACGTCCACCTCCATGTCTTTATAGCGAGCAAAGGCCCCTTCTCTGTTGCGCACAGATTTGAAACATTTTCCGCCGGCACACCTGCGATAGCGATCACAAATGATGATTCCAATCTTGGTTTGTTTCATATTGCCTTCTCCTCAATTAATATTTTCATATTCATATGTGTTGATTCTCCTGCGAACTTTCGCTTGTTGCAAGCCCATTTTTATGATGAGTGGAAAAAAACCGATCAAGGCAAAAGAAACAACTATCCCCGGTGTAAAAACTCCCGCGAATGAGTCTAGTTTACTGATTTGCGTGCCCGCATTGGCATAAAGTGCGTTGTGGGGGAATTTGCCAATCTGGGTGAGCCAGTAAAATGTTGCCACGCGCATCTTGGTGAGGCCCATAAGCAGGTTGATAAGAAAACAGGGGAATAGGGGGATCAGTCTGAGATAGAGGAGATAAAAACCACCCTTGCGGGCTATGCCATGATTGACTGCTCTCAACCGAGCAGGATGACGGTTTTGTAAATATTTTCCAAACAAGTGGCGCGAGCTGAGAAAGGCCAGTGTCGATCCAAGCACATCGGCAAATGAAATGACCAGCAAAGCGACCGGAAAACCAAACAGAGCACCTCCGGCTAAAATGACTACGGACAAGCAGGGAATGGACATTGCTGTCAGGGTCAAATAAAAAATGAAGTAAAGCAGTAGCGTTAAGGTTGGATGCTGTAGGTAGTAGTGTTTGTAGAAGATGTGGCGGGATTTTAAATAGTCGAGCGTCAGGTACTGCTGTAGATCAAAGGCAAAAAAACAGCCGATAAAAAGTGCAATACCCAATAACACGATGAATCTGGCGAATAGCTGTTTCATCTTGTATCCTGATTAGCTCTCTAATTAAATCAAGACGACAGTGCTAGCTCCTATCATAAAAAATCACTACAAACATCCTAAACGAAAACAGTTTAATAATAAACAAAATATATAAATATTCGACTTTAGCGATGTAGTGGGGGATTACTATCTGACTAAAGAGAAATTCAAAGTAGGGGAGCTAAAATACGGGCGAATCCTTCTTGTAAGCGTTGCGTGTGGGAGAGTTTCTTCCGCTTCTCTGCGGTGACTTCATGGGCAGATTGGCATTGGTGGAGAAAATCTTTTCCCAACTCAGCAGCAATTTTTTTCCCGAAGAAAAACAGATTGCCTTCAAAATTCAAGCGAAAGCTGCGTTGATCCATGTTGGCAGATCCGGCAGTTGAAAAAACCTGGTCAATGACAGCGGTCTTAGCGTGGGGAATGATATTGTCCATTTTGAAAATCCGCACTCCCGCCTCTATCAACTCATCAAAAAAAGACCGGCCTGCATAGTCCACCAGGAAATGATCCGAACAATTGGGCAGCAATATCCTGACATCAACCCCACGCAGCGCAGCAGTTTGTAATGCCATGGTGATCGGTGGGTCTGGAACAAAATAAGGAGTTTCTATCCAAACCCTTTCCAGTGCGGTATTGATCGCAACAAACAGCAATGTGTGAATCGTCCGCCAGCGTTCATCTGAAGGGCCACTTGCCAAAAAATGAGCACAAACATCCCCATGATAATGCATCGGTGGGAAGTATTCTTTTGTTGCTATATCCTTACCTGTTGCATGAAACCAGTCCTGACAAAAGACACCCTGTAATTCATAGACAACTCGCCCGCTGACACGCAGATGTAAGTCGTTCCAAGGGCCTGATAACCCAGCGTAAATGTCACCGATATTCATGCTGCCGGTGAAACCGATCTTGCCATCAATTACCACAATCTTTCTATGGTTACGGTTATTGACTGAAACCTGACGGCTAAAAAGATTAAGCGGCAGAAACCGAGCCACCTCTCCCCCGGCGGCAATGAGTGAGGCAAAGAAGCTTGTTTTGGTTGAGTAGGAGCCAACATCGTCCAAGAGTAGGCGGACTTCAACTCCCCTGCCGGCAGCCCGTGTTAAGGCCTGACCGAAACGACGGCCGGTATTGTCAGGCTCCCAGGTGTAATAAGTGAGATGGATATGTTCCTGTGCGGCATTAATGGCCTGTTCAAGCGCATCAAGAGCTTTGCTACCATCGCGATACATTTCAACATCGCAGCCAGGTTGGGGGCCGCACTCATCAAGCTTGGCGGCAAGGGAATAGAGAGAACTCGCAACCAGTTCATCAGTGTCGGATAATTTCTGCTGTCTCCGAAAGCGGGAAAGAGACGGTACAAGATGTTGTTCCGCACGGTGTCTTTTCCGGCGTAGTATCCTTATCCGTGTGGTTCCCAGCAACCAAAACGCAAGCATCCCGAGAAAAGGCAGAAAGATAATAACCAGAATCCAAGCGAGTGTTGCGCCAGATTCACGCCGCTGTAGAATTATTTTTGAAATAAGGAAGGTGATGACCGACAGATGTAGGAAAAGCAGACAGAGGCTGATCCAGTTTGTGGTCAAAAAAGTCAGCATAAAACTTACCCACCTTTTTTCTGCAAGAATTTGAGAGCTGCGAGGCAGCCACCACAAAACAAATCCCCATATTAGGGGCTTTGTCGCAGAAAAAGCTAGTTAAGATTTATAGCGGCAAGATATCCTTTTTGCGTCGCAGCGTAAATATCTGCTGGATCATCCGCATCACCAACAATTTGTACCGATTTTCCTGCTGCTTGCAATTGTTGATAGAGACCATTCTCCGGGTCCATTCCCGAGGCGATAATAACAGTATCAAAAGGTGCCCACTCTGCTGATTTTTTGTCTCTCTGATACTTTACTCCGCCTGGTGTGAATTCCATCAGGGTTGTATCTGGTGAGATAGTCAGGTTGCCCTTTTGCTCCAGTCGCTTCAACATCAGTTTTTTGGTAATCATTTCCATATCGTTAGCAATGGTGTCGGTTCTTTTGGTAATAACAACTTCATAACCCTCATCAGCAAGTATTTCTGCCGCTTCTATACCAATCATTCCTGCCCCGATAATCAGAATTCGTTTGCCTTGAAGTGGTTTTGTTTTCTCGAAAAACTCCAGGCTGGTCATGGAGTATTGGTCCCCTAAGCCTTTGATCTCAGGAATTCTCTGCCGGGAACCGGTTGCCACGACAAATTCGTCAAAGTGACTGACTGATGCTGTGTCGACAGTCGTTCCCAGTTTGATCTCACCAACGTTCTTTTCTGTTTGTTTGATCAGGCTGCTGAGTGGTCTGAGCATGGAGCCCTTGTGCGGTGCTTTGTAAGCCATCTCAAATTGGCCGCCAAGACGTGAATTTTTTTCGTACAAGGTGACTTTGTGCCCCATAACCGAAAGTTGGGTTGCAGCAGCCATTCCGGCCGGTCCTCCACCGATAACCGCGACATTTTTTACAACTGTTGCCTGAACCGGTTTTTTATCGATACTCGGATTGACAATACAGCCGAGGCCGCTGCCGTTTTTGACATTAGCCAAGCATCCTTGTAGACAATAGCCGCAGTAGGTAATTTCCTCGGTTCGTTGGTTGAGCAACTTATTAACCAAATTTGGATCAGCAACCAGTGGTCTGCCGAGGGAGACACAATCGGTTAAATTCTCTCGGTCATATTGTTTCAGTTTGTCAACATCGCCCATTCTTCCGGCAACGATCAATGGCAAGTCGGTTTGTTTTCTGATCGCGGCGACCACTTCTAGTTGCTTCTGCTCCGGTAATGCCATATGGCTGTAATACCAGGGTGGAGTGTCACAGGCATTGCCCAATCCACAGTGGATCGCATCAAAACCATAGTCTTTTGCAAGATCAAGAATGACTTGGTTTTCCGCCGGCCCAAAGCCGTTTTCCACAAAGTCATGACCAGAAATTCTGATCAGAACAGCTAAATTTCCTTTTTCTTCACGAACAATATCGAA
>JAQIBX010000020.1 GCA_027858895.1 Desulfuromusa sp. | reverse complement strand
GCCGGTTGAAAATTATCGTTCAGGCTGGCTCGGTTGAAGGGAAGATCAACCGGCGACGGGTAATGGTCGAGTCGGGACATTTTCATGACTTATCTCTGTGCTGAATGGCATAACGTAATAGTGCGATCTGAGTTTTGGCATCGGTGATTGTTTCGGCAGATATCATCTCCAGTGCTTCGTCGAAAGTGACAACCAGCGGCTCGATAAATTCATCCGGCTCATGAGCTGTTTGGGTTTGTTTCAGTTGAGTTGCGATAAACAGGTAAATCCGTTCAGTGCAAAACCCGACACTGCTGTAGACATACCCCAAGGAGTCAAGCTGACCTGGGCAGTAGCCGACTTCCTCTTGCAGTTCGCGCGCAACACAACGGCCAGCATCTTCCCCAATTTCTAAACGACCAGCTGGAATCTCATAGACATAGTCCCGTGCAGCAGGCCGGAATTGGCGGATTAACAACAGTCGCCCGTCATCCAGAATTGGCAGCGCCGCAGCCCCACCGGGATGACGAATAACTTCAAAGCCTGCTTCTCTATTGTCCGGCATCCTATGGACTTCGTGAGCTAGATCCAGGATGCGACCATGGTGGATGATTTCTTCAGTTATGAGGCTCAAAGATGAATCCTTTTGAAAATGATGAAGTTACTGAATGAAAAATGAATCGATTTTCTTTGCCACGTCAATCAAGGTGTTCCTGTAAAAACTGCTGTAAAGAACTATGGTCTCCACGATTTTCACAGGGCCATTCGGAACCGCCACGGTCAACCAGCCAGGTATCGACCAGATAAGTTGTCATTCCGATTGCACTGGCAGCCAGATCATGGCTGGTATCGTTACCAACCATCAGGCAATTTTTGGGATCAACCTCAATGTGATCAGCAATTTCCTGAAAATATCCCGCCTGCGGTTTGCAATAATGACTGTTTTCAAAACTGGTGACATGGGTGAAAGAATTTTCTTCCAACCCCGCCCATTGCATCCGGGCTTGAATCATGAACTTGGGGAAAACTGGATTTGTCGCCAAAACCATGGGGATTCCTTTTTTCTGACAATCTTTAACAATCTTTCCAGCCAGCGGGATGGGCTGAATCAATTCTTCCAACTCCGCCAGACCATTGTCCTTAAAATGGGCCAGGCTTTCCCGCATGACCGACTCGGGGAGGGCTAAATTTTTCAGCATCTCGCGGTAAACCCGCTCCTCATTGGTCATAGAGCTATCACCTTCGGTATGGATCAGGTCGCGGATACTTGCAAGCAACGCTTTTTCAAACTTTTTCGGTTTGACCCGATCGGCACAATAGGCTGATAGTCCAAGGATATACTGTGGAATGAATTCCTTCATCTGAACTCGCAGCAAGGTTCCATCAAGATCAAACAGAATCGCTTCAATGGTATTCTTTTGTCTCAGTTCCGGCATATGACTCCCCATTTCAAAAATATCCAATTGCCACTTTTACCATAGTAGATAAATGGGCGTCCAATACCAACAACTCCATCAAAGCTTGACTGCTAAGCAAATGGGCGCTAAAAGTTTATTTTAAATGGTAGCCAGAGGATAGCAATGAACGAATTTAGAACTGAAGTCAAGGAGCTGCAAATCGGTCAGAAAATTCGTGAGCTCAGGCAGAAGCTACGTATGACTCTGCAGGACCTTTCTGATTCCACCGAACTCTCCAAGCCACTATTGTCACAGATCGAAAATGATCAAGTAATTCCGCCATTGGCAACGCTATTGCGAGTAGCCAAAGCGCTCAGGGCACCACTACAAACTTTTTTTGAAGAAGAAGATAATACTCAGAAATGCCTGGTCGTTCGAGCCGATGATGCCGGGCGTATGAACCGCCGACCCAGTCATGGTGGTGCCCCGCAGCCCTATTTTTATCACTCTCTGGCTTACGGAAAAAAACATAAGCACATGGAACCCTTTCTGGTTGAATTTGATCCGGCTCAGACTGATCAATCACAACCGGTACGACATGCCGGAGAAGAGTTTTTCTATATTCTCGAAGGGCAGATTGAGCTGAAACACGGGACGGAAACCCATATTTTAAATGCTGGTGATTCTGTTTACTGGGATTCCAATGAACCACATCAACTCAGGGCATTGGGGACTCAAATTGCTCATGGCATTGCGGTGCTCTATCCAAGAAACTAAGGTTCTCAAGGCGCAACCCTGAATTTCTGCTATGCTTTGAATGTCGGTCCTTTGAAATTTGTTAACAGCGACAATAACCATTGATCAGGAGGTTACTATGGCAAAAGTGGGAGTTATCCTTTCCGGTTGCGGGGTCTACGATGGCAGTGAAATTAATGAGACCGTCATTGCTTTGTTGGCTCTTAATCGTGCCGGGGCAGAAGTTATTATCATGGCCCCCAATATGGAGCAGGCCGTCGTTAATCACTTAACTGGAGACGCTGTCGCAGGGGCCAGTCGCAACGTTTTGGAAGAATCGGCGCGGATTGCGCGTGGTGAAATAAGCGATATCGCGACAGTTAGCGCTGCAGATATGGACGCCCTGTTTATTCCCGGAGGTTTTGGCGCCGCAAAAAATCTCTGTGATTTTGCTTTTAAAGGTCCTGACTGTGAGGTTCATCCTGAAGTTGCCAGACTGATCCGGGACATTGTTGCAGCAAAGAAGCCCCTGGCAGCGGTCTGTATTGCTCCGGCATTGGTTGCTAGGGTTCTTGGTATCGATAAGCTGGATCCCCGGGTTACAATTGGTACAGATAAAGATACGGCAGGGGCAGTTTCATCAATGGGCGCAACGCACGTTTCCTGCCCGGTGAACGAATTTGTCGTCGATAAGGAAAATAAGATTATCACTTCCCCTGCTTATATGCTCGCTGGTAGCATAAGCGAGGCAGCAGAGGGGATTGAAAAGACCGTCAAAGAACTGATGTTAATGCTTAGTTGAGTATTTTTTTTAGGTAAAAAAAGCATAACCAGTATTGTAATGATCAACTAAAACTGATAAGTTTCACCCCACGTTTTTTTACAATAGGTTTTTAACCAAGGAGGTTCCAATGAAACAATATGTTTGTCTTGTCTGTGGTTACATTTATGATCCGGCTGTAGGTGATCCTGATAGTGGCATTGCGCCGGGAACCAGTTTTGAAGATATCCCGGAAGATTGGGTCTGTCCGCTCTGTGGAGTTGGTAAGTCTGACTTCGAAGCAGTATAATTTCAGTCGTTTTACGTTCAATTTCAAGGCCCGGTTGTTTGATACAATCGGGCCTTGTTCTTTTTGATCGACAGATAAGGCAGGAGAGAGATGCAAGGGAACCCTATCCGCAAACCTGACTGGCTCAAAGTCAAATTTCCTGCGGGTGCAAATTATACCAGGATTGATCGTTATCATCGTCTTAACGGTCTGAACTCTGTTTGCCGCAGTGCTGTTTGTCCGAATCAAGGGGAGTGTTGGAGTCAGGGAACGGCGACCTTTATGATTCTGGGGACTATTTGTAGTCGCCACTGTCGCTTCTGCAATGTTGGCAGCGGTCATCTTGACCCGCCTGATCCTGAAGAGCCAATGAAGGTAGCCAAAGCTATTTACGAGTTGCAACTCAACCACGCGGTTATTACCACAGTGACCCGGGATGATCTTGTCGATGGCGGAGCAAGCCAGTTTGTCGCTTTAATCAGAGAGATCCGTAAATTGACCAGTGAGTGTCGGATTGAACTGCTGATTTCTGATCTGCAGGGGAATTGGGAAGCTCTTGCCAGCATCCTTGCAGAAACGCCTGATATCCTGGGACATAATGTCGAGACGGTTCCCCGCCTCTACTCGCAAGTGCGTCCGGAAGCTGAATACCAGCGCAGCCTGTCTCTTCTGGCAGAGGTTTCCCGGCTTGATTCTGAAATTATTACCAAATCGGGGCTGATGTTGGGCATGGGGGAAACAGAGGCGGAGGTTCTGCAGGTCATGACTGACCTGCGTCAGCACGACTGCCAGCTGCTCACTTTGGGGCAGTACTTAGCTCCAACCCGCAATCATTTCCCTGTGCAACGTTATGTGCCGCCGCAAGAATTTTCTGCCTATGCCGAACAAGGACTTGCCCTTGGCTTTGCCCACGTTGAAGCGGGGCCATTGGTGCGCTCCTCGTATCACGCAGAAGAACAGTATGATGCCAGCAAAAGGGGGGTGCGTGGATAATTTCACCCTGGTTCGCCCGGAACACCTGAATCACCATGGTTACCTGTTTGGTGGAGTGATGCTGAAATGGGTTGATGAAAATGCCTGGATGGCTGCTTCACGAGAATATTCTCGGTGTAATCTGGTGACGGTCGGAATGGATGCCTGTCGGTTTAAATATCGGGTTGAAAATGGATCCATTCTGCGTTTTCATACGGAGAAGGTTAAGCAGGGCAGAACCTCTGCAGCCTATAGTGTCGTGGTCTTTGCCGATGCTCCCGGTGCCGCTGAAGAAAAAGAGGTCTTCAGTATCTCAGTGACTTTTGTTCGCCTGGATAAAGACGGCCGTCCCTGTGGGTTAAATGCGATTGAAGCATAAAAAAGCCCCGCATCGGTAGTGAACCAATACAGGGCTTTTAATCTGGATCTGATTAAAATCAGGCTTTGATGTCGATAGTCTGACCTTTGCCGGTCTGTTCTGCTATTTCCAGTCGCTGCTGTTCACCGGTTAGCATTTGCTCTGTTTTTTCCAGAGTTTTGGTCAGGACATCAAAACCTGCTTGGGTTTTATTGGTTGACATCGCTTGAGCTGCGATACTCGTAGAGCCAGAGGCTTCCATCGCCATATTCTGATCCTTTCGTTTGTATATAATATTTCGAGCGTAGCAGATAATGCTATTCTGAGTCAATAGTTTGTTTGCTTGCCTTAATGAGACAGGTTTATTTCTTTGCATGCTCTTTATTTTGCTAACTTTATTGCGGCAAATAGAAGCCTGCTTTATACTTTATTTGCTTTTTTTTCTGATCGCTAGAGTTAAACCGTACACAATAATTGAATTGCGAGTTAAAGAATGAGCGTTATTGATAATGTCAGTCCGGAGTGGATAGAAACTCAGTACCAGATTTTTAAGGAAGATCCCCAACAACTCCCAGGGGAGTGGCGATCATTTTTTCAAGGGTTTGAACTGGGCATGGAAAACGAAGATCATCGTGCTCCTGATCACAAGCCTGCGGCGGTTCAAGCGATGATCCATCGCTACCGTGATATCGGCCATCTTTACGCCTGTGTAGATCCTCTAACTCCCTGTGAGCTGGATCATCCGCAGCTTCGGATTTCCAAATTTGGACTGGAAGAAAAAGACCTGCTGCGCACCTTTGCGACCAGCAATTTTATTCTTCCCGAAGCATCCCTCAAAGAAATTGTCGATGTTTTAAAGCAGACTTACTGTCGTTCTCTAGGCCTAGAATTCATGCATATCCCGATCCTTGAAGAGCGGAAATGGCTACAGCAAAAGGCAGAAGAATCCCGCAATCGTTCCGCTATAAGTCGCGAAAAGAAGCTTGCGACGATGAAGATGCTGCTGCAGGCCACCAAGTTTGAATCCTTTCTGCACCGTAAATTTGTTGGTCAAAAACGTTTCTCTCTGGAAGGGGCGGAATCGGCAATTCCTCTGCTGGATCACTTAATTGAAAAAGCAGCAGAGCTTTCGCTTAAGCATGTTGTTATCGGCATGTCCCATCGTGGCCGACTCAATGTTCTGGTCAACATTTTTAAAAAACCCCTGGAAAATCTCTTCTCTGAATTTTCTGATAACGAAGGATGCCGGATTGTCGGTGAGGGGGATGTCAAATATCACAAAGGTTACTCAACGGATCGTTGTTTTACCAATGGCTGTGTCCATGTTTCTCTTGCCTCTAATCCAAGTCATCTGGAAGCTGTCAATCCCGTTGTAGAAGGAAAGTGCCGCGCACGACAGGATCGCATAGAGGGGGATGGCGAGCAGTTGGTGATGCCGCTGCTGATCCATGGTGATGCCGCTTTTGCTGGACAGGGGGTGGTCGCTGAGACCCTTAATCTGTCTCAGCTTGCTGGATATAAAACCGGCGGTACTTTGCATCTGGTTATCAATAATCAGATCGGCTTTACCACTCTGCCGGTGGATGCCCGCTCTACCTGTTATTCCACTGATATTGCCAAGATGCTGATGGCACCTATTTTTCATGTTCATGGCGATGACCCTGAGGCACTGATCCAGGCAGCAACCATGGCCATCGAATTCCGGCAGAAGTTTCGTAAGGATGTCGTTATCGAACTCATCTGTTACCGTCGGTACGGTCACAATGAAGGAGACGAACCATTTTTTACCCAACCGCTGATGTACGAAAAAATTCGTAATCATCCACTGACAGCTGATATCTACAAAACTCAACTTCTTCTCGAAGGATTTTCGGTAGATGATATAGAATCTCTTGAGGGTGAAATTGATCAAACCCTGGAAGATGCTTTAAGTCGCGAAGTTTGTCCTATTCCTGAAAATTTTATGAAGCAGTGGTCGCATGTCTCTCGTGGGTTCAGCTTTGATCCGGTTGAAACCGGTGTTGATAAAGAGACATTGGTTCAACTGATCAGCTCTCTGACGACTGTTCCGGAGAGCTTTTCTCCTCACCGAAAGATTACGACATTACTTAACAAGCGTTATAAAGCCATTACAGACGATACCAATATTGACTGGGGGACTGGTGAGGCGCTGGCTTTAGCCAGTCTGGTCAATGAAGGCACCTCGGTTCGCTTGTCCGGGCAGGATTCGCGACGTGGCACCTTCAACCATCGCCATGCAACCCTGTACGACATAACAACCGAGCAGCAATACACCCCATTGGCTGATATCGCCAAGCAGGGTGGGTGCCGGTTTGATGTTTTTAACAGCATGCTGTCTGAAATGGCCGTGCTCGGTTATGAGTACGGCTATGCGGTGGAGACACCAGATGATCTGACTATATGGGAAGCTCAGTTCGGCGATTTTGCCAACGGGGCTCAGGTCATCATCGATCAGTTTATCGCCAGCAGTCAGGCCAAGTGGGATCGTCCAAACGGTCTTACCATGTTCCTCCCGCATGGTTACGAGGGGCAGGGACCGGAACATTCCAGCGCCCGGATGGAGCGTTATCTACAACTCTGTGCCAATAATAATATGCAGATTGTTAATACCAGCACTCCGGGACAATTATTCCACTTGTTGCGGCGCCAGGTTCGCACCCGGCATCGTTGTCCGCTGATTATTTTTACCCCCAAAGCTCTACTGCGTCATCCGGCTTGTGTCTCGACTGTAGCGGATTTGACCAGTGGTCATTTTCAGGAGATTTTACCCGATAATCTGGCTGCCAAACAATGTCGACGCGTGTTGCTCTGCTCTGGGAAAATCTACTATGAGCTCTTGCAGCAACGTCTGGATGGCAACCATGACGATATTGCTTTGATTCGTATTGAACAAATCTATCCGTTGCACAACGAACGATTGAAAGAGATTCTTAAACCATACAAAAAAACGGTGGAATATTTCTGGGTACAGGAAGAAATTGCCAATGCTGGAGCTTGGGACTATCTACGTCCACAGTTGCGTGAATTGATCGGTCGCGAACCGGAATATATCGGCCGCAAGCGCTCCGCCAGCACCGCCGTTGGTTCAAATCGGATTCATAAAATTGAGCAGCAACACATCTTAGATAGTGCCTTTGCAGCTCCAAAGAATAAGGATTGATATGGATATCATAGTTCCCCAAGTTGGTGAGTCGATCGTTGAAGCAGAAATCGGTGAATGGTTTAAAAAAGACGGTGAGTATGTTAACAAAGACGACCTTCTTTTAGAACTGGAAACTGAAAAAGTTAATGTTGAGCTCAACGCCGAAGTTTCCGGAAAGTTAACTGTTCTGGTTGAGCAGGGAGAAACGATTAAAATTGGTGCTGTGATTGGCAAGATCGATGAAACTGCCACTGCAGCCCCTTCAACGGAACTAGGCGACAGTGCAGAAGCGCAATCAGCTGTCGCTACAGCGGCACCGGCACCAATGAATCCGGCGGTTCCAAAACTGGCTGCGGAACGGGGGATTGATCCAACGACTGTAAAGGGCAGTGGTCGTGATGGTCGAATTCTTGTCGATGATATTCCATCAGCTAGAGCGGAAGAAGTAAAACCGACTCCAGTTGAACCGAAGCCAACGCCAACGCCTGTATCCAAGCCAATATCACAAGTAGAAACTGCTGAACGTATCACTCGGGTGGCAATGTCGCAGTTCCGTAAAAAAATGGCCGAACATCTCTTACGCGCCAAGCAGGAAACAGCCATGTTGACCACTTTTAATGATGTCGACATGAGCCGGGTTATGGCTTTGCGTAGTAACTACAAGGAAGCCTTTCTGGTAAAACACGGCATCTCCCTTGGTTTTATGTCTTTCTTCATCAAAGCCTGTGCCGAAGCTTTGAAAGATGCCCCGGAAATTAATGCCAGTATTGATGGTACCGACATTGTCTATCATAACTATTATGATATTGGAGTTGCTGTTGGCAGCAAGCGCGGGCTGGTCGTTCCTGTGATTCGGGATGCAGATCAGTTAGATTTTGCTGGAGTTGAAAAAACGATCCGTGATTACGCTGAGCGAGCCAACAACGGGAAATTAACTTTGGATGAATTACAGGGAGGAACTTTTACTGTCAGCAACGGTGGTGTTTACGGCTCTGTTCTCTCTACTCCGCTGCTCAATCCGCCACAGTGCGGCATTCTTGGCATGCATGCGATTCAAGAGCGGGCTGTTGTTGTCGATGGAGAGGTTGTCATTCGTCCAATGATGAATATTGCTCTCAGCTACGATCATCGTATTGTTGATGGTCAGCAGGCAGTCAGTTTCCTTAAGCAAATCAAAAGCTATATTGATAATCCAGAAACACTGCTACTAAAAGTTTGAGTTAAAAGGAGAACAAATGTCTGAACAGATCTATGACCTGATCGTGGTTGGTGCTGGTCCTGGTGGCTACGTTGCAGCAATTCGTGCGGCTCAACTTGGTTTTTCCGTTGCTGTTGTTGAAAAAAGGTCAACCCTGGGTGGTGTCTGTCTGAATGAAGGTTGTATACCCAGCAAAGCGCTACTTGAATCAAGTGAACATTTTGCCCGCATTGACCATGAACTGGCAGAACACGGGATTGAGGTCAAGGGTGCCAAGCTTGATCTGAAAAAAATGATGTCTCGCAAAGAGGGTATTGTTGATAAACTGACTGGCGGCGTTGCAGGTCTGTTCAAGAAGAATAAAATTGTTTCGTTCACTGGCCAGGCAGAGCTATTGGCGGGGAGCGGGTCGGTCAAAAAGATTAAAGTGATCAGTGACGATAATACCCAGGAACTGTCAGCGAAGGTGCTTCTGTTGGCAACTGGGAGTGAGGCGATTGAACTTCCCCATCTCCTGTTTAATGGTGAAACAGTTATCAGCGCACGGGAAGCTCTTAGCTTGACTGAAGTTCCAAAACGTTTGCTGGTCGTTGGAGGTGGAGTGATTGGCCTGGAGCTGGGATCGGTCTGGAGTCGACTCGGAGCAGAAGTGACAATTGTAGAAATGCTCCCGCAGATTATCCCGCAAGCTGATCCTCAAGTCGCGCAGACATTACAACGCAGCTTGAAAAAACAGGGGTTAAATATCCTGCTGAAAACCCGACTTGATAAAATTGAAACAACCAAGGAGGGCATCGTTGCAAGTCTGTCGACAGACAAGGGGGAGCAGCAAGTTAGCTGCGACAAAGTTCTGGTCGCAACCGGCCGCCGGGCACAAACTGCTGGCCTTGGCTTGGAAACTGTCGGCTTACAAACAAATAAACAGGGGCAGCTGGAAGTCGATGAGAATTATCAGACCACAGTTCCTGGAATCTACGCTATCGGTGATCTGATCCCTGGTCCGATGTTGGCGCATAAAGCCAGTGAAGAGGGGGTCGTTTTTGCTGAACGGCTGGCTGGACAGAAATCTACGGTTAATTACCAAATCATTCCGGGAGTGACCTACACCTGGCCCGAAGTTGCGACCGTCGGAAAGAATGAAGATGAGTTGAAAGCGGAAAATATCCCCTATAAAGCCGGAAAATTTTTCTTTTCAGCCAGCGGCAGAGCACTCTGCACTGGTATGAGTGATGGCTTTGTCAAGGTTCTGGCCGCCTCTGACACGGGGCGTATCTACGGTATTCACATTGTCGGACCACATGCTTCGGAACTGATTGCTGAAGCCACGACAGTGATGTCTTTCGCCGGCAGTGTCCACGATCTGGCGGTGACCTGTCATGCGCATCCAACTTTAGCGGAGACGCTCAAGGAAGCGGCTCTGGCAGTGAATAAAGAGGCTATTCACGCATGATCCACGTCTGATTCACTTGACAACATATAGGCTGACATCCGACAATCAATCTGTCTATTCAGGGTAGCTATTCGGCTACCCTGAATTTCTGAAAACACATATTTTTTCGACTCTCTGTCGAGATTTATACTACGAGGATTAGTCTTGAAATCACTAAAAAAACTATTTTTATTGTTGATTGTTGTCGGTCTGGTTGCTGCTGGAATCTTTTATTTTCGAGATACCGCTGCACCTCAGTTAAGTTTGACTCCGGGAAGTGGTCCGATTTCCAAAAACACAAAACTCCTCTTATCTCTTAATGATGCAGGAATGGGCATCAAAAATGTTCAAGTGGTCGTCATTCAGGGGAATGATCAATTTCCACTGCTCAAACGTGATTTCCCGCCGCAAACCGGGGTCGCCGATCTGGATCTTGACCTTTCTGTTTTAAAATTACAGGAAGGCGCTCTACAGATTGAAGTCAGTACTACCGATCAGTCAATTTACCATTTTGGCAAAGGGAACAGCACTCAACAACTGTTTACCCTGACCTATGACAGCCGTGCTCCGATTATCTCGCTTCTCAGCAAGGCACATAATTTTACCAAGGGCGGGAGTGGCTTGGTCTCATTTGGTCTGAATGAAGAAGTCGAAACAGCCGGAGTCCAATTCGAAGATTATTTTTTCCCGGCCTATCTGCAGGAATCGGGCAACTATGCTTGCTTACTCGCCTACCCCTATAACGTGAAAGAAAGCGATTTTGTCCCTCGGGTGATTGCTCGGGATCTGGCTGGTAACGAACGGCAGTTGGGGATTTACTACCGAGCCAACAATAAAAAATTCCGACAGCGTAAAATCAATATCTCTGATAGATTTCTCGCTCAAAAAATCCCCGAGTTTGAAACATTTGCTCCAGATTCTGACTCTCCTCTGGACACTTTTCTTTATGTCAATCGAGAGGTGCGCCAGCAGAATCGGGCTAAAATAGCTGAGTTTGGCCGTAATACATCTTCAACACCGCTCTGGAATGGCCCTTTCATCCGCCAGCCAAAAGCAGCAAGTCTGGCGAGATTTGCCGATTATCGCACCTATTACTACAATGGTAAGGAGATCGACAAGCAGGTTCATATGGGACAGGATCTGGCTTCGGTCGCTCAGGCGGAGATTGTGGCAGAAAATGCAGGCGAGGTTATTTGGGGTGAATATTTGGGTATTTATGGCCTCTGCGTTATTGTTGACCACGGTCTAGGGTTGCAGTCACTTTATGCCCACATGAGCCAACTTGATGTTCAGCCTGGAGACATGTTGACGCGTGGACAGATTATTGGTCGTAGCGGTGCAACTGGAATGGCAGGTGGTGACCACCTTCACCTTGGTATTTTTGTTTCGGGGGTTGCTGTTCAGCCGATCGAGTGGTGGGATGGTCACTGGTTGCAAGCCAATATCGATAGTAAGTTGTAAAGATTATCACTCCCTTGACTCAAGATTAGCGAGGTCTTCTTGACACCCCCGTTGCTCTAGTCTTAAAAATAACTTTTCAATCTCTTTCCCTACACACGAGAAAGGCACAATTCAATGAAAAAGGCTGCTCTGCTTCTGCTGGTCATTCTGACCGTCTGTTTTTCTGGCAACGCTTTTGCTGTTGCCGCCGCCAAAGAGATCAAGACTGGTTTTATTTATGTAGGGCCAGTTGGCGATGCTGGTTGGACTTATGCTCACGACCAAGGGCGTCAGGAGATGGAACAGCTCTCCTACGTAAAACCGTCAACTTTTATTGAAACTGTTCCTGAAGGTGCAGAATCGGCTCGGGTTATCAACGGTTTGGTGCGTAAAGGTCACAATCTGATTTTCACCACCAGCTTCGGTTACATGGATGCGACGATTGATGTGGCAAAACGGAATAAAGATGTTGTGTTCATGCATTGTTCCGGTTTTAAAACAGCGGAAAATGTTGGTACCTACTTTGGCCGGATGTATGAGCCCCGCTACCTGTCGGGTATCGTCGCTGGAAAAATGACCAAGAAAAATATCATTGGCTACGTTGCTGCTTTCCCGATTCCAGAGGTTATTCGTGGAATCAACGCCTTTACTCTTGGAGTTCAGAGTGTCAACCCCAAAGCTGAAGTCCGGGTTGTCTGGACTCAAACCTGGTTCGACCCAGGTGTCGAGCGCGATGCTGCTGACAGTTTGTTGGATGTCGGTGCTGATGTTCTCACCATGCACCAGGACGCTCCAGCTACGATGCAGGCAGCAGAAGCTCGTGGCGCTTACGTCATCGGCTACAATTCCGATATGCGCAGTTTTGCCCCCAACGCTTTTCTGACCGCTCCGATCTGGAACTGGGGTGCTCTTTATACTAAGCTAGCTGAAGAAGTGCATAACGGCACATGGAAATCTAAGCAAATCTGGTGGGGTATGAAAGAAAACCTGGTTGATTTGGCCGCGTTCAGTGCTAAGGTTCCTGCTGATGTGCAAGCCTTGGTGACTGAAAAAGCGAACGCTATCAAGGCTGGCTCTCTTCATCCCTTTGCCGGTCCGATCAAAGACCAGAGTGGCAACGTTGTTGTAGCCGCAGGTCAAACTCCACAGGATGGTGATCTTCTCGGCATGAACTATTTTGTCGAGGGCGTTCAAGGAACCATTTCTAAGTAAATTGGCTAACTTATTTAAGGCACGCTTTGCAGCGTGCCTTTTTTATTATCTATGACTGATATCTTACAAATCGAAAATATTCGAAAAACTTTCCCCGGGGTGATTGCGCTGGATGATGTCTCATTTTCGGTAGCCCGAGGGGAGATTCATACCCTGCTGGGTGAGAATGGCGCCGGGAAAAGTACCTTGATGAATGTTCTGACCGGACTCTACCATCCGGATCGGGGACAGATCAGGATGGCTGGAGAGAAAATCCATTTCACCAGTCCACGTGATTCTCTCGCCTGTGGTATCGGTATGGTGCATCAACACTTTATGCTGGTTCCGGCCCATTCTGTTTTTGAAAATATTCTGCTGGCACTCGACAATGTTCCCAATTTTTACAGCCGAAAAACTTATAAAGAAAAAATCCAGAAACTGATTGATGAATTCAATCTTGATCTTGATCTCAACACCCCGGTCTGGAAACTTTCCATCGGGGCACAGCAGTGGATTGAACTGATTAAATTATTAATGCGTGATTGTCAGCTGTTGATCCTGGATGAACCCACTGCAGTGCTCACTCCCCAAGAAACAGAGCGACTCTTCAATGTCCTTCGAAAATTAAAAAAACAAGAAAAAAGCATTATTTTCATCTCTCACAAAATGCGTGAAGTGATGGAGATTTCAGACCGCGTGACCATTCTTAAAAAAGGTCGCAGCCTTGCAACCCTGGCTCGCGGTGATTTTGATGAGTCAAAATTGGCCTCTCTGATGATTGGTAAAGATAAAGTTCCCCAGTGGCAGAAAGCCCTGCAAATGTCCGATGAAATTGTTCTTGATATCCAAGGTTTGTCAGTTCGAAATGAACGTGGTCTGTCTGATCTGGATGACTTCAACCTAGAGTTGAAAAAAGGTGAAATTCTCGGTATCGCAGGTGTTGCCGGGAACGGCCAGAAAGCATTGGCCGAAGTACTGACCGGGCTGAAAAATGCCAGCCACGGGCGCATCATGGCGGGGCAAAAAGATATTACCAAAAGCAATGCCAGATATTCTTACATTGCCGGAATTGCGCACATCCCGGAAGATCGCAAAGCCATCGGTATCGCTCCAGACATGAGTATTGACGAAAATCTGATTATGAAAAGCTTCAAGAGTGGCTCGTTCAGAAGCTGGATTTTTCAGAACAAAAAGGCCATTCGGAGAAATGCCGAAGAGAAAATTGAACAATTTGCCATTAAAACTGGTCCTGATGGGACCCCGGTTCGCTATTTGTCGGGTGGAAATATTCAAAAAGTCATTATCGCACGAGAATTGTCCGAACAACCGGCAGTTCTGGTCGCTCTCTATCCGACCCGAGGTCTCGATATCGGCAGCGCTGGCTATGTCCATAAAGTTATTGCTGATGGTGCCGATCGTGGCATGAGTACCATTTTGATTGCCGAAGATCTGGATGAATTACTTAAGCTCAGCGACCGTATTGCCGTCATGTTTCGTGGCAAGCTGATCGGTTATGTGAATCCACGTAAGACCACACGAGAAGAAATCGGCCTGATGATGAGCGGAGAAACACCCGGAGATGCAGCATGAAGCTGGTGATTGAACGCCGGGAAATAACTTCAGCCTTGATCCGTTTCAGCACACCGATTGCGTCGATTGGAATTGCTCTGTTTGTTGCCGGGTTCCTGTTGCTTGCCAGCGGTGTCAGCCCACTTGCTGCCTATAAAGAAATCATCATTGAAGCACTCGGTTCGATTTATGGTTTGTCGGAAACTCTGGTTAAAACCACACCGCTGATTTTTACCGGATTGGGTGTCAGTCTGGCTTTCCGGATGCAAATCTGGAACATTGGTGCCGAAGGTCAACTTTATGTCGGTGCCATGGGCGCAACCTGGGTGGCTCTTTTTTCTGGTATCCAGAATCATTGGGTGATGATGACAGCGATGTTTTTTGCGGCATTTTTCTGTGGCGGTTTGTGGGCCGGGGTCGCTGGTTTTTTGCGGGCTCGCTGGCGGGTCAACGAGGTTATTGTCACCCTGCTGATGAATTACATTGCCATCCTCTGGGTTGACTATCTGATCTATGGCCCCTGGAAAGATCCAAAAGGATTTAATTTCCCCCTGACAGCTCAATTCAGTGATACGGCTCGCCTTGCTGAATATTTCGATACCCGCATGCACAGTGGTTTTTTTCTCGCGCTGTTTTGTGCCTTGGTGCTCTACCTGTTTATCGAACGAACCGTCTGGGGCTATGAAATCAAAGTTATTGGCAGTAACCAGAAAGCGGCACAATATGCCGGGATGAATACCGGGATGGCAATTTTTTTCGTCCTGTTTCTCAGTGGTGCGATTGCCGGGGTTGCCGGATTCAGTGAAGTCGCCGGATTGCAACATCGCCTCCAGCACGGTCTCTCGCCTGGCTATGGCTACACGGCAATTATTATTGCCTGGCTGGCCAAACGCAGTGCCATCGGGGTCGTTATCGTCTCCTTTTTGATGGGTGTGCTGTTGGTCGGTGGGGACAGTTTGCAGCTTTTGTGGCAATTGCCGGTTGCCTTTGTTTATGCCTTTCAGGGATTAATTCTATTTTTCCTTTTGGCCTCTGATTTCTTTATCATTTATCGGGTCAAATTGATCAGGGGAAGCATAAATGTTTGAAATACTTCTCGATGCAACCGTACGAGCGGGCACCCCGATTTTGTTTGCGACCTTGGGAGCGATCATCAACGAACGTGCCGGAATTATTAATCTGGGCATTGAGGGGTTGATGTTGATCGGCGCTTTGGCCGGGTTTTCTGGAACCTATTGGAGTGGTTCGTTGCTGGTTGGGGTGTTGGCCGCATTCTGTGCAAGCTTTATTGCCGGAAGCATCCATGCCTTGATTACTGTCCAGTTGCGCGGTAATCAGATTGTCAGCGGGTTAGCCATGACCATGTTCGGGGTCGGGATTACTGCATTGTTTGGCAAGGGAATGGTTGGCCTAACTATTGATGGGTTTAAACGGGTTGCCATCCCCGGATTAAGCCAACTTCCCATAATAGGCAAAGCTTTTTTCAACCAGGACATGCTGATTTATTTCAGTTTTGTGCTGGTTTTTTTGATCTGGTTCTTTTTTTATCACACACTGTGGGGATTGGGAGTCCGTAGCGTCGGAGAAAATCCTGCCGCAGCCGACACCTGTGGTTTTTCAGTCAGTCGGTATCGATTTTTTGCCGTGACCATCGGGTCTGGTTTCGTTGGGATTGGTGGTGCCTACTTGAGTCTGGCCAGTACCCCGATGTGGATTGAAAACATGTCGGCAGGACGTGGTTGGATTGCAGTAGCTCTGGTTATTTTTGCCGGCTGGTCAAGTCCGCGAGCGATGCTGGGAGCCTATTTGTTCGGTGGGATAACAGCAATGCAGTTGCGCTTTCAGGCCATGGGAACAACGATCAGTGCTCATATCTTGCAGATGTTGCCCTACTTCTTTACTATTCTGGTTCTGGTTATTTCTACTCAGCGGCTACAAAAAGGTGCCAGCCAACAGCCGGAAGGTTTGGGATTGCCCTATGACCGGGAGGATCGCAAATGAGCGCAGCAGAAGTATTGTTAGAGCGTATCCGCCGGGATGGGTCGATCAATGGTCAGATTGTCAAAGTTGACCAGTTTCTCAATCACATGGTTGATCCGGTTTTGATTCATCTGCTGGGGGATGATATCGCTGCCAGTTTTGCCAATCATTCCGTGACCAAAATACTTACGGCTGAAACCAGTGGGATTATGCTGGCTCAAGCAGTTGCCCTTAAACTGCAAGTTCCGTTCGTCTATGCCAAAAAGAAACGCCCTATCACCATGCCAGAGTATTTTGCCGCGGCCAGTTATTCCTTTACCAAACAGGAATCAACCACTCTGTATGTTTCCAAAGAAGTTCTCCATCGTGATGACAAGGTTCTGTTTGTCGATGATTTTTTTGCCAAAGGTTCAACCCTGAAAGCCATCGAAGAAATCCTTGCCCAAGCCGGAGCAACCTTGGTAGGAGCCGCTGTCATCATCAACAAATCTGATCGTCGGGACGTGGAGTCGATTCTGACTCTGGATGATTTGCAGTAGCCAGGTACAACAAGGTGATTCACTGAATCACCACCCTCCTCGATATTTTAATGTTCCTATATTGCTGCATACGTCAGTCGCCTAACCCATTGCTAAGGACGTAGATATTCGCTAGAGTGTATTACAAACGCAATGCAAGGAGCTTTGATATGAAATCTTCAACAATCCCATCCCTGAGAGTTGAGCCCAAACTTCGCCAAGCAGCTGAAAATGTTTTGCGTGATGGCGAAACCCTCTCCAATTTCATGGAAGAATCACTACGTGCGGGTATCAGGAGTCGAAAGATCCAGCAAGAGTTTATAGCTCGTGGATTGGCATCGAGGGCCGAAGCTCGGCGAACGGATGAATATTATTCTGCAGAAGCTGTTTTTGATGAATTGAACGGTATGCTTAGCTGTGCGGAAGAGAATACCGCCAAGTGAGTTATCAGGTTCGTTATACCAAAGCCGCTAAGGAAGATATTATTCGTCTCTACGGCTTTCTCGTTGAGCAGGACCTCTCGGCTGCCCGTAAAGCACTTGATGCCATTCAAAAAGGGATCGAATTCCTCAAAGACTTTCCATTTACTTGCCGAAAGGCGACTCCGGAAGATCCTTTGCTTCGTGAGATGATCATCTCATTTGGTGCAAGGGGCTACGTGGTTCTCTTTGAGATCGTGGACAGGAAAACAGTTACAATCTTAGCTATTAGGCACCAGCGTGAAGAGGACTTCCACTAGATTGATTCTTGGATAAAATTAGCGATGCTCCATGATAAGTAAAGTCAATTGGAAAACGGAGGTATCGATTATGCCGAATATCACTCTCGAAGGACCAGCCATCACCGATCTGAACAAAAAGCGTGCACTTGTACAACTGGTTACCACAGCCGCAACCGAAGCCTATGGACTGCCACCCGAGACTATTGTTGTTGTCCTTAAGGAAAATGGTCCGGAGAATGTTGCTGTTGGCGGCGTACTGATTTCGGATCGCTGACTTGTAGGCCATTAAATCATTTGTTTTTAAGAACAGCACCCCTCGCTGGAGGAAACTCTATGGAAAGCAAGATTGCAAAAGCGATTAAACTGCCCCACGAACCTGTTGCCATTCTATGGAGTGATAAAAAAACTGATGGTGCCAGCATGTTTAAGGAAAATACCTGGGGCTGTACCCTCTGGTTGATGGCAGGGGCGGCCAAGGGAAAGGTTGCTGCCTGCGACCGAAAGACCTTCGGCTGCCATGGTGGCGGTACAGGGGTTGGTTTTGGCGATCAGTATGTCAATTTTCCGGGTGGAACAGAATGTTTCTGCCGCTTTCTTTCCAGTGGGAATGCTGGTAACGAACAGGGCGAAGCTGTTGCAGAGGGGATGAAAGGGTTTGCTCCCCCGGAATTCGTTGAAGAGTTCCTACAGGGGGAAAGATATCTAAAGACCCCTGAAGATGTTCGAGCATTTATAAGCGATATGCCACTGAAAGATATCCCAAATGACTATGTTGTCTATAAACCACTGTCGATGGTAGATACCGATCAGGAAAAGCCTGTATCGATTGTTTTTTTCAGTGATCCTGATCAATTCTCTGCCATCGGGGTGCTGGCAAATTACAGCTTTACCGGCAATGATAATGTCATTTTCCCTTTTGCTGCCGGTTGTCAGGCAATTGGCTTATACTCGTATAAAGAAGCTGAGAGTGATAATCCAAAAGCGATAGCTGGCCCTATGGATCTGTCTGCAAGGTTGTTTCTGCGAAAACAGTTCGGCGAAAACATCATGAGCATGGCAATACCTTGGAAAATGTTTCTTGAGATGGAGGGGAATGTTGAGGGTTCTTTTCTGCAGCGACACACCTGGGGTGAACTCCTGAAAACAAAAAAATGAATCCACAGCGCCCTTGGTCTTAATCTTATTACAATTAAAGCAGGTCGTTGCCACATCAACGAACAAAATTCATGCGGGTTTTGGCTTCTCGCTCTGGCGGTACAATTGTCCCTTTCCCGTTTTCAACCAACTTCATCAGCCATGCCATGTTCTTGCCAAGCACCCGCATAATCTGTACCCCCTCGGCATCTTGGGTTACTTCTCCCTGTTTGGCTCCATGAATCACGTTCCAATAGTTGGCTGTTGGTATCAACATCTCAGAATAGCTCAAATAATTGTTCAATTGGTCAAATGTTGGCAGGCCGCCGGAACGCCGTACTGCAACCACTGCTGTGCCAATCTTGTGGCGTAGCATGCTGTCATTGACGCTGCTGACAAAAAAGGCTCGATCCAGAAATGCTTTCATGGTTCCTCCTATGCCTGCGAAATGAACAGGAGAACCGAGAATGATTCCATCCGCGTGTTTCATTTTCTGAATCCATTCATTGACTTCATCACCATGCAGCACACACCGTTCATCCTTATTTTTTGCGCACTGTCCGCATGCGGTGCAGCCTCTGATCACTTTATTGCCGATATGAATGACTTCAGTTTCAATCCCTGCATTTTCAAGTTCAGCTGAAACCATTTTTAGTGCATGAAAGGTATTGCCTTCTTTGTTAGGACTTCCGTTCAATGCCAGTGTTTTCATAAATTCTTTCTCCTGTTGCTTGAATATCTACCAATCGCGCACTTTTCAGATTTATTGCTCTAAATACTTTTTTTCAATGTCAAAGCCTTGGCAGTGATTCTTTAGCGTTTATTACCCATGACCCGTAGCAGCATGAGAAACAGGTTGATAAAATCGAGATACAGTCGCAAAGCGCCTAGGATGGCTGCCTTGTGTCGATCTTGCTCGTTGGCAAACCCGGCCTGGCCGATCTGTTTAATCTTTTGTGTGTCATATGCTGTCAGACCAACGAAAATAAAGACACCGACATAGCTGGTGATCCAGTAAATCATCTCGCTGTGCAGAAACATGTTGACCACCGAAGCAATGATGATCCCCACCAGACCCATGAACAAAAAGCTGCCCATTCCGGTCAGGTCACGCTTGGTCGCATAACCATAAATACTCATGGCTGCAAAGGTTCCAGAGGTCACCAAAAAGGCACTGGCAATGGAGCTGTTGGTATAGATGAGAAAAACAGCAGCAAAAGTGATTCCGTTCAGTGCTGAGTAGCCCAGAAACATCAGTGTTGCTGTCGCGGCACTGATACGATTGATCGCTGCAGACATGGCGATCACCAGGCCCAATTCGGCAAAGATCAGACCGTAAAACACCATCCGGTTACCAAAAATCAGCTGCTGCGCTGATGGGCTGGATAACATCAGAAAAGAGGCCAGGGCGGTCACGGCAAGCCCGGCCGTCATCCAGAGATAGACCTTCTGGAAAAAAGTGTTTGTGACAGCAACAGCTCTACCATCGGCGTATGTCTCGTATTGATTGTGCATTTTTGTTTCTTCTCCGTTTGTTAATTTGAAGTTTTCTATGCCGACTATTGTAGCATTATCGAATAGACAGCTGCAATTCAACCTACCTAGATATATTTTTGCTTGACCAGAGCGTATGTAGCGTCCCTGGGAAAAATCTAACTCGTTTTCTCTATTTGAGGCTAGATGAGGGATAAATTCAAATTTTTCAGGGATGGCGGATGAGCGGAGAATTCAACAAATTGGATAACCAAATGGTCATTTGATGGTCATCTTCTGAATAGACTCATCTGCTAAGCTCACTAGATACCGAGTCTGAAATTTATGGCTGCAGTGCCGCGGTGATTTGATAACTATATCAGATACTTTTCTCGGAGAACTGATTTGATTCCTGAACCTGCAATGAATAGAGAGAAACTCCTCACTCAACTGAGTACCTATCTAATGGCTAGTATTCTCGGGACGGTATTACATTACTTTGTTCTTTTTATTCTAGTAAATATCTTTTCCCTGCAAATTGTTTTTGCCTCAACCTGTGGAGCTATTGCGGGGGCTGTAGTGATTTACTTTCTCAACTATTTTTTAGTTTTTAAAAGTGTCAGACGGCATAGAGAAGCGCTAGTACGTTTTCTTCTTGTCGCCGTCTTTGGTATTTTTCTGAACGGAATAGTTTTGAATTTTTTGGAATCAACCTTGGTTTGGCATTACCTGGCCTTGCAGCTCATCACAACAATTATTGTTTTTATCAGTAACTTTATTTTAAATCGTAGCTGGACATTTTCAGTTGGAAGGGTTTCGCAGCAACCCCGCCCACCAACTGGTTAAGGTCTCTCTTCAGAGGAGCTGGTCGCCATGATTGATGTCCGTTTCAAGTACCATCGGCAACAGGTAGAGGAGCCAGTTGTGTCGATCATTATCCCTGCATTCAATGAACAAGAAGTCATTCTGGAGTTTCATCGACGTCTGCTGGAAGTTATCGACAAACTCTCGGAATTTGTTTTTGAACTTCTTTATGTCAATGATGGCAGTCAAGATCAGACCCTGGGATTGCTGCGTGAACTGATAGAGGATGACCACCGTATCAATGTACTTGACCTCAGTCGTAACTTTGGCAAAGAGGCCGCTATGACCGCCGGTATCGATCACGTTCGTGGTGACGCTGTCATCATTCTTGATGCAGATCTGCAGGACTCTCCCGAACTGATTCCCAAAATGCTAGATAGCTGGCGACAGGGGTATGATGTGGTCTGTATGCAACGGGCAAGCAGGGATGGAGAGTCTTTTCTCAAGAAGTTTACTGCTAGGATGTTCTATCTTTTGATGGGACGAGTGGGAGAGGTTCGAGTACCGGAGAATGTTGGCGATTTTCGCTTGATGAATCGGGCAGTTATCGAAGCTCTTAGAACCCTTCCCGAACGCACCCGCTTTATGAAAGGAGTTTTTGCCTGGGTCGGATTCAAGACCTGTACCCTTCCGTATCACCGGGATGCTCGCTATGCAGGTGAAACCAAATGGAACTATTGGAAACTCTGGAACTTTGCTCTTGAAGGCTTGACATCCTTTACCGTTGCTCCTCTTAAAATTGCCAGTTATGTCGGCATTTTAACATCTCTTGCCGCACTGGGCTTTGGTGCTGTGATTCTGATCAAAACCCTGTTCATCGGTGATCCGGTTCCCGGGTATCCAAGTTTAATGGTTGTTATCTTGTTTCTTGGCGGTTTGCAGCTTATGGCCATCGGCATCGTCGGTGAATACCTGGGGCGTATTTTTATCGAATCCAAGCAGCGACCTGTCTACCTGAAAAAAGAATATTATCAGGGACGCTCACAGGCCGAGCTATCGAAACCATTAAATGCTGATGAAACCAAGAAAGTAGCCAACCAATGAAACAAGATTCTGTATCCTCCCAACAACGCTTACTGGTGAAAATTCTGATATTTCTTTGTCTGCTGCGGGTGCTCTCGCTGGGACTCTATCCGCTAGCTGATACTACGGAAGCGCGCTATGCTGAAATTGCCCGGTTGATGTTCAGCGCCGGGGATTGGATAACGCCGCAGATCGATGCAGGCGTGCCTTTCTGGGGAAAGCCGCCCCTTTCCATTTGGCTGTCCGCTATTTCTTTTCAATTGTTCGGAGTTAACGAATTTGCTGCGCGTTTACCCTCTTTTTTGTTGGGAGTCATGGTTGTTAGCCTGATTTATGCTTGGGCCAAGCAACTTAGAGGGACAGGCTATGCTCTGGCCGCAGCCACCATTCTGACCACCTCGGCGGTATTCTTTATCAGCAGCGGAGCAGTGATGACCGATCCAGCTCTTCTGCTGGGCACCACTCTAAGCATGGTTGCTTTCTATCGGGCGATGACGCAGCAGATGCAAGCAGGCCATCTCTGGGGCTATCTGTTTTTTATCGGGCTAGCGATAAGTCTGTTAGCGAAAGGACCAGTTGGGCTAGTATTGACGTTGGTTCCCACTGGAGGCTGGGTTCTCTGGCAACGGCGCTGGAAAGACTGCTGGCAAAAGTTGCCCTGGTGCAAAGGGCTGTTGTTGGCCTTGGCATTGGGTCTCCCTTGGTACCTGTTGGCTGAAAGAGAAACACCGGGCTTCCTCGAATATTTCCTGGTCGGCGAACACTGGAAGCGTTTTATCGAACCGGGTTGGAAAGGTGATCTTTACGGCAGCGCCCACTCCCGGACAGTCGGAACTATTTGGGTTTACTGGCTGGTTTCTGTGCTGCCCTGGTCGCTGATCGTAGTTTGGACCCTATTTAACGCCAAATGCCGCCGTCAGGCAGCTCTGGATTTGAAAAAATCCCAGGCACTATCCAGTTACCTGTTACTCTGGTGTTTAACACCGATGTTGTTCTTTACCCTAGCTGGCAATATTCTCTACACCTATGTCCTGCCAGGAATTCCTGCTTTTTCTCTGTTGATGGCTCAGCTGTGGAATTTACCGGAAAACGCCAGTGAGTTGGACCTACTTAACCGACCGATTATTTTTTCAAGGGTTGCCATCGGCATGGCAATTTTGCTCACGGTGACATTGTTGATAACTACATCGGACCTTGTGCCAAAACGAAAATGTCAGAAGGGTCTTATCACGACCTATGAAAGGTTTCGACAGCCCAATGCCAGACTGATCTATTTTTTCAAGCGACCTCATTCGGCACAGTTCTATTCACGTGGGAGTGCTTTGGAATTCAAAAACCCACAGGATGCCGAAATGTTCCTTGAGGACGAATATGAGGACTTTTTCGTCATCAGAACCAAGCATATACCCAAACTTCCCGATCGTTTTACAGCGAAACTTGAAAATCTGGGTGAACAGAACCACTATTCCTTACTTCGAGAACGTTTAGAGTAACAAGCGGGAATTTAGAATTTTCGAGCCGTAGAACATGCTATAATTGGCCTCGTTAATTGCAGGAGAACTTAATGAAGGTGTTACTAGTTGAAGATGATGATCGAACCGCGATGTTCATCAAAAAAGGATTTACACAAGCAGGTTATGCCGCTGATCGCGCAGATAACGGCGAAAGTGGTCTGCTTATGGCACAACATCTCCCCTACGATATTATTGTTGCCGATATCATGCTTCCCAGACTGGATGGCCTGTCTTTGATCGAAAAATTACGTGAAGCAGGGATCAATACGCCAATCATTGTATTGAGTGCCAAAAACAGTCTGGATGACAGAATTCGGGGATTACATACTGGCTGCGATGATTATCTGGTCAAACCGTTCGCGTTTTCGGAGCTGCTGGCACGGTCTCAGGCGCTGCTTCGTCGTGCCGAATCAATCAGTGAACCTACCAGCCTTTCTATCGATGGTCTGCACCTTGATATCCTTAAACACAAGGTTACTCGTGATGGGCAGGAGATCGAGTTGCAGTATCGGGAGTTTTCTCTGCTTGAATATTTGATGCGGAATACCGGTCGGGTGGTCTCCAAAACCATGATTATGGAGCATGTCTGGGATTACAATTTTGACCCAGGAACCAATGTTGTTGAAGCACGCATCTGTCGCCTCAGAAATAAGGTAGACAAACAACATTCCCGAAAATTTATCCACACGGTTAGGGGGGTAGGATATATTCTAGAAATGCGCGATAAAAAACCATGAAAACACTCAAAGGACGCCTTGTCCTCTGGTATGCCCTCTTGTTCACTGTCATGGCCATGGGGGTTTTTTTCTATATCTACACAATACTGGTCCATGATATGGGCAGAAGGGTAGATGAAGAGTTAATTGATGATGCGCTGGAAATTGTCGATATTTTTGCAGAATCAGGTCTCCAGGCAACAGCAAGGGAGATCCACCTTGAAGTTGATGAGGAGGATCATGGACGTGTTTTTTACCGAATTTTTTCGCCACAGCAGGTTGTTCTGGCGGCAACCAATCTTGAATCCTGGCAGCATCTTGCTATTAGACCGGAAAAAATTCCCGAACAGGGGGAAATGAATTTTGCTTCGTTGATTGTCCCGGGGCATGAATTCAAGGTTCGTTCAATTTATCGCCACATGCAGGGCGGTTATCTGTTGCAAATAGGCTTTGAGCCGGTCGAAAATGGCAGGCTGCTTCAATTGTTTTATGAATCTTTTGGAGTTGCCTTTGCCGTCTTGGTGCTTTCTGGGTCTTTTCTCGGCTTTCTGATTTCAAGAAGGGCGCTTAAAGGGATCGACCGCCTCAGGGAATCTTTTGAACGCGTTGGCCAAGAGAATTTCAACCAACCGGTTGCTGTCGGTCGCGAAGGGTTGGAGATAGAAACCCTGATTAAGGCCTACAACCAAATGCAGCAACGTATCCAGACCCTGATCGAAGAACTGCATAACGTCACCAACAACATCGCCCACGATCTTCGCAGTCCGATAACCCGTATTCGCGGCATGGCAGAAACTACCCTAACGAGCCCGCAAAGCGTTCCTGCCTATCAGGAAATGACCGGGAATGTTGTTGAGGAATGTGACAACCTTGTTGGAATGATAAGTACCATGCTCGAAATCGCCGAAGCGGATGCTGGTGTGATAGAGATTAAGCCTGTCCGGCTTGATATCTCCGCAATGATTCAAGATGTTAGCGAGCTGTTTGCCCCAGTAGCAGAGGATAAGAAAATTGACCTACTGCTTGAACTCCCCGCCGAACCACTGTTGCTATACGGTGACAAAACTCGTCTACAACGGGCCCTCGCAAACCTGCTTGATAATGCTTTGAAATACACGCCACGGGAAGGCAAGGTGACCCTGTCTGGTATTCGGGAAGACTCACAACTTCATGTCTCAGTTGAGGATACAGGGATCGGAATCTCGGCAAAGGAGCAGAAGTATATTTTCGACCGCTTCTATCGAGTCGATCTGAGTCGCTCTACCCATGGTAATGGGCTCGGCCTGTCTCTCGTGAAGTCAATTGTTTTTCTTCATCATGGGAGTATTAAGGTCATCAGTGTCGAGGGCAAAGGGAGTTGTTTTCACCTTTATCTGCCTATTGCTTCCGTTGACAGTTCTGAATGGCAATAATCATCATCTTAGTTGTCGGCATTGGTCGTTTGCTTGCATCAGAATAGGTCAATTTCGGCAACTTATGTATAGCATGACGGCATTTATCCTCTTCCAATCGTTACTACTTGTGGGAGGCTCCGGGTTGCGGTGACCGCAACTCCGGTGTCGGCAATATTGTCCAGGATGATTTGACCCATCTGAACCGGGGCTTCGATTTCGATGGCATGTAGGATTCGGACGATGGCGATGACTTTATCTTTTGGTACCGCTGTTGCGGTTTTGACCGGCAACCGAGGCCAGAGCCCTGAGGTGCAGGTAATCGTTGTACTGACCATTCTGCTGGGGGCTGTGTACTCCTGCCGGGCATAATCTTCCCCACGTTTACAGCTGTTTCCGGTGATTTCACGAATTTCTCCGTCAACAATAGTGAGTTCCAGAGGACAGCTCATTGGGCAACCGATGCAGACGAGGTGCTTTTTCTCAATCATTTAACCCCCTCCCGTGATCGGACATCGATTTTTAAGTTGTCACCAAAGTAGTGGTCAAGAATCTCTGGTGCGAGCGTGAGCCGAATCATTTCCGAGGGGATTAGCATGCGGAATTTTTTTTCATATCGATCACCAACTGTCAGGATACAATCTTTTACCGGACGTTTAACCCGAAGGTAGATGGTTTGTTCCCTATCTGGAGAAAGACTGTGGGGAACACAAGAGGCAATGTTTTCACCCGCCTGAAGGGAAATATTGTCGCAGGGCCGGCGCATTCCGCTGGCAAGCTCCGCCGCAAAACGACCGGCACGCAGCGATTCTTCAGAAACAAAATCGACAATGTCATGAACATGCAGAACATTGCCACAGGCAAAAACTCCGGGCAGGGAGGTTTCCAGAGTACTGGTGACCTGTGGCCCACCGGTTGCTGGATCCATCCGCAGCCTGAGTTTTGTTGAAAGTTCATTTTCAGGGATCAGGCCGATGGAGAGGAGCAGGGTGTCGCAGTCAACATCCCAGGATCGATTGGGGTCAGGGGTAAGTTGATCATTGACCGGCGCAATTGTCAGGTGTTCCACGCGATCCCGACCATGAATAAAGGCCACGGTTGTAGAGAGATGCAAGGGTATGTTGAAGTCATCCAGACATTGAACCACATTGCGGGTCAGACCGTTGGAATAAGGCTGCAATTCGTACACCCCGACAACTTCGCAACCCTCCAGAACCAACCGCCGAGCCATGATCAGGCCAATATCACCGGAGCCGAGGATGGCGATGCGTCGCCCGGGAAGGAGCCCCTTCATGTTGACCATTTTTTGCGCTAAACCAGCACTCATCACGCCGGCGGGCCTGAATCCCGGGGTTCGAATCGCCCCCCGGGTGCGCTCGCGGCAGCCCATCGCCAGCACAACCGCCTGTGCCTTCAGATTTAGCTGCCCATAGCTGCCGCTGATAACTTCCAACTGTAGGTCAGGGCTGATATCCAAAACGTAAGAGTCGGTGAGAATCTCAATATTGTCGGACAGGACACTGAGGATGAAGCGTTCAGCATATTCAGGGCCGGTCAGTTCTTCCTTGAAATAATGCAAGCCGAAGCCACTGTGAATACATTGATTGAGAATGCCACCTGCTTCAATTTCCCGATCAATCACCAGAATATGTTCTGCCCCTGCCTCCCGCGCCCCCAGCGCAGCAGCTAAGCCAGCGGGCCCTCCACCGACGATCACGACATCGTATTTTTTCTTCAGTGAATTCTTCATGCCTTATCCTCCACGGAGATATCATCGCGACGTGGAGTGCAAACTTCTGAGCCCTGACCGCGTTTGGTTATTTTATGCAGAGGGACTCCCAACGTTTGTGCAAGCAGATCCATGATCCGCGTAGTACAAAATCCCCCCTGACAGCGCCCCATCCCGGCACGAACCCGAAACTTTACGCCGTCGAGGGTACGGGCACCGTGTTTGATTGCGTAGAGGATTTCAGCTTCTGTGATCGATTCACAGCGACAGACAATCCGTCCGTATGCCGGGTCTTTCCGAATGGCTGCTTTTCGTTCTTTGGCTGTCATTCTGGCAAAGTGGGGCGGCCCATCAATGTCTTTTTTCCAGACCGGTTTTTCTATCAGGGCCAGCCCCTCAGCGCGCAGCATGTCTGTGACGTAAGTGGCAATGGCTGGTGCTGCTGTGAGGCCTGGTGATTGGATACCCGCAATATTGTAGAAACCTTTGACAGGGGATGGTTCGATAATAAAATCGTTTGTATTCGACACCGCTCGTAGACCTGCAAATTCAGTAATGGTGTCTCGTTCTGAAATTGCCGGGCAAACCTTGCGAACCGAGGCAAAAATTTTGGCTGCCCCGGCAAAGCTGGTCGATAAATCTTCACGGTTATTGACATCTTCCGCAGTCGGGCCGACCATGATCGGGCCATCGACGGTCGGGATAATAAGGACGCCTTTACTGGTTGCGCTGGGAATCGGGAAAATCAGTCGGGTGACAATCCCCTGTAAGCGGCGATCCAGCATGTACTCCTCTCCCTTACGGGGAAAGATTTTGAAGTTATCCGCATCGACCATCGCTGCGATTCGATCGGCAAATATACCGGCCGCATTGAGAATGATCCGAGCGTGGAATTTTCGCTGTGGTGTTTGGATTGAGAAGCCAGCGTCATTTTGCTCGATAGAAACAACCGGACGACCGCAAAATAGTTCAGCGCCATTTTGCCGGGCACATTCAATGAGTCCAAAGCAGGCTTCATAAGGATTGATCACGGCCGCTGTCGGTGCATGGAGAGCTTGAATAATGGTGTGGGTCAGGTTGGGCTCTTCTTTTTGGATCCGCTTTGGAGACCAGATTTCAAGTCCAGTAACCCCTCTAGCTTCTCCCTGTTTTTTAAGATCTTGCAGATATTGTAGATCCTCAGGTTTCTGAGCTATGAGCAGTTCACCAATCCGTTTAAAACCAAACTTCAGATCGCAGGCGAGATCGTCCCACCTCTGATTGCCCGCCCACTCAAACTTGCCTTTAAGAGTCTCAGCTGATGAGTGATGTCCCGCGTGGATGATCCCCGAGTTGGTTTTACTGGTTCCGAAACCAACCTCGACCTCTTTCTCAATCAGGGCCAGTCGTAAATTGTATCGAGATAACTCTCGAGCCAAGGCACAGCCTATGATTCCACCACCGATAATGATGACGTCATACATCCGGTTGCCTCCAATGTGTGAGGTGGATTTTCTAGGGCTAAAAAATAAGATTTACAATTATATTTAATCACCACTTTTGCGTTAAACAAGTGACCAATATAAGAAAATCTACCGCTAACAGTTATTCAGTAATAACTTCAAATTCCGGTGGATCTGCAATTGCTTTTTTGACTGAACACATTCCGGCAGCACGAATAACGGCCTTTTTATACTTTTCCGGGAAGCCTTCGGGAAGCTGGATGGCCATTTTTACTTTTTCCAGACGGCGCATCTCGGGGTTGCGTTCGATATCCAGGGTCATCGTCATCCCCTCAGTGTACAGCTCGCGTTGTTGACAGAAGCGTTGCACATAAAAACCGGCACAGGTGACGATGGATGATAAAAACAGCATGTAGGGTTCCGGGGCGGTATCAGTGCCACCATCTTCTAACGGTTGGTCTGTCGCTACTTCAAACTTTCCAAAATTTGCTGTGACCATTGCCCCTCCGGGAAATGTAACTTTAATCATTGACATAAATATTCTCCTTTTCTTCTCTAGTAAAACCGGGAGACAGATTGAATTTTTCACTGAACCAGGGGGACCAATTTTTTTTCGAAGGTTTTTCCGAAAATTGTTCTGTCCCCGACACTGAAACGACGAAAAATAAAATCAGTCCCCTCCCTGTGGTGCTAAATTGTCCTGAGCGAATAGTGACGGGCTCAAATGGGTTGGCGGAAGATATTGACTAATCCTCAAACATCTGACTGATATTATTAAAAAAGCTGCTAGCGCTAGCAGCTTCATCTTCCGGAGCCTTGTTACCAGGTTGTTCTTCCTCGAATTTATGCAACAGCTCTGCCGGGATTTCACTGAGAAAACGGCTTGGTTCTCGTTGCTCCAGTTTGCCGTACTTACGCCGTTGTTGGGCTCCCAGAAGAAATAACTGTTGCCTCGCACGGGTGATTCCGACGTAACAGAGACGTCGCTCTTCGTCGATATCAGCGGTTGTGGCAAGCGAGTTCTTATGGGGTAAAAATCCTTCTTCCATCCCGGCTAGAAAGACAATCGGGAATTCCAGCCCTTTGCTTGAATGTAAACTCATCAGGGTCACAGCATCAAGTGCCAGCTTGCTTTCTTTGTCTTTTTTTCCGGGAGCGGCGTCGTCATACAGCGATATCCTTTCCAGAAAACCGGCAAGATCAGGCTGAGTGGTACGTGCCAGATAGATCGACATGCTGTTCAGCAGCTCTTCCTGATTTTCAACTCGCCGCCTGGCAACCAGGGGATCTTTTTCCTGGCGATAAATCTCATCGGCTAATTTCAGTTCAACAAAGAGTTCCTGAAGCGTTTCGAGCAGCCGCAGCGGTTGCCCAAAGCGCTTTCGGTAACGTTTGATCAGCTCGACAAAAGAACCACATGCCGTTGCGGTTCGATCATTGATCTCGGAAACTCGGCTGACCTGTTGTAGAACATTCCAGAGAGAGATGCTTTTGTCAGCAGAATAGCGAATGATTCGATCAATACTGCCTGCGCCAATACCGCGTTTGGGATAATTAAGTATGCGCAGCAGGTTGACTTCGTCGGCAGGGTTCTGAATGATCTTCAGGTAGGCGATAACATCCTTGATTTCTTTGCGATCAAAAAATTGCTGACCACCGATCAAAACGTAAGGAATGTTTTCATAACGCAACTGTTCTTCAAAGGCGCGCGATTGGCTGTTGGTGCGATAGAGAATGGCAAAATCGCCATAATTAAGTTTACCCCGATATTTTTCAGCATGAATTCTTTCCATCACCTGGCTGGCTTCGTCTTCGCTATCCTGGCAGAGCAGATAGCCGATTTTGGGCCCAGCGCCACTGTCGGTCCAAAGGGTCTTTTCTTTCCGCTTCAGGTTGTTTTTTATAACAGCGTTGGCAGCGGCAAGAATATTTTCAGTCGAGCGATAATTCTGTTCAAGCTTGATCACTTTGGTGCCGGGGAAGTCTTTCTCAAAATCAAGAATATTGGCAACGTCGGCACCACGAAAAGCGTAGATCGATTGATCGTCATCACCGACGACGCACAGATTGCCATGAGTGCTTGCCAGTAATTTTAATAATCGGTATTGAACCGGATTGGTATCCTGATATTCGTCTACCATTTGATATTGAAAACGGTCGCAATAATGTTTTTGCAGATCGACATGTTGCTCAAGAAGCTGCACTGTAAACATCAACAGATCATCAAAATCTACGGCATTATAAGCTTTAAGTGCCTTCTGGTAGCGAGGATAAATTGTGGCGACCAGAGATGATATGGGATCCAGATCGCTGGGTTGGTAACTGTTGGAAGTAATCAGGTGGTTTTTTGCTGTGCTGATTCGCCAGAGAACCTGGTCGACGTCTGCGGATCTGTTCTCTGAACTGAGTTCACGCAATAAATCTCGTATCAAACGATGCTGATCGGCAGCGGCATAGAT
>JAQIBX010000079.1 GCA_027858895.1 Desulfuromusa sp. | reverse complement strand
ATTCATATGCGCATCACCAACACATATATTTTAGATCAGCCCAAGCTGCCAGGATCAAATCCTAGGGAGTCCTCTGCCGATCAAGCAGGGAAACAACAAAGAATTCAGCAAGCCAGGGATAGTTACACCAAAAATTCTGCCACTGCGCAGATCATTGACGCTGAGTATGTCGACACCTACAATCCCGACGCCATAGCTTTACCGCAAGAACACCAGACTCTTCATCTGACCCTGGAACCAGTCATGGATTCCTCGAGGCAAGAACCTGAAACTGGTCAGAAGATCAATTCAATCGTCAGTAAATATCAGATGACACCCATTGATACTCCCCCTCCGGGCACCTACCTCAATATCTTTGCTTAGCCACTTCACAAGCTTTATGAAAGCATCATTTCTGACTCAAGCGTTGCATCACCTGCTGCATATCGTGCCAAACCGGTTTCTTCCCAGCTGGATTTCTCAGCAAATAGGCGGGATGGAAGGTCGGCATCAGCGGAATCCCCTCGTACTCAAACCATTGCCCGCGTAATTTTCCAATTGGTTCCGTTGTTTTCAAGAGTGTCTGCGTAGCAAAACGGCCAAGGGTAATAATCAGTTCCGGTTGAATCAGTGCCAGCTGTTGTTGCAAAAATTGTTCACAAACGGCGATTTCATCCGGGTGTGGATCACGATTGCCGGGGGGATGACATTTGATAACGTTGCAAATATAGACCTCTTCGCGAGAAAGATGCATCGCGATGAGAATTTTTTCCAACAACTTGCCCGCTTCACCAACAAAGGGGACACCGGTTTCATCCTCTTCATGCCCTGGAGCTTCGCCAACCAGGACCAAACGCGCCTGTGGTTTGCCAGCGCCAAAAACAATATTTTTACGCTGATCAGAGAGAGGACAAAGGCTGCAGCCACTCAAACGAGCCTCTAACTCAATAAGAGTTCCAGAGTTGTGAGAAGTAACAGCATCTTGTTGCGGATGAACAGCAATAGACGCGGTTTTTTCATCAGGCAACGGGATAATCGACTCAAATCCCCACTGCTGTAAATCTTCAAGAATTGCTTTTCCTTGCGAGATTACATCATGACATTCGTGGTATAATTTGTCGGACATTTAAATTAGATACCTTCACAAAAAAGACTTGGTAACGACATGTTTCGCCTTATCATAATTTTGTTATTATTACTATTAATTCCCGCCGATGCGTTCGCTTGGGGAGCCGGAGTTCATTTAGGACTTGGCCTGCGCCTGCTGGCAGCACCTGAGGCTTTGCCGATAGCCTTACAAGCCCTCCTGGCAACCCATTCTATGGACTTTCTCTACGGCTGCATTGCTGCAGATATCACCCTGGGAAAAAAACACACCCACCACCTGAGACACTGCCACAACTGGAGTATCGGTCGCAAGCTTCTCGCGCAAGGCAAAAAAGAAAGCCAGGCGGCAGAGGCCTGTGCTTACGGATATCTGGCCCACCTGGCAGCAGATACCATTGCACATAATTATTTTGTTCCCCACAAATTAGTCATGACCTACAATTCGGCTCTGCTGAATCATGCCTATTGGGAAATTCGTGCCGACATCGGCGTTCGAGACGAAACCTGGGAAACCGCACAGCAACTGGCCAAACGAGACAACCAACAGCATGATCGGATGCTTAACAAAATCCTCTCTGCGACGATATTTTCTTTTCGAACCAACAAACAGATCTTCAATTCGATGATGCTGGTCACCCGGCTCAACAATTGGCACAAACTTATCAACACCATCGCAAAAAGATCAAAATGGAAGTTTGATGAAAAGGAACATAACGAATACATGATCATGGGACTTGAAGCCATAAACGGTATTCTTGGCGATGAGAACAGTCCCTACTGGAACGCTGATCCAACCGGAGATCGGGCTCTGACTGCTGCGGATCTGATCAGAAAGAACATGAACCATCTCTGGCTTGAGGGAAAGCTTCACCAGGACGATTCAAACCTGATCCTTAATGAACTGCGCAACCGACTTAAGCTGGGAATCACCGATCCTGACGAAATTTTGCCACTGTTTACTGTTGTTTAGCCTTCCACAGCACCGCCACCCGATCCAGCAACTGTTGCGCTACCTGTGTTTTACTCATTAATTCCAATTCTTCTACCCGACCATTCGCATGGAGCAGCCGAACAATATTAGTATCAACGTCAAACCCCGCACCATCCCGTGTAATATCGTTAGCAACAATTAGATCCAGATTTTTCTTTTGTAGTTTCTCTGCTGCATGAGCCAGCAATCTCTCCGTTTCAGCAGCAAATCCAACCAGGATTCTACCCTCTTTCTGCTGCCCAAGTTCGGCAAGAATATCGGGATTTTTTTCCAAATTCAGGGTGAATTTATCAGCTGTTTTTTTCATTTTTTGTGCCGACCGATCAACCGGACGATAATCGGAGACTGCAGCAGCCTTAATCACCACATCCACATTATCCAGATGGTCAAATACTGTAGAACGCATCTCCTCGGCAGAACAGATCGGAAGACAGCGCACTCCAACCGGTACAGTTAAGTGCGTTGGTCCGGCAACCAAAACAACCTGAGCACCACGCTCCTGAGCGACAGCAGCGACCGCAAAACCCATCTTTCCGGAAGAATAATTGGATATGTAGCGTACCGGATCAATCTCTTCCCGAGTTGGCCCGGCAGTCACCAGAATGCGGCAACCAAGCAGATCTTTCGGCGTCAGCACTGATTGTACTGCGTCAAATATCACTGCAGGATCAGGCAACTTGCCCTTGCCTTCCCAACCGCAAGCCAGAGCTCCACGGATCGGTTCCAGAATATGATAGCCGCAATCGGACAGATACTCCTGATTGCGCTGATAGATCGGATTTTCATACATATTGCTGTTCATTGCCGGAACCAGGAGTACAGGAGCTTTGGTTGCCATAACACTCGTGGTCAACAGATCATCGGCCAGACCCTGGGAAATTTTCCCGACCAAATTGGCCGTGGCTGGGGCCAGAATGAACAGATCGGCACGGTCAGCAAGGGAAATATGGTCGATCTCCTGTTCCTGAGAGAGATTGAACAGATCGGTATGCACCGGATGACCTGACAGGGTTTGAAAAGTCAGTGGCGTAACAAATTCCCGGGCATTTTTAGTCATGATGACATGAACATCGGCCCCCGCCTTGGTCAACAG
>JAQIBX010000052.1 GCA_027858895.1 Desulfuromusa sp. | reverse complement strand
ACAGTTCGCCAGGTCATCGCCCAGGGGCGGGTGGTCTATGGTGTCAACACCGGTTTCGGGTTGCTGGCCAACACCCATATCCCAAACGAAGAGCTCAAGCAATTGCAGCGCTCCATCGTTCTGTCCCATGCAGCCGGAGTCGGTGAACTGATGGATGAGGCAACAGTTCGCTTACTGATGGTTCTCAAAATCAACAGTCTGGCTCGTGGCTATTCTGGAATTCGCCTGAAAGTCATCGAAGCACTGATCAAATTGGTTAACGCCGAAGTTTATCCCTGTATTCCACAAAAAGGTTCGGTCGGCGCGTCGGGAGACCTTGCACCACTAGCGCATATGAGTACGGTATTGCTCGCAGAAGGGGAAGTCACCTATCGGGGGAAACGCTTATCGGGCCGAAAAGGTCTGGAAATTGCCGGTCTAGAACCCTGCACGCTGGGTCCGAAAGAAGGGTTAGCGCTACTCAACGGGACTCAAGCATCAACCGCGCTTGCCCTGAAAGGACTGTTTGCCGCCGAGGATCTGTTCGCCGCTGCCATCGTCTGCGGCAGTCTCAGCGTCGAAGCGGCACTTGGCAGTCGTAGCCCCTTTGATGAACGGATCCATCAGGTCAGCGGCCACCAGAGCCGAATCGATACGGCTGAAGCCTATCGCAGACTGCTCGATCACAGTCAGATTGAAGACTCACATCGCGCCTGTGAAGCAGTACAGGACCCCTATTCTTTGCGCTGTCAGCCGCAGGTGATGGGAGCCTGCCTGGAACAACTGCGCCATGCTGCAGGAGTCCTGCAAACCGAGGCAAATGCTGTTTCTGATAATCCACTGGTGTTCGTTGATGAGAATGACATTCTTTCCGGAGGGAATTTTCACGCCGAACCGGTCGCGATGGCGGCGGATAATATGGCTTTGGCAATTGCAGAAATTGGCGCACTGGCCGAGCGGCGGATTGCCTTGTTAATCGACAGCAATTTAAGTAAATTACCGCCATTTCTGGTCGAAAAAGGGGGTTTAAACTCAGGTTTTATGATTGCTCAGGTCACGGCAGCGGCTCTGGCCAGTGAGAACAAATCTCGTGCCCATCCAGCTTCGGTTGACAGCATTCCCACATCAGCAAATCAGGAAGACCATGTTTCCATGGCGACCTTTGCTGCTCGCAGGCTGGGAGAGATGGCGGAAAATACAGCAGGAATTTTGGCAATTGAATTACTGGCGGCCTGTCAGGGTGTCGATTTTCGTGCGCCACTTAAAACCTCTGAGTTACTAGAACAAGCTAAGCAGCTTTTACGTGACGAGGTGCCATTTTACGATCAAGATCGCTACTTTGCCCCCGACATTGAAAAGGCGATAAAACTCGTTCAATCAGGTCTTTTCGCCCAGTTCATCAGTGCAACGGTGCTTTTGAGCCGTTGAGAGGTCAAACCTTCAATCGTTAGCTCGTTCCTCTTGGGGGAAAAGCTCAGCAAACACCTCTTTAACCGTTGAGATGCGATCAGCTTTCCAGGCATTGCTGCCACAGAAAATCAGGCCGGTTTCCGTATCCCCCTTCTGAGCTCGGTCCAAGGCATGAACAATACAGAAGCGCTCACGCGATGTCTGATAAGCACATTTTTTCAAACAAGCGGAGGGGCAGTAAACGTTAAGATCAACATCCCGCTGGCGCACCTGATCAATGTTTTTTTTGATTGCCCGGCCCGGCAAACCAGCCGGGCTCATAATCAGGCCAATATCTTCCTTCGAACAATCGAGATAGGCCTGCTTGAACTCATCGCCAGCGTCACATTCTTCTGTGACCACAAAACGGGTTCCCATCTGCACGCCATCCGCACCCTGAGACAGCGCATACTGCAGATCTTCCCGATCCCAGACGCCACCGGCAGCGATCACCGGAATTTCCAGATTCCATTTATCTTTCAGATAGTCCTTAACGCCACGTACCGTTGCATATTGATCATAGTCACCAGTACCAATTCGCTCCATTTTTTCACCCAGATGACCCCCGGCCGTATCGGGATCCTCGACCACTATGGCATCGGGAAAACGTTGGTAGCTTTTTTGCCATTTACGCACAATAAGCTCAGCCGCTTTCACCGAAGAAACAATCGGCACCAGAGCAACTTCGGGAAAATCTGCCGTTAATCCGGGAAGACTCATCGGCAATCCAGCGCCACTGATAATCAGTTTGGCTCCACCTTCACAGGAGGTTCGCACCACTTCGTCATAGTTTTTAACGGCAACCATGCAGTTCACACCGATAACTCCATCAGGGGCAATTTCATAAGCCTTGCGTAATTCATCTAACAGTGCCTGACGATCCGCAGCAAAAAAGTTGCCTCCGTCATAGTTAGCACTGTTCAATGCCAGACCAGCGGCGGCAATAATACCGATACCGCCATTCAGCGCAACGTGTCCGGCTAAACGAAATCCGGATATGCGCACCCCCATTCCACCCTGAATCAAGGGAAATGGAACACTGTGCTGTCCAATAGTTAATCCTGAAAGCATAAAAACTCCTGCTGGGGAGGCCGCTAGTCTTTCCAAACTGACAGTCTCTTGATTTGATCCGGGGATAGTATCAGTCAAACCTCCCTAGAAATGTAATACTTGTGTAAAAACTGACTTGTAACGCCTTGATTTCAATGGTAATAGATGAGACATGAAACTGTTTCGTCGCCTTTTCCATCCCCTGATCACCTTTATTGGCATTCAAATTGTGTGGATCCTGTTGCTGGTGTCCTGGATCTACTGGTTTCTCGGTCGCCACCAGCAATTGAAAGAGCTGGCGAACAAATATCAAGTTGATTGGCTACCAGAAACAAGTGATTGGCTGATACTGACCGAGGGGATTCTGCTACTGGTTGCAATTCTGGCCGGTATTTATGTCATTTTTCTCTACTGGCGACGGCAGGCATCCTTAAACCGGGCACAAAGCCACTTTATTAATCAAGTCACCCACGAGTTAAAATCCCCGCTAGCTTCAATTCAGCTCCACCTGGAAACAATCCAGATGCGGCAGCCAAAACCGGAACAATTGCAGAAATTCGTCGAACGAATGCAGGGGGACAGTGAGCGTTTAAACGGTTTGATTAATAACCTGCTGACAGCAAGCAAAATCGAACATAGAGGCGCCAGGCTCAATTTACAGCAGGGTAACCTGTCACAGATGATTGAATCTTATCTGCTGCGTGAGAAGGAAATAACTCCCAAAAATGGCAGTTTAAACTGGGAAATTGAACCCGGTCTAGAAGCCTGTTTTGAAACAGATGCTCTGGAAACAGTGATGCGAAATCTGCTGGAAAATGCAACTCTCTATGCCGACAGACCTCCAGTCGTCACAGTTAAACTGACACAAGACGGCGCGATGGCCCACCTGCGCTTTACCGATCAGGGGGTAGGAATTCCTGGCAAATATCAGAAAAAAGTTTTCCGTATTTTTTACCGTATTCGCCACACCGGTAAAACAATTCGTGGTAGCGGCCTTGGCCTGTTTATTGTGCGCAATGTCATCCGCCTCCATGGTGGTAAAGTCTGGATCGAAAGTCCGGGAAGCGGCAAAGGAAGCACCTTTCATCTGATGATCCCCTTGACAGTAGAGCACCCTGATGATGCATAAAATTGCCCTGTTACTTGTCGAAGATGAGCCACATATTGCCCAGGGACTGGTTTTCAATCTGGAAGAGGAAGGCTACCTTGTCACTCATGTTGAAAGCGGGGAACATGCCCTTGAGCTGCTTGCAATAAACTCATACGCACTTATTATTCTGGATCTGGCTTTGCCCGGGATCGATGGACTAGAAGTCTGTGATCGGTTGCGGGAAGAGGAGAACCAGATCCCAATTTTAATGTTGACTGCCCGGGGAACGGAGCAGGATCGGATTATCGGACTCAGCAAAGGGGCGGATGATTACCTGGCTAAACCCTTTAACCTCAAAGAATTTTTATTGCGAGTTGCTGGTCTGCTACGGCGTGCCAATTGGCAGACAGATCAGCCCAAAAATAAACTTTACACCTTTGGTAACAACCAGATTGATCTGGAAACAGATCAGGCCATAACGGCGAAGGGAACAATCCAGCTAACCGAACTGGAAATGAAAATGTTGCGACTTTTTTTTGCTCAAGAGGGAAAGGTACTATCGCGGGGAGAATTACTCAAACAGGTCTGGGGCATGTCACCTGAAACCGAAACCCGCACACTTGATAACTTCATTGTTCGAGTGCGTAAATATTTTGAGATAGATCCGACAAAACCCCGTTTTTTCCTCACGATTCGTGGTCGAGGATATCGCTTTATCCAATCTCCAGAATAAAGTCAAAGGTCAACGAATAGTGCACTCGCAAAAAGCAATGGAATGATTAAGAAAAGAATTTGACATACAAGACGTAGTGGTTTTCCCGCGGTGCAGCCCTACATAGCGAGGTCAAGGCCCGGAAAAACTGCTGCAACACAGTAGATCGGACTTTTTTTGCGGCGCCATCAACGAATGACCGGCTTGGCTAAGGTTCCACCAACCCGTAACAGATAGCTTCCATCTGCCGTTGGCCTAACACCAGTCAAATTAAGCAGCTCTCGCAAACTATCGGGCGTGGTCGAAGTCGGATGCAGGCGAACGTTCAAATTCAGCCGTGTCTGTTCGGGGATTTCACCAATCAGGATATTTCCGCCTCCACTCAACTCCAAAGGTCCACCGGTCAGAACAACTTTTTCAAGACTGACGCGCCGCTGATCTAATTTTCCCTCCAGTTGCAACATTCCAGCAGAAAAGTTGGCGGGCAAACCGATCTGTTCCAGACCCAAAACTCGTGTATCTCTTAAGGATAGAGAAAAGTTGCCCCTGCCGCTCATATTTTTTGAAATATTTTCACCAGCCAGCTGACCAGTTAATTGCCCACTGATTCGATAAGGCATATCCAACTGCTGCAGTGCAGCCAGGGCAATATCTTTAAGTTTTAAACTAATTTGACCACCCCGTCCCACATCAGCATTGATCCCACCACCAGCTAAAATACCAGTTAAATTAACCTTCTGCTGATTGGAAAAGAGGCTACCCCACACCGGGGTAACCTGTAATTCAGTCAGATCGAAATCAATCAATTCTGACATCTCAGGATAAATAGACAGATCCAATCCCAACCCTACCGGAAAAAGCATAGTCGCATTACGACCCTGCATATTAAGACCGGTCTGTAGAGAAACTTCCTGAAGCAAACGACGTTGCAACACCTCTGCAGGGAAAAATAGCCAGGAGGAAAAAAATGCGCTGACCACAAACAGGAACAGGCAAAGGAGAAACAACCGGCGATTACCAGCAAATCGCTGCCAGTTAAAAATTGAGGAACTGACGCGACTCATAAACTCTCCAAAGACAGCAGAACCATATTGACATCCAGGATCGAACGATCCTCAAAACGCGGCTTGACCCGCATCGATTTAACCTGGATTCCATCGCTACGATATTCTACAGCATGCAGCAGTTTGACCAATTGCGATAAAGATATTTTTTCCAGCCGGATTTCAACCAGCTCTTGACGGAACGTCCCCTCAGTCGTGGCCGGCTGCGGACGCATGGAGAGCAACTTTTCACGAACCCCGGTTGTCTCAGTAAGGCTTTCAACTTGAGAAAAAAGTGGTCGATTGCCTTTTTTACTGGTTCCAACATCAGCGAGTTGACGGCGTAAATGACTAATCTGATTACTCATTTTTTCAACTTTGACCAAACTGTGCCGATGAGCGGAAATTCTGCGATCAAGATTATTCATTGTATCAAAATAAGGTTGGAGCAGAACAAACCAGACAAACAACAATACCAGAACAATTACCCCTGCAATAACAACGGTTTTTTCTCTTGGGTCAAGACGTTTCATCATTGCTCTTGCCCCCCGTTGAATTTCAGTTGCAGCTCAAAATCAACCTGACTGTTATCGGTTGCCAGTTTGGCAGCTATAATTCCAACCTGACTAAACAGACGATTTACTTTCAACTTTTCAGCAATTTGGTCAACCGACTCAAAAGAATCTGCGTTCCCAGCTAGGCGTACTTCCTCGTTACTATAGTTAAATTCCTGAAAATCAACACGAATATCCCGATCAATACTGCGGGACAAGCCTTGTAAAACTGCCGCCGCGCTATGCCCCCCCAGACCAAAAAGCTGAATTTGTTTTTGCAGGTCTGTCAGTTGACTCTCCAATTGCAACGGCACATCCACAATCGTCGTATTGGCGGGCATAACCTGACGAAAAACCCCAGTCATCTGTTGCTTTAGACGACTTTCCTCACGATTTTTCTGCAAATAACCAAGATGCATTGTCAATGCTCCGCCTGCAACAACGAGAATCAACAGGAGTGCAACGGCAATAAGTTTGGTGCGAAAAATCTCCAGCTGCCCGCGTGCAGAAAACTCGCCTTGACGAAAATTTAATTGTATCGATTTTTTCACTCCACGCATCTCGGCCAAAGCCAATAACGCCGCCGGAGCCATTTCACAGCTCACCTCCACACCAAAAACATCTTCAGCCGGAGCCAAAATTGTCCGATCAGTTTGATAAAGCATAACCAGCAGCTCTTCAGTCACCCCCGCCCCGATAATCCAGAGGGGCAAATCTTCGTAACCAATAGCATTCTCTAGCTGACTGACTTGATTGGCAATAAAATCAAAAATTTCTTCTTCGTTCAACTCACTGGTTCCGGGTAACAATCGGTAATCGCGAATTGCGCCATCATAAACAAGAGCCACCACAACTTCGAGACGTCTGCAATAAACCAGTATTCCGTCTTGATCGCTTAAAACAGGAAGCAACGCAAAGGGAAAAAGATCGATACGGTGGGGATTTTGTTCTGGATCCGGGAAATAGGTCAAAAGCTCTTCAACCTCGCGCTTATTGACAACAACGGCATCCACTTCATAGTCATCTGCACGCGCCCGGGGTGGCAAAAAAGAGATCACATGTTCTTCAAGTGAAATTGGTAACTGTGATTTCAACTCTAACGGCAGAGCCGCCTCAATTTTATTTTTTTCGCGAAATGGAAACCGGAGGCGGCGAAACAGACCAACTCGGCAAGGCAATGCCGTAACCAAACGATCCCTCAGGGTGATTTTACCCCCCAGCATCTCTTTGATCGCCCCGGCTGCAGACTCGGGAGTCTCATGGGTCCGCTTGTCCAGCTCGACATCGATTTTCCCTGGTGCTGCTGTTAAAATAGCAACCCTGACATCTGTTCCTTCCAGATCGATACCGATAAAGCGTTTAGACATGATATTATTCCACCTTGAAACTCAGGAGTTCATTCCCCTGCTTGCTGATAATAGCCGTTGCATAACGGGTTCCCTGATTGATCCGTCCCCGGCTGAGAACCTGATATATCGATCCTGCCACTCCAACTGAATTCTGCAACCATGCAGCCGACCAACGTTCGCCGATTCCCTCTGCCAGTGAAAGATCAGACAATGTCCGGTAGGAAGATTGCTGCCGATAATCAACCAGTGCAACAATGTCCTGCCGATCAAAAATTACTTCAACATTTCCTTCAGCCGCAGAAAATTGCCAAGCGTACAAAACTGCCGCTGGAGCAGTATTAAGATTAATCTGTTCTCCACCCACAACTCGAAGATAAGGCTTTAATTGTTCAACCCGTTGTGCGTCAAATCCCTTGACCAGTCTTAGCTCATCTATCGTTGTCAGTTTTTCGCCCCGCCGCTGATAGGGAGGCTGCAAACTAGCGTAATAAGCATCGTCCGGCGTTGTTTTGGTTTTATCTGTGTTAAACCAGTAAACCAGCGAATCGGCCAACTCTTGGGACTGCAATTGATCCAGCAGTAGAATGTCTTCACAGAGAGTGACAAAACGATGATAACCCGGCAAAGGGTTGCCACGATTATCGGCAACAAAGTTAACGTTTAAACGACCAGTCAGGTCAGTTATAGTAATACTGACATCGCCATCGCCAGCCGGGATATTGGCCAACGGATTGCCCCAGAATTCCGAGGGGTGGTCAAAATCATTCTTATCTTCCTGAAGAATCGTTCGTGCCGCCTCGACTCCACCCCGTGCCAGATAGTAGGCTTTGGCTCGATCACGAAAAGTTTCTGTCGCCCGCAAATCAACCAAAGTTGAAAAAGAAAATTCAATCACCAGAGCGCTGAGCAAAGCAACAACCAACAGAACTAGCAATAGAGCCATGCCGTTTTGATTACGCAGACAGCTCATCCGCGTCCCCCGGGCAGAACAAAACTACTGCGAAACGGAATCAACCGGTCATCACTTTCCAGCTCTAACGTCATCTCAAGCAGCTGCGGTGGAAATTTTCCAGACCAACTGTCTTGCCATTGACCCTGGCTAAAATAGCGCAGCTGAAAAGTCTGCAAACCCGCAATAAATACAAGGGGTTCAGACGCTGCCAAGTTGGTCAGCAAGATTTGTTCACTGCGCAACAAAACAGCTGATTCTTCTTCCTGACGCACTTCGTAGCGAACCCGAGATATTCCACCATGCTGCTGCAATAAAGGGGAAACCAGCTCGGTATTAAACTCAAAAAAGATCTCACCATCTAGAGTTTTACCTGAGCTAAAAGCAGCCTCTTTGCCCAGTGGTGACAATCTCAGGCTACTCAGTTCACCACCGATCCGATCGAAAAAAACTCGTGCCTGGTGGTAGATCTCTCCTTCTGCCTCGAGACGATTACGAGCTCCGCTAACCGAGCTGAAAATCCCGTAAACACTGGTCAAAACAAGAGTACCAATCAAAATAGCCAGCAATACTTCGATCAGGGTAAATCCCCTTGATGTATTACTCATTCTGCCACTCCAACCGGCAGAAAAGAGACCAGCTGAACCTGTTCATTTTTTTCTGCTTCGCCCCAAAGGACAACGACCGTGACCTGTTTCACCTGGCTGATCAAAGTATCCTGGTAACTAACTTGCCAACGAAACTCTTCAAATGGTGCGGTAAAATCATCTCCTTGTGGTTCCCAGCTTAAACGCTCGTTCCCAACATTCAACTCCTGTTCACTCATCAATTGTTGCGCCAGCAGAGTCGCCCTTGTGACCTTCTGGATTGTATCCTGAACGAGAATAGAGCGGTTCGATAATCCCAACAAAGACACCAGGGCTATGGCAACAATCGCTAGAGCAATCATCACCTCAAGCAGAGAAAAACCCTTATTGCACTGTCGCATGCTCATCATCGATAGTCATCGATCCCGTCAATGGTGAAAATGCAAGTTGCACTTCATCTCCGCTCTCTTTACGAACGACCAGGCGCGTCTGCTCCATCCAGCCAAGCGGTAAAATTCGGACCGAAACCTGACCGGTTCGAAACGCCCCCTTGCCTTCGACATCGACCTGTTTAAGCTGCAGCGGTGCCAGCAGCACTTCACGCCCAAACGACTCTTTTTCGATCACTCCCGCATTGGATCGTAGGCGAAACATCAGCAAACTGTTGCGATTAAAATCGAATGTCAGTAGATGTTCATCCCTGGTCAACGTTGCCTCGTTATACAAGTTCTTGACGGTTCCGGCAATTCGTCGCAACACCAATCGCTCATCACCATCACCCCGGTTAGACAGCAGTGGCAAACTGATAAAACTGACGAGCGACAGAATAACAATAACAACCATCAGCTCGATCAGGGTAAAACCTGAGCGATTAATCGAGGCTCCAGTTGGCAACATCGGCATTTTCACCTTCACCCCCAGTTTCACCGTCGGGGCCGTAAGAAAAGAGATCGAAATCCCCGGTGCTTCTTCAAAACTGCGAATTTGGGTAGCCGCTGAGGTTCGTCGAGCTTTTTCCGGTTCATCCAGAAGCCGAGGCACAACAATTGCGGCCCAAATACCGAGAATCACCACGACAACCATAATTTCTATCAGCGTAAAACCACGTTAATGATGTTTGTATAAATCCATCGAACACCCCCGGGTTCTGAACACTATCCCATTCCCTGACTGGCCTGAAAAATCGGCAATAAAATAGCCAGCACAATGAAGCCGACGACTGTTCCCATAAACAGAATCATCAGCGGTTCCAACAGAGACATCAAACTGTTCAATCGAGCCTGAATCTGATGCTCGTATATTTCTGCAACCTTAAACAACATCCCCTCAAGTTCACCACTACGTTCACCAACTGCTGCCATCTGCGGCAACATTGCTGGAAATACCCCCGCATCATAGAGAGGTTCAGACAGCCCAGCCCCTTCGGTCACCTTTTCCCGTACCACCTCTAGCGCTCGCTGAAGATAATTATTTCCCAGCAGGTTCTGGACTATTTCCAGGGCAGTCAATAACGGCACTCCACTATGCAGCAATGTTGCAGTTGTTCTGGCAAAACGGGCGGTGGCATTCTGTAAAGCAAGCGGCCCAAGTAACGGTAAGCTGTATTTTTTTTGATCGAACCAGAATCGCCCCCTTTCTGTTAACGAAAACCGCTGGGCAGCCCAAAGAAAACCCACCCCCAGAATCGACAACAGCCACCAATAAGTTGCCAAAAAATTGCTGAAAGACATCAACAACAGGGTTGGCAGTGGCAGAGCCTGCTCCAAGTCTTCGAGCATCCGGGTGATTTTTGGCACGACAAAAGTCATCAAAAACACTAACACGCCACTGCCGACCACAAACATCAACAGCGGGTAGGTCAACGCAGCTTTGAACTGAGAATTAAATCGAGCCTGTTCATCCGTAAATTCAGCCAGTTGGAGCAGAACTTTATCAAGAGTGCCACTCGCCTCACCAACCTGAACCATATTGGTGTAAAGCGGTGGAAAGATCTTCGGGTGAGCCTGGAGAGCAGCATAAAGGGCACTCCCTTGTAAAACATCATCTCGCACCAGAGTCAGCACAGAACCAAGCGATCCCTGTATTTGCTGCTCTGCAACCATCACCAGTGCTTCATCGAGTGGCATTCCCGCCGTTAGCATCGTTGCGAGTTGACGCGTTGCAACGCTAAGCTGGATAGCACTCACCTGTCGAAAAAAAGTCCGCGGGGCAGAGCCCACAGCATTTCTGGCGGTTGCAAGTTTGGTCGGGAACAACCCCTGCCCACGAAGTTTACGGCTGGCAGCCTTCTGACTCAGGGCCTCAACAACGCCACGTTGCTTTTTCCCCTGAGCATCAAAAGCACTGTAATCATAAAGTGCCACCGTTTAAACCTCCTCCTGTGTCACCCGCAGGATTTCTTCAACCGTTGTCTGCCCGGCCAGAGCCTTAACCAATCCAGCTTGCCGCAGAGGCCGCATCCCCATTTTTAATGCCTGCTGACGAATCGTTGCCGCATCGGCATTACTGGTGACCAGGCTGCGGATTGGGTCAGTCACTTCCAGCAGTTCATACACTCCGGTGCGCCCCAAATAGCCAACCTTCATACAGTGACTACAGCCGCGACCACGATAGAAAGTTGCCTGCTTCGGCACTTCAGATCCTTCAAACAGTTCAGCAAGTACTTTCTCATCAGGTTGATAACTAATACGGCAGTGTGGGCAGATGGTTCGCACTAATCGTTGTGCCAGAACTCCGACCAGCGCCGAAGCAGCCAGAAAGGGCTCGACACCCATCTCCACCAGACGTGCCAGTGCTCCGGCTGAGTCGTTGGTGTGCAGGGTAGAAAATACCAGATGGCCTGTCAGCGCTGCCTGGATAGCAATTTTAGCCGTTTCACTATCGCGGATTTCGCCAACCATAATCACATCCGGATCCTGGCGTAAAATCGAGCGTAGACCTTGGGCAAAAGTTAGATCAATTTTGGAATTCACCTGAACTTGTCCAACTCCAGGGAGTTGATATTCGATGGGATCTTCGACTGTAATAATATTTTGTCCCCGGGAATTAATTGCCGATAGTGCCGAATAAAGGGTTGTTGTTTTTCCTGCCCCAGTTGGCCCAGTGACCAGAAAAATGCCATGACTCTTCTGAATCATTTTTTTGATCTGCGGCAGCATTCCCGCATCAACGCCGATATCTTCCAACCCCAAAACTCCGGAACTTTTATCCAGCAAACGTAAAACAATCCGCTCACCAAAGGCGGTTGGCAGTGTCGATACCCGGATGTCGCCCTGCTTTCCAGCAATACGGACCGAGAAACGGCCATCTTGAGGAAGGCGTTTTTCAGCGATATCAAGGCTTGCCATAATTTTTAAGCGGGAAATAATATTTGGCAAAGCGCGATAAGGAGGACGCTGCACTTCGTAGAGGATTCCATCAACCCGATAGCGGACGATGACTTCGGCTTCAAACGGTTCGATATGAATATCGCTGGCACGCTGCCGATAGGCCTGGGTCAGCAACCCATTGACAAAGCGAATGATCGGCGCCTCATCACTGGTATCAAGAAGATCTTCGATCTGGATCGCCCCATCCAACTCCAGATCGTCCTGGACGATATCAGACATTGAACTGTCACCGCCGCCTGAAAGGGTTTCATAACCCTGATTGATCGCCTCAATTAATTTATCTCGATCGGCCAGGCAGGGGATAATCCGGCAACCGGTCAAAACTGAAAGATCATTTAAAATCTGGTTATTGCTGGGATCAACAACTGCCAACCTGATCGTCTGTCCGTCGATTTCTAAAGGAACAGCCAGATTTTCTTTGGCATAACTGATGGGTACCGTGGTCAATAGATGTAGAGCGCTTGCTTTCACCTTTGGCTCCGCAACATATTCCATCCCACTCTGGGTGGCTAAAGCTTCAGCCAAAACGACCTCTGTGGTTGCACCCTTTCCCCTTAGGATCTCCCCCAACCGCAAGTGACTGGATTCTTGCTCTCGCAATGCTTGGCGTACAACCTCATCTGAAACCCCTTT
>JAQIBX010000010.1 GCA_027858895.1 Desulfuromusa sp. | reverse complement strand
CAGACCGGCACAGGCAAAACAGCTGCCTTTCTGATCTCCCTTTTTTGTCGTTTACTCGATAATAAGAATGTGACCAGCAACAATCCCCGCGCATTAGTCATGGCGCCGACCCGTGAACTGGTGGTGCAGATCTGTCAAGATGCTGAGTTACTTGGTCAGTATACCGGGATTAAAGTGCAACCCATTTTCGGCGGCGTTGATTACGAAAAACAGCGCCAGGCACTTAAAGATGGTGTTGACATTATTGTGGCAACTCCGGGCCGCCTGATCGATTATTTCAAGCAGCGGGTGTTTTCAATGAGCCGGGTTGAGGCATTGGTGATTGATGAAGCGGATCGCATGTTTGACATGGGCTTCATCAAGGATCTGCGTTACATTCTGCGTCAACTGCCACCGTTTGAAAAACGCCAGACGATGCTTTTTTCTGCAACCCTGTCACCACAGGTGATGGAGCTTGCTTACGAGTTTATGAATCTCGCTGAGCGGGTTGAAATCGCCCCGGAGCAGGTAACGGCAGACGGGATAGATCAGATTCTCTATCATGTGTCACGGCGGGAGAAGTTTGCTCTGCTGCTTGGCTTGTTGCAACGGGAAACTGATGCAGGGCGGGTGTTGTTGTTTGTTAATACCAAGGTAGAAGCAGAACGGTTGAATGCCCTGCTGCAGGCGAATAATATGTCCAGTGCGGTGTTGTCCGGCGATATCCCACAGAAAAAGCGGATGCGAATTCTTGACCAGTTCAAGCTTGGCAGTTTGACTCACCTGGTGGCGACCGATGTCGCCTCCCGGGGAATCCATGTCGATGATGTGACCCACGTGATCAACTATGATCTGCCTCAGGATCGCGAAGATTATGTCCATCGAATCGGGCGCACAGCGCGGGCTGGTGCCCGTGGTAAGGCGATCAGTTTTGCCGATGAAGAAATGGTCTATATTCTGGCGGAAATTGAAGATTATCTCGGTTGTAGAATCCCCAGCGAAATGCCGCTGGATGAAGATTTCTGTTTCACCTACAAGCGCGCTCAGCCGAAACGGAAACGACCTCCAGTGGAAAAACCGGCTGTGCCGAGAAAACGCATTCGGCCAAGGCGGCGCCCGAAGAGCAAGCCAGGAACTCCGGCTCCAACGGTTTGAGGTTTTTACTTGCCCAAGAAAAGGATTGATAACAGGCTCAGGAATCAACTAAAATCAAAGATTCGGGTCAATTCTGTGAGTGGTTTATCGCACTCGGTTTAGGAACAGGTAAGATGTCACGGATTAAAGCAACTTTTGCAGCACTAAAACAGCGTCAGGAAACGGCTCTGATCCCGTTTATTACAGCGGGTGATCCTAGTCTGGAAACTAGCGCGAAACTGATTCTGGCTTTGGCTGAAGCGGGCGCTGACTTGATCGAACTGGGAGTTCCCTTTTCTGATCCTATGGCGGATGGACCGACAATCCAGGCTGCTTCGGAACGGGCACTGGCTACCGGAACAACTCTTGCCGGGGTTTTGAAATTGGTTGCTGATGTTCGTAAGGACACGCAGATCCCGTTGATCTTGATGGGTTATTATAACCCGGTTTTTTGTTACGGGGCGGAACGGTTTGCCCGGGATGCTGCCGCTGCCGGTGTCGATGCCTTGTTGTTGGTCGACCTGCCTCCAGAAGAGACGGGCGAAATCAGTGTCGTAATGAGGGAGTCCAAAATTGACTTGATTACTCTGTTGGCACCGACCACACCGCGGGAGCGGATGAAGCGTTTGGCGGCCGCTGCCGAGGGCTATCTTTATTATGTTTCAATGACCGGAGTGACGGGAGCGCAAAAAATTTCGCCTGAGGATATCCGGGTTGCTGTTGAAGAGCTTAAAAAAATGACCGATGTACCCGTCGGAGTTGGTTTCGGCATTACCACTGCCGAGGATGCCAGGGCGGTAGGAGCCTTTGCTGATGGGGTTGTGGTTGGGAGTGCTCTGGTTAACATCATTGGAGAGAATGGGCAGGGTGAAGAGTTACTGCCAAAGGTTACCCAATTTATTGTTGAACTTAAGCATGGACTTACTGGCGCCACCAGTTGAACTGTATTAAGTTACTTGCAGGATCGGCTTCTGGTACAAACTAAAAGGATGTTTCATGGCCTGGTTTCAGAAGAAAAAAACGTCAATCGCTGTGACTGAGAAAAAAAATGTACAGGTGCCTGAGGGTGTCTGGACGAAATGTAAAAACTGTCAGGAAATTATCTATGCCAAAGAGGTTCAGCGGAACCTGAATGTCTGCCCGAAATGTGATTACCATTTTCGGATTGGCGCTCGCGAGAGAATTGATCTGATTCTGGATGAAGGAACCTTTATCGAGATGGATGCGAAAATGCGTTCGGTGGACTTTCTCGACTTCAAGGATACAAAAAAATATAAGGAGCGGATCCAGGCAGCGGTCAAAAAGGTCGGTGATGGGGATGCGGTGATCTGTGGGGAGGGTCATCTGGATGGCTTGCCGGTGGTTGTTGCGGTTTTTGATTTTTCCTTTATGGGTGGCAGCATGGGCTCGGTGGTTGGTGAAAAAATCACCAGAGCGATTGAAAAAGGGTTGGAAAGCAATGCTCCAATGTTGATTTTCTCCTCTTCTGGTGGGGCACGGATGCAGGAAAGTATTATGTCGTTGATGCAGATGGCTAAGACCAGTGCTGCCTTGGCGAGGCTGAAGGCCGCGGGGATTCCGTACATTTCAGTTCTGACCGATCCGACCACTGGTGGCGTTACTGCCAGTTTTGCCATGCTTGGTGACCTGAATATTGCCGAACCGCGAGCCCTGATCGGGTTTGCCGGCCCGCGGGTTATTGAGCAGACAATTCGTCAAACCCTTCCCGAAGGGTTTCAGCGCTCTGAATATCTACTTGAACATGGGATGGTTGATATGATCATCCCACGTAAGGAGATGAAGCAGAAGTTGTCGCAGTTGCTGCGAATTTTCACCAAGAGCTGATGGCTTAGCCATCTCATGATTCAAAAAGAATGTGATGGCACATAACTACCGGGATAGCCTGGATTATCTTTATTCGCTGCAATTTTTCGGGATTAAGCTCGGGCTGGAAAATGTCCGGGAACTCTTATCCAGAGTTGGGAATCCGCACGAGCATTTACGAATTATCCATATTGCCGGAACCAATGGCAAGGGCTTGACTGCCGCAGCTCTGGCCAGTATTTTCCAAGTCGCGGGTATTCCGGCAGGCCTTTATACTTCGCCCCATCTCCATAGTTTTACTGAACGAATCAGAATTGACACGCGACAGATAGCAGAATCTGAGGCGGTTGAGTTAATTGAGGAATTGCGTCCACATGCTGAAACGTTGCAGGCAACTTTTTTTGAGTTCACGACGGCCATGGCACTCCTCTGTTTTCAGCGCCGTGGGGTTCAATGGGCGATTTTGGAAACCGGACTTGGCGGCAGGCTTGATGCGACTAATGTTGTCACTCCGGAACTCTGCCTGATTACGCCGATTGCTCTTGATCATACCGCTCATCTGGGTGCCGAGTTGACCGCGGTGGCGGCCGAAAAAGCCGGGATTTTCAAGCCTGGTGTGGCGGCGATCAGTGGTCATCAGGATGCAGAAGTTAAAGCGGTTTTGCAGCAGCGAGCCATGCAGCTGAATAGCCCATTGTTGCACTTTGGGCAAGGTTTTCATTGGTGCAACGAGGTTGATTCTTTTACTGTTTCTGGTGCTGATTTTTTTCTGGATAGGGTGAAAACCACGCTCGCCGGTATTCATCAACAGCAGAATCTGGCCTTGGCCGCTGCTGCGATGAGTTATCTCTCTCACCAAGGTTTGGAAGTCAGTCCTGCCGAGATTCGAGAGGGTTTGGGATCAGTCCTCTGGCCGGGGCGGCTCGAATGGTTGCCGGAACGAATCCTTCTGGATGGTGCGCACAATCCTGCTGGGGCAAAGATACTTGCCGCATATCTGCGGCAGCAGAATCTGGATAAACTGCATCTGGTTATTGGCTGTAAAGCGGATAAACAGTCGACTGAATTATTGTCCGAACTGCTGCCTTTTGTCGGCCGTGTCTATGCAACTCAGCCTCCGGTTGCTGAGGCTGTTACTGCGGGTAAACTGATGCGCCAGGCGCACGAGGCGGGTATTGTGGCCAGTGAACATATCGATCCGGTTATGGCTATCGAAGCGGCGTTGGAAAATCGATCAGCAGAAGAGACGGTTCTGGTGGCTGGTTCCCTGTTTCTGGTCGCGGCGATCCGGGAATTTTTACTGCCGGATGTTGCTTCACTGGCAATTACCAGTCATTAACATTCTCATGAAAGGTTGTCATTGCCGACGCTGTCAGTGTGACAAAAAGGTATATCTGGAATCCCATGGTTGTGCGCTTTTTTATTCTTTTATTTCTTTTCGCCAGTTCATCTCTGGTGATAGCAGCTGATTGGGATCAGGTGGGTGAATCGGGGCAGCCGGTTCAACTTGAGGCCGATCAGCTGAGCTACGATAGGGATACGGGTCTTTATCATGCGAGTGGGGATGTCAAGTTAGTTCAGGGGGACCTTGAAGTCCGAAGCCAGATTCTCAAGTGGAATCAAGTGAGTGGCGAAGTTGAAGCCGAAGGTGACGTTCAACTGATTTCACCTGATGAAGAACTTTTTGGCAGCAAAGCTCAATACAATTTACAAAAAGGGACTGGAACTGTAGAGAACGGCCATTTTTATCTGCGAAACCAAAATCTACACGTTCGTGGACAAACCATCGAACGGCTGGGTGAATTTGATTATCGGATTAAAAAAGGGACTTTTACTACCTGTGATGGGGATGTGCCATCATGGAAGTTTGGCGCCAGCCAACTCGATGTGACTCTGGATGGGTACGCCCGTGCTCGTAACACGATTTTATATCTCAAAGATGTTCCGTCTCTTTACCTTCCTTATATGATTTATCCTGCAACAAATAAGCGTGAATCGGGGTTGTTGATTCCCGGTATCGGTTATTCCAACAAGCGTGGATTTCAATATGGCGCTGCCTATTATCAGGTGCTTGGGATAAATCAGGATGCCACTCTCTATTTTGATTATCTGTCAGAGATGGGTATTGGTAAAGGGTTGGAATATAGATATATCTTTGGCCAGGGAAATGCAGGTGAGGCCCGGGCTTACCACATAAATGTCGACAAGATTGATGGAGTTGCGGTTGATGAAGAACGCTATGCTCTCGAATGGCAGCATGATGGCTTGTTGCCTGGGGGCATCCGCATGGTTGTTGATGCAGAATATGTCAACGATGATCAGTATTTTGAAGATTTTGGCAGTGTTGCAGAGGAATATAATAAGGACAAGGTTCAATCGATCTTTTCCCTGAGCAAGAACTGGGGGAAATACTCTCTGGTTGGGCAGATGAAATACACCAAAGATCTCGAAATTGATGATCCAACCACCTTGCAGCTGTTGCCGCGTATTAATTTTGATGTCTCACGGCAGCGGATCGGGGAGTCGGTTTTTTATTATGCTTTGGAAACCGAATACAGCAACTTCTGGCGGCAGGAAGGGTTGCGTGGGGAGCGGTTGATGGTGCGACCGATTCTGGCGGCAAGCATTCAGCTGTGGGATGTTATTGGCGTGACCCCGGAAATTTCCTATCGAGATCGTTATTATTGGGATTTAAGTGATGACTCCGACTCAGAACATGAAGGTCTTGCGGAATTTACCACCAGGGTCAATACCCGGGTGCAGAAGGTTTATCATCGTCCGTTCGGCTTGTCTGGTAAATTACGTCACTCAGTAGAGCCGGAACTGGTTTACAGATATATTCCCGAGGTTGATCAAGAGTATTTGCCCAATTTTGATGCATATGATCGTATTGCCGAGGCAAATCAAATTGAGTATGCATTAGTACAGCGCTTAACCGTGCGTACCGATAGTGTCAACGGCAGCACGTCTTACCGTGAACTTCTCTATTTGCGGCTGTCGCAAGCCTATGCTTTGACCGATGAAGCTAGCGAACAAAGGTTTCAGGATTTACGCCTCGAGATGACGTTATTGCCAGCGGCATGGTTGTCTTTGCAGACCGATACAACCCTTGATGTCGATACAGGTGATTGGACTAAGGTTGCTGTCGCGGGAAAAATAGCGGATCAACAGGATAATTCATTCGGGGTTGAGTATCGTTATGACCCTGTGAATGATATTGATTACGGCACGATTAATTTGAGTGTGGCTTTTCTTAAGCCAGTTTATTTGAATTATCATCAGCGTTATGACTTTTCTACCGATGAGCAACTGGAACAGGTGATCGGTATCGAATACCGTCAACAATGTTGGAGTGCACAACTGTCTTATAGTGAACATGAAGATGATCGTTCTGTTATGTTAATGTTTACCATGCGCGGAATCGGATCTGTTGGTGGGATCGGTGGTAGCTTGGGCGGGGGTTGAAATGTTCCAGGTTGCGCCAATAGCCAATGCTGTTGCGGTTGATATGCGAGGTTTTGTTTGACTTCTTCTCGCAAGCCGGGTTTTCCCGACAGAAAAAATTTACTCACTATCTGTTTGCTTGTAGTTATTCTGTTGATGTTCGCCTATGCTGTTTTTGGCAGTCGCGGGGTGTTGCGGATCTTCCAGGCGGAAAAACAGAAACAGGAATTACAGCAACAGCTTGTTGATCTGCAACAGCAGCAACAGCAACTCCGTAATGAAATTGAGCGCTTACAGAAAGATAAGACTTATTGGGAGCAACTGGCCCGGACGAAACTTGGAATGGTTCGTGAGGGAGAGCTGATTTACCATCTCCCCGATCGTGCCGATGACGATGTTGAAGAAAAGAGGCAGTAAAAAGGATGAAAGATCAATTACGGCTGGCAATTAAGACAGCTTTGAAACAATGCTACGGGGACGGCTCCTTGACCTCCGGAGAATTCCCGGAAGAAGTGCAGCTGGAAATTCCTAAGAATCACGATCATGGCGATTTCTCTACCAATCTGGCGATGACGCTGGCAAAACCGGAACGCAAAGCACCCCGGCAAATTGCCGAAGCTCTGGTTGCTGCGCTCCAGGGAAATCCCCTCTGTGACAAGATCGAAATTGCCGGGACGGGGTTTATTAATTTTCGTCTGGCAGCAACCTGCTGGTACGAAGTTCTCGATCAGATTATGGAGCAGGGCGATAAGTATGGCCGCAGCCAAATTGGTGCCGGAACAAAAATTCAGGTCGAATTTGTCAGTGCCAATCCAACCGGACCATTGCACATCGGTCATGGTCGTGGTGCGGTGGTTGGCGATGCCGTGGCAGCCGTGTTGCAGGCTGCTGGTTTTGATGTTCAGCGCGAATATTATGTCAACGATGCCGGCAACCAGATTCTGACTTTGGGACGTTCGATTCTGCTGCGGCTTCGCGAGCTGCAGGGTGAAACCATCGAGTTTCCTGAGGATGGATATCAGGCCGGGTATGTCATCGAGCTGGCTGCTAAATATCGTTCTGAAAAGGGAGATCTGACCGATATTCCAGAAGCCGAAGCGATCGAAATCTGCGCCCGCTTTGGTGTCGAAGAGATCCTGCAATGGATTGAGGCTGATTTAGAGATATTCGGCATCAAATTTGATCATTGGTACAGTGAAAAGAGTCTCTATGATCAGGGAATGGTAACGCAGGAACTGGCTAAACTGAAGGAGAAGGGGCTGTCCTTTGAGCAGGATGACGCCCTCTGGCTGCGGACCACTGAGTTTGGCGATGACAAGGACCGTGTTTTGATTAAGTCGGACGGCAGTTATACCTATTTTGCCTCGGATGTTGCTTATCACATGGAAAAATTTGACCGGGGCTTCGATCGGGTTATCGATGTCTGGGGGGCTGATCATCACGGTTATATCCCGCGCATGAAGGCCATGTTGGCCGGGCTGGGACATCAACCAGAAGATCTTGAGGTGCTACTGATCCAGATGGTTAATCTGTTGCGTGATGGTAAGCCGTATATTATGGGAAAAAGGTCTGGAAACTTTATCACATTGAAAGAGGTTATTGACGAAGTTGGTCGTGACGCCTGCCGCTTCTTTTTTCTGATGCGCCGTTGCGATAGCCAGCTAGATTTTGACTTGGAATTGGCCAAACAGCAGAATAGTGATAATCCGGTATACTATGTTCAATATGCTCACGCACGGGTTTGCAGTATAAATCGTAATGCTGCTGAGATAGGCTTGGAGCAACCATCGTCAAGTTCGGTTGACTACAGCCGTCTGGAGTTGATCGAAGAGCTGGCGCTGGTGAAGCAGTTGGCCCGTTTTCCTGAAACTGTTGTCGGCGCTGCCCTTAGTTATGAACCGCATCGGATTGTTTTTTATCTTCAGGATCTGGCTGCACAGTTTCACAGTTACTATAATCGGCATCGAGTGTTGGTTGAAGATCCAGCAACAACCCAGGCTCGACTCTTTCTGGTGAATGCTGTGCGTACGGTTTTGGCAAATGCTCTGCAGTTACTAGGTGTCTCAGCTCCAGAACGAATGTAGGATGGCTTAGCTATTTGATTTGTTGCGAGTGCATCATGTGGGAAAAGGGGAAAAAATGAAAGGTACGTCAAAAACAAGAACTCAACGGCGGATGGAAAAACGCCAGGCAGTTATCCTCTTGGTGCTGGTACTGGTGGTTTCACTTGCCAGTTTTACTCTCGGCGTAATTGTCGGTCGGCGGGGTGCCGAACGGGATCTGGCGCAAAAGTATCAACAGGCAGAAAGAGTGCTGGTTGCCCAGGCACCAACCGCAGTTGCTGAGCCGGTCTTTATCCCGGCCACGGGAAAGGTGGTTGGAGAGCCGGCCGTTGAGCCAGTGACCGAAGAACCAAAATTGAGTTTTTACGATGATTTGACAAAAGAGACCGCTCCGCTTGGTAGTGGTATTAACCTGGCTCCAGTCGAAGACAAAGAGGTTGTGGTAGTAACTCAGTCACCCATTGATCTGCCGGATCAGCCGATTGTGAAAAAGGAAGCGATGGATGTTGCTACTGTCGTTGAGGAAGCAACGCAGAAAGATCTAGCGACGGCAGTCGCTGGAACCTCTGGGTCGGAGATGCCGAAGGTTGTTTCAAATGGTAGCCACGCTGTACAAATTGGGTCTTTTGGTGCCGCAGGAGATGCTATCGCTCTAAAACAAAAGATGTTGGACAAGGAATATCCGGCATTCGTGGTTGAGGCTGATCTTGGCAAGAAGGGGCTCTGGTATCGGGTACGGATTGGCCCCTATGCAAATTCAGCTGCAGCTAAATCGGCACAAGAACTGTTGGAAAAGAAGGAGCAGCTTAAAGGTTTTATTGCTCGGCAGTAGGGCTTTTCCTGGGCTACTTGGGTTGGATTTTTCGCTTGACATTTCCATATTGGAAGTCTATTTTCCAGTGCTCATGTCGCGGGATGGAGCAGTCTGGTAGCTCGTCGGGCTCATAACCCGAAGGTCGGAGGTTCAAATCCTTCTCCCGCAACCAAAAAGCCGAACCCTCCACTGGAGGTTCTGATAGATTCGGCGGTGTAGCTCAGTTGGTTAGAGCATGCGGCTCATATCCGCAGTGTCCGGAGTTCGAATCTCTGCACCGCCACCATTTTTAAGCCTTTCCCGCTATCGGGAAGGGCTTTTTTCGTTTATAGTTCTGTTCCTCATCGAATGTTTCATATAGAATACATTTTATCTTTGATTGATCTTAGTGTTTCGTATATAATTCAACAATGCTATTTAAAATTGGTGAATATATCCGCCTGGAACGCAAACAGCGCAAAATGTCCCAGTCTGCTCTGGCTAAGTTGTTGGGGATGAGTCGGTCAACCATCAGCCAGATCGAAACTGGAACCGTCCAGGATATTGGCGTGCGAAAATTGATCCGGATTCTGGAAGTTCTGGATTTTGAGCTGCGGGTTCGACCTGCCGGTTCCCCACCGACTCTCGATGAGCTCCGGGAAGATGATGACCTGTTATGAATACTGAAAAGTTATTAAAGGTATGGATTGATGGTTCTCCGGTTGGGACTCTGGCGCAAGAGGGACGTAAGCAATATGTTTTCGGTTATGACTCGCGTGCCACCGAGGGTGTTTCTCTGACGATGCCCGTCAGGTTGCAGAGTTGGATCAGTGAAGATCTTCATCCGATTTTCCAGATGAATTTACCGGAAGGAGCCTTGTTAGAGGCGATCCGACGCGCCATAGCCAAGATTAGTGGTGATGATGATCTTTCGATTTTACTGGCAACCGGTGGAAATCAGGTTGGTAGAAATTCTTTCACCTCGGGAGATGAACGTCTGCTGGCGACTGGAGGTAAAAAAGAATCTCTTGAAGAACTTCTGACTTACCCTGACACAAAAGAACTTTTCCATGAACTTCTCAATCGCTACGCACTTCGTTCCGGGGTGTCGGGTGTTCAGCCCAAGGTGTTACTGGATGCGACTGAGCGTGGGACTTTGACTTCCTCCGGGTATATCGTAAAAACCTGGGGAGAAGATTACCCACAACTCGCTGCGAATGAGTACTTCTGCATGACGGCTGCAAAAAAAGCAGACCTGCCGGTTCCAGAGTTCCGTCTGGCTGACAATGGCGGTTTTTTTATTATGCGCCGCTTTGATCAGACTGCCGATGATAAATCTATGGGGTTTGAGGATATGTGCAGCTTGCAAGCGTTGGGAACGGCACAAAAATACCGGGGAACCTATGAGCGGGTGGCCAAAAGCTTAAAGGAGTTTGT
>JAQIBX010000163.1 GCA_027858895.1 Desulfuromusa sp. | reverse complement strand
GTGTTCCAGACAATAGCTAACCCCAACCCGGTACCACTGTGCCCAAGTTTTTTCTTGGTATAAAACGGTTCAAAAATATGCTCACGATCTTCTGGCGAAATCCCTGCTCCTGAATCGGCAACTGACAATAATATATATTTCCCAACCTTGATAGACTCGTGGTTATTCGGGGGTTTATCGATATACCTGTTTGCTGTCTTGATTGTCACAACCCCCACCCTGGTCGCCTCGGCAGCATTTATGACCAAGTTCATAATACTTTTTCTCATATGTGTCTCGGAGCAGGACAGGTTGAAAAGTTCCGGCTCCAATTCAACTTTAAATTCAATCTCCTTAAAACGCTCAGCAAGTGCATGTTGTTCTGCTGAGCTCATATACTCTTCGAGAATACTATTCAGATTGGCGATATTCCGGCCGGATGCCGCATCTCTTGAAATCGTCAACAAATCCGCCACCACTGCAGCCGCCCGCCTGCCCGACTCGCGAATTTCCTGTAGATACTTCCGTAACGGACTCTCTGTCGGGATTTTTCTCATCAACAGGTCGGAATACCCAACCGATCCGGAAAGAATATTATTCAAATCATGGGCAACGCCTCCTGCCAACAATCCAAGGGCTTCCATTTTTCTAGCGCGATGCACCTGCTGTTGCAGCTTTTCTTTTTCCTTTTCCGCTAGAATTCGCTCGCCCAGTTCTGTTTCCAAATCCGCAGTTCTTTCACGTACCTGCCGTTTCAGCATGCGGTTCCATTGCAGGATGATTAAAAGAATCAACAGCAGAAGTACGGCAGCCGTCGTCATCAGAAACAATGGCGAAGGAGCCCACGATTTTTCTCCCAGTGAAATCCAGCGATCCAGAACTGCTTTTTTTTCTTCCGCTGTAATTGACGCCAGTCCTTTTTCAAGAATCGAAGTCAGCAAGGGCCAATCACTCCGGCCCGCTAAGGAGAGATCAAAGACAAAATCGGTATCCTGGGTCACCTTGAGATTACTGATACCGTCCTTTTGAATGTAATAGGATGCCGAAGCAAGATTGAGAACCATGGCATCAACTTTTCCGAATGAAACTTGGCGTAAGCCGGAAGAGATATCGGGCATAACATCCAAAGGGATATCAGGGTAGGTTCTCACCATATAATCATGATCAGCATAGTTAGAAACAACGGCCACCCTTTTACCTTTCAGTTCTGACAGATTCGGAAAAACAGTGGCAGAATCTCGAACCAGAACAACCGCAGGAAATTCAACATAGGGCTTAGTAAAACGCATATATTTAAGGCGTTCCGGGGTCGGAACGGCGGCACCAAACATATCGATCTGGCGAGTTTGAGCGTATTTGATCACTGTATCCCAGTTTTTAAGGGAGACAATCTCAAACTTCAGCGGCAACTTACTTTCAAGAAGATGGATAAAATCAGCCGCTATGCCACGATAAGTACCGTTTTTATCGATAAACTCAATGGGGGGGAAATCGGGATCGGGGGCAACACGGACAACCGGATGCTCATCTAACCAGGCAATTTCTTCAACCGAAAGACCAAGCGACCCGAAGTCGAAGGCATGAGATTCAGCAGGATTGACAAATAAAAACAAAAACAAACAAAACAAGGGGAATACAAACGAAACGAAAAACGATGAATGAGGGTTGTGCGGCATAAACCTGATTGCCTTATCAGTGTAATATTCAAACATGGAGAGATTCTCCCCCACCAAGCTGCAATAAGGCGATTATATATACTCTACCACCCTTGTCAAATATCAATTCCCGCGCCGGGGCAGCAAAAACCGGTAACCATCGTAGCGCAATACAATTCCATCAGCCTCAATCTTTTCCAGATTGATATTATCGGTCACCCTGTCCCCCTCACGCATAATACGGTCATTCAACTGCACCATACTTGCGTTGGCATCGTCCCGATTATAGGCATGCAACGACATCTGCAAAGCGGGGAGCTGCTTTTGAATCAAAATGGGGAGCTGCCCGAGACTATACACCTGATTGTCATTACGCGGAACGGGAAGAGCCTTTACAACCATGTGTTCTTGGTCATTTTGATGCTGTTTTTGAGTCGACACTGAAAGTTGTTCGGTATTACTTTGTGTCGTTGCAGGGTTAGCCTGACGAAGTGTAAACTTATTTATATCGGCCCCCACCTGAACGGTTTCAGCCGGCAAATCTGGTTGCTTCGAGGAACCGAAGAACCAGAGGAGCAAAACAGCATTAACCATCAGAAGAAGCAATATTCCCAGAACCCATGAACGAGACTTGGCGTTATTGCGCGGGCTCGGTGCATGAATTGTACGCGAGATCTGACCGCTCTTCTTTCTGCGTTTATTTTCCGATTTTTTCAGCGCTTCAAGAATAAACGACATCGTTTGTTACCCATCACTTCTGGCCACCAGGATCCTGTGATATAGTTTTCACCCTCTCCGTTGGCGCCTGTATGTTGGCTACGTTTTCCTGAGAAGGTTGTTGAACCAGTAACAGCAAAAAATAAATACCAACCACCAATAGCATGCTCAATAACGCTATCAGTAACCACTGCCCGAAATTGTTCCCACCCGAGCCTCGATGACCATTTTTTCCAAAAACTTCACCAGCAGCCTCAATAAGCAGTCCCGGGGTGACAATATTCAACCCTTTTACATAGGCACCGAGTAATGCACGGTCACAGAGCAGATTAATCAGTCGCGGCACCCCTCCGGACAAACGGTAGAGTTTATTCACTGTTGCTTTCGGAAAAAGTGGTCGTTCAACTCCGGCAACTGCCAAACGGTGATTCAAATAACCTTCTATTTCATATTTGGATAATGGTTCAAGATGGTAGCGCGCCGTCACTCGCTGCGCCAATTGTCGCAGTTCCCGTTGTTCCAGCATCAGGTTGAGTTCTGGTTGACCAAGCATAATCACTTGTAATAATTTGCGTTTATCGGTTTCCAGATTGGTCAACAGGCGGATTTGCTCCAGCACATCAACGCTTAGGTTCTGTGCTTCGTCAATAATTAAAACTATCTGTTTCCCCTGACTGTGGGCATCGAGAAGATAATGGTTAATCAGGTCGATAAAAACTTTAACGCTGGAATTCCCTTTCGGGTAGGCAATCCCCAGCTCATCACAAATAGTTGCCAGTAATTCAACGACACTTAACTTAGGATTGAAAATGAAAGCAATTTCTGAATTTTCAGGGATTTGACCAAGCAGACAGCGGCAAACAGTCGTTTTTCCCGTCCCCACCTCACCGGTCAATAGAACAAAGCCACTATCCGCCTTCATCCCATAGATCAAATGCGCCAGCGCCTCACGATGGAGCTCACTCATGTAGAGGAACTGAGGGTCAGGAGCAATGGAGAAAGGATCTTCCTTGAGACCGAAATATTCTTTATACATAAGTTGCGCAGATCTTTAAAAAAGATGAAGGACGAAGACAGTTATCGATATAACATAAACCGCCTGATCCGGTCAGCTTAAACATGATGGCTTAGAAACAATTCCAGAGACCGTAAACCAGGCACTGGCAACGAGAATGGAAACCAATAAAAACACTGGGAGGTAACCGAGCCAGAGGATCAACCCGCCAGCAACCAGTGGGAACAGAGCTGTTGTCAAACTAGTGGCGCCAACAATTCCCTTATGCAGGGCTCGATTTTCGTTCGTAGTGATTTCAATCAGCAACCCCTCAAAGGCAATTTTCCTGGCTGAGATGGCAACACCCATCAGGAAAAACACGGTTAGAAAAACCGGCAGAGTCATCCCCGAAAGAACTAAAACCAGAACCGGCAACAGGGTTCCACAAAAAATACAGCCTCGCACAACCCCACGAAAACCAAATTTTGTAACAAATTTTCCCCAGAGAAGATTTGACAGAATCATTCCGGAAATTTGCACCATCAGATAGTTACCAACCTGCGCTCCAGTCAAGCCATAATGCTGACTGGCATAGGCCACGTAAAACGGCATCACTGTCAGCCCGAAACCGGTCAGATTAACCAACAGAATATAGCGAAGCAGTTGGGGATTATCACGCAAATGTTGGGGAATCGCACGTAACACCTTAAGAAAAGAAAGAGCTTCGCCTGTTGGTTGTTCGACCGGCTCATCGATTGCCCAGAATCCAAAAAAGGCGATAAACAATAAACCTGATGCCAGACCGAACATCCAGACGTAGTTTAGCGGATATTCAAAATGACCAAGAACCCAACGCGAAACGGGAGCAGAGATCAAAAATGCTACACTGGTAAAAAACTGGCGACTGACAAAAAATTGATTGCGCTGCTCTACTGCTATAGATTTTCCAAGAATATCAGTATACGAAACCCCGGCAAAAGTCCCAGAAAGGGCAAAAACAAACATTAAGACAAAGATTAAACGGATTAAAATTTGTGGAACTATTGATTCTGCAACAAGCAATATCAAAGCAACGGTTGCCAGTGCAGCAACCCGCAAACCAACCCCCAGCAGCAAGAAACCACGCTTACGCGGTTGCATATGGAGATAACTGGCAAACAGCAGCTGACCTATAATCGGCGTTCCCACCATAATTGCCGTCAATAAACCAATTTGTACCGTTCCGCCCCCAACTTTGACAATCAATGAAGGCAATACAGTATTAATCTCAGTAAAGGTCGCCGTTAGCGCAAAAAATATTGCATGCCATTGAAAAGCGTAATAATTACGTTTCATTACATTCATTGATCAAGCTTTCAGACAATTATAACCGGGCTAATCATATTGGAGAGGGTGAGTATACTCCTGGAAGGTTTAATCTTCTAAGACAAAAAAAGCCCCGCGACCAGGAGGGGGGTCGCAGGGCAACGTTTTGAGAGGTTTCTCGAAAGGTATTTCTTTTAACTGCCAACGTTTCGCCTGCCACAACAATTCGTTGGTGATTCATTTATAACTAACATAGTAAACATTGTCAACAATAAAATATAACTTTTTTTGTTATCTTTTTATTTACTACAGATCATTGGCTGAGCACTTGCTAAAAGTCATATATGGAGCCCGTCAATGGTAATAGTTTCGTAAAACTAGCAAAAATCCCAGATCTTCCCTTAACGTACATGTCATAATGATTCACGTCAGCATTAATCATATCAAGATCGTACAGGAGCAACAAATATGGCAGAGTGGACGGAAACAACACACTACACTGTTGGTGAAGAAATCGCCAACAGCATTACCCACGGCATTGGTGCGTTATTGTCGATCGGTGGACTGGCCGTTCTGGTCGGCTTCGCCAGTTTGCGTGGAGATGCCTGGCATATCGCCAGCTGCAGCATATTCGGCAGCACTTTAATCCTTTTATATGTCGCATCAACCCTCTATCACAGCATTCCCCTGCCGAATATCAAAGGAATTCTCCGGATGATTGACCACTCGGCCATCTACCTGTTGATTGCCGGAACCTATACCCCGTTCATGCTGGTCAACATGCGCGGCCCGTGGGGATGGTCACTATTCGGTATCATTTGGGGAATCGCTGTTACAGGGATTTTTCTAAAAACCACCTCTTTCGGCCGACGTCCATGGATTTCTCTCAGTTTCTACCTGGCGATGAGTTGGATTGTTATTCTTGCTATCAAACCTTTGCTTGCGGTTCTTGACAAAGGGGGGCTGGAATTACTACTTTTGGGCGGGCTGGCTTATACTGGCGGGGTCGTTTTTTATGCCTGGAAAAAATTGCCCTACAGCCATGCTATCTGGCACTTGTTTGTCATGGCAGGTAGCTGTCTCCACTTTTTTGCTATTCTCTTTTACGTGATCCCCAATTAATTTTTACATCCGCATTTTAGCTTTCAGAAACAGGAGCCCCATACACCCTATGTCAGCTCAGTTGGCTGTTAACCCACTGAACAATACCAGCACTGTTCATTGCTCCTGACTGGCGTGCTTTTTCCACACCATTCAGAAAAAGAACCATTGTTGGTATCGAACGGATGTTCAGCTGCGCACCCAGGTTTTGTTCCACTTCAGTATTCACCTTGGCTAGGCGCACACGCGGCTCCAGCTGGGTTGCAGCTTCGGCAAAAGCCGGTCCCATCATTTTACATGGCCCACACCAGGGCGCCCAGAAATCGACCAGCAATGGAATATCATTTTTTTGCAGATGTTTTTGAAAAGTAGCTTGGGACAACTCGACCGGCTTTCCAGAGAATAGCAGCTGGCCACATTTTCCACACTTGGGGTGACCAGCCAAACGTTCTGCAGGAAGACGATTCACGGCAGCACAGTGAGGACAAACGACATGTAAACTATTCATGAGCCATCCTTTCTGTTTCATGCGTTCAAAACTCGGGATATTTCACTTTCTAGGTCTTTCAACTGGAAGGGTTTCAAAATACGTCCACTGAACCCATAATCGATAAACCTTGCCATGATCGGATCATTTGAGTAGCCACTGGACGCTATCACCTTGGCGGCAGGATCAATAGATAGAATCTCTTTGACCGCTTCTTTGCCGCCCATTCCACCCGGAATCGTCAGATCCATGATAACCAGATCATAAGGATTCCCACTGACCATCGCATTCAAAAACTTTTCTTTGCCGGCTTCACCTTCAGGCGCAATATCGACAGTGTAACCATTGAGTTGAAGCATTTCTTGCAAAACGTTCTGCACAATTTCTTCATCATCCACAACCAAGATCCGGCCAGCAATCTGTGATGATGAATCCACTCCGTCGAGAGGTGTTTCCTCGACAACATTATGCAAAGATTTATCTGCAGGAAGATAAATTGTAAAAGTGGTCCCCTGCCCCGACTCCGATACCACACTGATCTGACCATGATGCTTCCCAATAACACTGCGGACCGTTGCCAATCCAAGCCCGCTCCCGGTTTGCTTGGTACTGAAATAAGGGTCAAAAATTTTATCCACAATATCAGCAGTCATCCCCACCCCTTCATCCCGCACTTGTAGCTTAACGCAATCGCTGGAAAGTCCAGTTAGGGCCTCCGCTGAATTGAAGAAAATATTCTCCCCAGTTACATGCAAAGTTCCGCCCACCGGCATTGCATGCTTAGCATTAATCGTCAGATTGGCAAATACCTGGCCAAACTGCCCCTTATCTGCTTTTATTGGCCAAAGGTCATCCGGTAGATCGATAGACGCCTTTACCTGGCTGCCACTTAAGTTGAAATCAACAACCGCGTTGATCACCTGCTCTGCACTGACCGTTTCCAAAAGTGGTTCTCCACCCTTGGCAAAAGTCAGCAGCTGCTTGGTCAGATTGGTTGCCCGCTCCAGAGCCTGATGTGCAACCTGCAGATAGGAATAGGCGGCATGTTCTGCAGGGATTTTTCTTTTTGCCAGTTCTATATTACCGAACAGGCCAGCGAGAATATTATTGAAATCGTGAGCGATACCACCAGCCAGCAAGCCAATAGATTCCAATTTTTTTGCTTTATACAATTCTTCTTCGGTTTTCAATCTTTCTGTTTCATCGCGAAAAACGATGACCTTGCCACGAATTTCGCCATTCGTTCCATAAATCCGAGCACTGCTGGTTGCAATCTGATATTCGCTTCCATCCTTTGCCACTAATAATGCTTTAAGTTCCTGCGCTGCAATAGAATCAGTAAGCTTCCCTTCTATTAAAAACCTATCTGTAGTCAGATGATCTTCACCATGGCTGAGATTGAAGATCTCCTCTATTCCTCTACCAGCGGCATCAGCCTGAGTCCAACCAGTTAAGTGTTCCGCAACCTTATTCAGTAACTCAACATGGCCATCCGTGTCGGTTGTGATAACTCCATCGACAATAGAATGTAGAGTGACCAGCAGTTGTTCTCGTTCATCAAATAGTGCTTTTTCAGCCAACGCCTTATCGCCCAACATTTGATTGGCAAGTTCAGCCATCTGATCCAGTTCAACAAATCGAACCAGATCTCGATCGATTTCTTCGGATGAATGGGCAGCTCGACTAAAAAAATTAAAGAACAGATGAAAATCATTTTTCAGCTTAGTGCTCAACCAGTTCAACAACAGAATAAAACTCAAGATTGTTGCGCCAACCACAAGGGCAAAAAACAGGATATTTAACTTGATCTCATTACTTAACTCAGCCTGCATCTTGAGAATTTTTTCTTCCACATCATCAAGATACACTCCGGCTGCAACAATAAATCGCCCTTCCGCCGTTAACTTAAAGAAACTTGTTTTCAGGCTTGGCTCGGGATTTTCAAATTTTTTGTACCAGTAATCGACATAACATTCGCCATGCTCACGCAACCCTTGGAGAAATTCTTTACGGAACATTTTCCCTTTGGCATCTTGTAACTCATCGGAGATAGGTTTTCCAATCAGGTCGGGGCGATTGGGGTTGGCATACATGGTGGCAAACTTCTCCCCACCCTGGATATCCAGCAGATCCAGGATAAAAACATATCCCAGCTGGTTCGGTCCAAACCGATGATTTTCGATATATTGGGCGATAAGCTTCTGCATGGATACTTCAAGAGCATCAAGATAAACGCCGGTTCCGATAAAACAGTCAAACGGCTCAAAACGCTTCACAAACGAAACCTTTATAAAATCCATTTTGGGGCTATTCGGTTTGCTCCAATGATAGCGATAAAAACCCTCGTCGGAATGGGTGACGATGTCAAGCATATCCTGAAAAACGTATTTGCCTCGTGTATCCTGAACCTCCAGCCTATTTTTACCCTCAAATTCAGGATAATCGGTCACCAGCTGTGCAGTACCATCCAGACCAACAATAAAATAGTAACCATTCCCCTGATCGAAGCGGATCGGTCTGATGGCATCAATAATAATCTGGCGGATTTCTGCAATATTCTTGGTCGCTTTATACTGTTGATAAATGTTATCAGCAATCGCGTAAGCCTCATAAACCCGCTCTTTGATTTTATCCTGTTCGAGCTGAAAAATATGCTCTGTTTCAAAGTTAATCAGGTTAACGACACGCTCAACTTCACAATTAATCCTATGCCGTTGCTGCTCCATATAATCTGCACGCATCTGCTCTGAACGCACAGTTGCATCACGATAACTGTTGGAAACATCTATAATAATAAGAACACCCGCAAGAACCAGCAGGAAGAAAATTCCCCAGATGCGAATCGATCTTATGAGACTGATTTTATTCTTCATCGCCACACCATTTATTTGTGTTCTTAGATTTACGCATAAAAAATTTCTCAATATTAATAGATCTTACCCTTTGTATGGTGAACTACGATTTTAATCAAGTTTTCTAACTTCTCTGGCATTGCTGCACAGACAAAAAAGACCCCGTCAAGGAGGAGGTCCTGACGGGGCAAATCACGTGGAAGAGAGAGTCTCACGCAAAAACTGTTTGTTCCATTTGCTATGGTTTTTTATTCTTCAGTGCCGCAGCCAGAAGTTCGATGGTGTGTTGGGCTCGAACCGGGACTTCAGCCTTTTCCAGACCACCGCGAATCTGCATCATGCAACCGGGGCAATCCATCGCCACGCAGGTAGCACCTGAATCTTTAATATCAGCAACTTTATCCTGCAGGATTTTTTTCGAAATATCGGGGTGGCTGGTCAATGAGTATGACCCGCCAAAACCACAGCAACGATCCGCATGAGCCATTTCCACCAGTTCATGTCCCGATTTTTCAATCAACTGTCGCGGTTCCTGCCAAACACCCACACCTCGCTTGAGGTGGCAGGAATCGTGGTAGGTGATTTTTTCACTTTTTGCCAGATCAGCGAATAATTCAGCACCATCCAATTGATTCAGGACGAAGCTGGCTGCATCAATGGTGATTCTAGACAGTCGTTCCGCACGTTCCGCCCAGGCTGGATTATCTTTCAGGTATTCGACAAAATTTTGCTTCAGCGCCATTGCGCAAGTCGGGCAGGTGGTTAGAACATAATCGGGGTTTCCAGCCAACATCGCATCAATGTTCTGCTTGGCCAATTCAACGGCGGTTTCTTTTTCGCCAGAATAGCTTGCTGGAATACCACAACAATTCTGCTCTTTGGGATAGAATACCTCTACATCCAGGGCATTCATCACTTGAATCAAGTCCAGTCCCAACTCTGGATAGAGAAAATCGTTCGCGCAACCACCAAACAAAGCAACCCGGTAGCGCGGCTTCTCGACTTTTTGCGGCTGCTGATTGAAACAATCACGCAATGCTTTATCAGCAATTGCAGGTAACGTCCGCCAATCGGTCAGTGGGGAGAAAAATAAGGGCAAATGACGAATCGTCCGCTCACCACGAGTGACTGGTTTCTGTAACTTGCTGGCAGCCCGGACCATAGTGTGGAACAATTTACGGTTCTGCATGATCTTGCGGAATACCAGGGCTTTTCCGGCGCCGATGCCCTCTTCATCACCCACAGTTTCACGTAGATGGAGGATGATTTCTTCCAGGTCGATATTGCTTGGGCAGACGGCAACGCACGATCGACAACCGATACACGCCCTTACCAGCTCAGCCGCATTATCCAAACCATGATAAAAAGCGGTCAGAATAATACCAATGGCACCAATATAGACATGGCCGAAAACATGCCCACCAACCGTCTGATAGACCGGGCAGACATTAGCGCAAGCACCACAACGGATACAGTTGAGCGCATCCTGACACTGGGGGGATTCGGCCAACGCGCTGCGCCCATTATCCAGCAGCACAATATGCAGTTCTTTCTCTTCCCCGGCACAAGGGACCGCGCCCCGAATCCAGGTAACATAAGATGTCAATAATTGGCCAGTGGCATTCTTGGGCAGAACCTGGATAATTCGGGCAGCATCTTCCAGAGTTGGAACCAGTTTCTCAATCCCGACCAGAGCGACATGAACTTTCGGCATAGTTGAAGCGAGCCGGGCGTTCCCTTCGTTGGTGACTAAAGCAATCCCGCCGGTTTCTGCAATAGCAATATTGGCTCCGGTGATGCCAATATCAGCATCCTGATAGCTTTGGCGTAACTGCTGCCGAGCCACTTCTACCAAATGCTCAATCTCCGCAGGTTCCTGCTTGCCAGTTTCTTTGCTGAACAACTCAGCGATTTCTTCTTTAAACATATGGATCGCCGGCATTACCATATGACTAGGCCGCTGCCCCGCCAACTGCACAATCCACTCGCCAAGATC
>JAQIBX010000146.1 GCA_027858895.1 Desulfuromusa sp. | reverse complement strand
CGGCAGAAGCCGACGGGGTAGGGCGGCTGCCAGAAACAATGCAGACCTGTGGTGTGGACCAGGAAATTATCCGGAAAATGACCGGCCGAATAGAGACTCTTGCAAAGAGCCTCATGGGGGTTAGGGCGTGAAAAGACCAGATAGCCAAAAGATGCAGCAGTTGCGACAAGAGTTGTTTGACGGGATAGACAGCGGCAACTTGAGCCTTGGTGAGGCAACTCGCAAAATGCGCAAGTCTCTGGGGATGACCCGCAGAGAATACGCAGAGAAAGTGCTGAAGATTAGTCATGATGCTCTGCAGGACGTTGAGACTGGAAAAGGAAATCCAACCCTTAAGACACTTCAGGCTGTTGGGAAACCCTTCGGTCTGGTGATTGGTTTTGTGCGAAGGCCATCGTTCTAAAGCTTTTTTTAACCCGGGATTCGATAAAAGAACGAAAAAAAGCGCAGGAGTCGGAACCGCCGACTTTTTTATTTCTAGTGTCTCAAGCGTAGGTTTTGACCTCCTATAGGAATGCTAACCTAAAATTGACCAGTAAACAGGGGTTGTGCTAACCGAAAATTGACCACCCTGAGCATCGTTTCTCCGATTAGGATGGGGTTTTATTTATGCCCTGCATTCTAAAAGGAGGAAAGGAATTGCTCACGATGGATCAATATGAATTTGTCAGAACGGCCCACAGGAACTACGGCAAGAACATCAGTGAATTGGCCCGGATGACAGGACATTCGCGTAACACGGTCAAGAAGGCTATCTGTGGTGAACCCTGGGGCTACAAGGAACGCAAGCAGCAATCGTTCCCGGTGCTAGGTTCCTATCTTCCGATCATCACGGAATGGCTGAAGAAAGACAAAGAACAGCCGAAGAAGCAACGACACACGGCGAGACGAGTTTACAACCGACTGCGGGTCGAACATGGCTACACCGGCGGAGAATCCACCGTTCGCCGTTATGTGCGGATGGCGCGATTGGAACTGGGCCTTGATCCTTCCACGCAGGCATTTATTCCGTGTGAGCCGGATGCCGGGCGCGAAGCCGAGGTTGACTGGGGCACGACAACGGCGGTTCTGGCGGGAGAGACCGTTCGTCTGAAGTTTTTCTGCATGCGCAGCAAATATTCCGGCAAACATTTTGTCCGCCTCTATCCCTGTGAGCGGCAGCAGGCTTTTTTCTATGCGCATATCAAGGCGTTCGATTTTTTTGGTGGGATATTTCCGGTCTTAATTTACGACAATTTGACCACAGCGGTTCAGAAGGTTCTACAGGGCAGAGGGCGCATTGAGCAGGACGGATTTCGCAAGTTCAAGGCCTTCCACAATTTTGAAGCCCGCTTCTGTAATCCTGCCAGCGGTCACGAGAAAGGCGGCGTTGAAGGGTTGGTCGGTTTTGCCCGGCGCAACTACATGGTGCCGGTTCCTGAAGCAGCTAACCTTGAGGAGTTAAACTACCAGATCCTCCGGCAGTGCCTCGACTATGGTTCCCATACAATGGCGGGTCGCTCGCAGAGCGTCGACACCCTTTACGCCGAAGAACGGGGCCACCTTCTTGCGGCACCGGAAGCCACCTATAGCAACATCCAACTGCATGATGTTCGTGACGACAAATATGCCACGGCCATGGTGGATAAAAATCGCTACTCGGTGCCCTGGCGGTACGTGGGCTGTAAACTGAAGGTTATCCTGTATGTAGCTCGGGTTGAGATATTCTTTGGCGGCAAGAGGCTGGCGGTTCATGAGCGATTGTACGCCAACAACAAATGGAGCCTCACTCCGGATCATTATCTGGAGCTGATCCAACAACGGCCGATGTCCTTTAACAGCGCCAGACCTATAAGGCAATGGCGCGAGCATTGGCCGGATGTCGCGTAAAAGTTATCAAAAAAAAAGCTCTTCTCTATAAGCGCATCAAGGTTGGGAGTTAATTGCTGGTTGTTGCCGAAATAACCAAGAAAATCTGAACTGAGGCTTTCAACCGTAATTAAAATGATATTGGATCTTTTTTCTGCACCGGAGTGGGTGATTTCACGACGGATATCGAAAGAATCTTGACTGATGAATCGGCGATTCGGCTCAGCAAGTTCCTGCCGAATTAACGTGTCAGCTTCATGCTCAGGAAGCAGGGCATAAAACTGCTGATAATCAAGCTCATTGTTTCTGAATGCTGCAACAAACTGATAGGGGCCATTACTTGCTAATTCATTGACATAGGTATTTTCTGAAATCTTTCGCAAGTCTTGAGTAAGACTGAGAAAACCCACTAGCGGTAAAAGTAACAGCACAACAGCGACTATACAGCGCCTAGAAAACTCTTCTTTGCTGAGCAAGGCTCTTTGAATAACCCGCGACAGGGGTTGGTAAAGGAGAAGAGAAACGAAAAACATTCCAGAAAAAATCAGTACTACGGGATAAGATTGGAGAATATTATCAGTTACTTCACGGCGGTAAATTAGATAATCTATTGAGATAAAATTAAATCGGACGCTGAATTCTTCCCAAAAGAAATATTCGGCGACAGTAATAAAACAAGCACCATAAATTGTGGAAAATGCGACCCCTTTGACCCAATAGCCATGCCAGCGGTGACACCAGATTTTCTGCGGAAGCAGCCCAAGGTAAATAATGGGAAAGATCATCGCATAAGCGATGAATCCGCTATCAAATAGCAACCCTGTACTGAAGAGCTCAAAGATGTCGTGGGTTGTGGGTGTGACATCACTCCAACTCATAAGAAGTAAAGCTAAGCGAGTCAGAAAAAATAGAAAAATCCAAAAAATATAAAAACCCAGAACAAGTTGAAACCGAGATGACTTCATAGGAGTGCCTTTAAAATATAAATCTAGCCAGACAAGGGGAGAGAAGAATGGCTAATAAAGGGGACACTATAGTGATATGAAATTGCGTCGATATGACCAGAAGATTACCTTTTGGCAATGTTTGATGGCGCCATCTTGTAGCTTTTTGTGAGTGCATCAAATTTGCGGCAACAGCAACAAAAGGTTTTTTCTTTTGTCCCATGAATGAATTGTTGTGGTAAAAATAGATTGTTTTTTATCCTGCTGGCCGAGAAAATATTTTGCCTGAATTAATTGCTAACATTGCTGTAAATGCACCCATTAAACAGCTCTTTTCTTACCGGGTCCCGGACTCTCTCAGGGACTCTGTTCAAGTTGGTATGCGGGTTAGGGTTCCGTTCGGTCGACGGGTAACGGTTGGTTTTTTGCTGGCACTTCATCGGGGGCAGGCTGATGGGTTAAAGGATCTTCAAGGGCTGCTTGATGATGAACCATTATTGTCCATTGAGTTGATCAAGTTGTTGCGTTGGGCTGCCGACTATTACTGTCATCCTGTCGGGCAAGTGGTGCGCTCTGCGCTTCCAGCGGGTCTTGGCAGCGAAAAAGCAACGACAAAAATTCTAACGGAAGCTTTCTACACGCCATCCAAGCAAGATATTCAGCCACGTGGCAAGACACAACAGGAGCTGTTGCAGTTTATCATTCAGCGTGGACCTGCTGGTCTTGGCCAGATCCGTGAGTATTTCCCTGCCCCTTACGCTGCATTGAAGCGGCTGGTTGAAATTGGCGCGCTGGAGATGAGAGAGCAGGAGCTTTTACGGGATCCTTTTTTGACAGAAAAATTACCAGAAGACAAAAGCCTGACCCTTAATAATGCACAACGTAAAGCAGTTGAAGAGGTTACACCTTCAATCAGGAAGAGTTGTTTTGCCGGTTTCTTACTGCATGGAGTGACTGGCAGCGGTAAGACAGAAGTTTATCTGCAAGCTGTTGAACAATGCCTGATGGCTGATCGACAGGCATTGATTCTGGTTCCAGAAATATCACTGACCCCTCAATTAGTTGCCAGATTCAGGGCTAGATTTGAACCTAGAGGGGTCAGGATTGCTGTTTTGCATAGTGGACTGTCCGCCGGTGAGCGCTACGATGCCTGGCGTGAAATTCTGCGCAATAACATCCAAATTGTTATTGGAGCGCGTTCCGCAATCTTTGCTCCTTTGCAGAATCTTGGTCTGATTGTGGTCGATGAAGAACATGAGTCAAGCTACAAGCAGGGTGAAGGTTTTCGCTATAACGCCCGTGATCTGGCTTTGATGCGTGGGCAACAACAGAATTGCCCGGTATTGCTTGGCAGCGCAACGCCTTCATTTGCCAGTTACTATCGTAGTGAGCAAGGAGCGTTGACTCGATTGACGCTGGATAAACGTGTGCATGGCGGGGATTTGCCGAAGGTTGAGTTGATCGATTTAAAGGATCAGGTTGTTGAGGGGGTGTTATCCAACTCACTGATTGAGGCCATTCAGCAGGCCTTGGAGCAACGCGAGCAGGTTCTGCTGTTGCTGAACCGGCGAGGTTTCTCACCTTTTTTGTTGTGTGCTGACTGTGGTGAAAGTTTTCATTGCCCAAATTGTGAAATTACCTTGACCTATCATCAGCATAGTCGACAATTGCGTTGTCATTATTGTGATTACACTGATGCCGTTCCAGAGCACTGTCATAAGTGTCATGGTTTAAATATTGAACCTCAGGGTGCTGGAACTGAAAGACTGGAACAGGAGCTGGGGGAGTTGTTTCCATCCGCCACGATTGCTCGCATGGATCGGGATACCACCAGTCGCAAGGGGGCTCATCAGAAAATATCGACCGCAATGCTGGCTCGCAGCATTGATATTCTTGTTGGTACCCAGATGATCGCAAAAGGGCACGACTTCCCCGGTGTCGCTCTGGTCTGCGTGTTAGGTGCGGACAGTATTCTTAATTTCCCCGATTTTCGTTCTGGTGAACGCAGTTTTTCTCTCTTCACCCAGGTTGCTGGCAGGGCAGGGCGAGCCAGTGGCGGTGGTAAGGTTTTTATTCAGTCATTCAATCCCGATCACTACGCATTGACTTGTGCTGCTGAGCAGGACTACCGGAATTTTTATCAGCAAGAACTCCCTTTCAGGCAGGAACTTGGCTATCCTCCTTGTGGTTACCTGGTGAATCTGGTTTTTTCCGGGAATAATAATCATCAAGTTCAAGCTGCGGCTAACCAGTTTGGTATCTATTTGAACAGTATTGCCAAATCTGTAGAGGTTCTCGGTCCCAGTCCTTGTCCACTGTCGCGGCTGCGTGGTAAAAGTCGTTATCAGATTTTACTGAAATCAACGGCGCGGCCTGCACTCAGAAGACTACTGAATCGTCTTGACGATGGTATTAAGCAATTGCCACGACAGGTTAATTTGAATATTGATGTTGATCCGATCGATATGTTGTGATGGAAGCGTTCATCCTACGGATAAAAAACCTTATCGGAATGAAGATTATGAAGCGTTTTGTTCTTATCAGCAGTTTAATCATTGTTTTGACCGGTTGCGTCAGTAAACCCCCGCAAGTCATCAAGGTTGACCCTTTGATGTCTGTTGAGTGGGATCAGGTTGATGGCTGGCTACTGGATCATCCCACTGCGGCTCTGGAAGCTTTTCAGAAAAGTTGTCGAGCTATCGGGAAGCGAGAACGGTGGCAGAAAGTCTGTTCTGAGGCTGTTACTCTCTCATCCACCGGTGATCTGGCGGCTCGCGAATATTTTGAGCGGTTTTTCCAGCCGTACCAGGTACGTAACGAAGATGGTAGCCCTGATGGTCTAATTACCGGTTACTATGGCCCGGAACTGCTTGGCAGCCGGACAGCAACAGAAGAATATAAATATCCACTCTACAGTCAACCGGACAACATGCTGATCATCGCTCTGGATGACCTCTATCCTGAACTGAGCAATTATCGTCTGCGAGGCCGGATTGTCGGCAATCGAGTGGTCCCGTATTTTGGACGTGAGGAAATTGACAACGGTGACAATCCTCTTGCCGGGCAGGAAATTTTCTGGGTTAAAGATCCGGTCCAGCTGTTTTTTCTTCACATCCAGGGTTCTGGTCGAATCCGCCTACCGGATGGTGAACTGGTCATGGTCAATTACGCCAATCAGAATGGTCACCCATATCGATCGATCGGGAAACTGTTGTTGGAGCGTAATGAGATGACCCGAGACCAGATGTCGATGCAGAATATCCAACGCTGGGTTGAGGAAAATCCTGAAGCTGGCAAGCAACTGCTGGCGGAAAATCCCAGCTATATATTTTTTCGCGAGCTTTCTGCTGAATTTACCTCTCCCCCAGGAGCTCTGGGAGTCCCCCTGACCGCTTTGCGCAGTATTGCCGTTGATCCACGCACTATCCCTCTGGGAGCTCCAGTATTTCTTTCCACCACGTTCCCGGGGACGGAATATCCATTGCAACAGTTGGTGGTGGCACAGGATACTGGCGGTGCCATTAAAGGGCAAGTGCGGGCTGATTTTTTCTGGGGAATGGGCAATGATGCCGGGGAAATTGCTGGCAGAATGAAGCAGGACGGGCGGCTCTGGGTTCTGCTGCCGAAAGATCTTCCGGAAGAATCTCTGCAGAGTCGCACCGAGGTCTCTGTGTCTAAGGACGGAGCGATCAATTGACGACTCAGCCGAAGCATGTCCTGGTGGTCAGTTGCCTGATCCGCAATGAGCAGAATCAGCTTCTTCTTGTTAAGCACCACATCCGAGGGTGGGAATTGCCCCAAGGGAGGGTTGAGGAGGGTGAGGGTCTAATTTTTGCTCTCAGTCGTGAGGCGTTGGAAGAGACGGGTGTGACAATCAGTCACGCAAAGTTGGCGGTTATCTGGTCCAAGGTTTCTGTACCAGCCGCGATGATTTTCTGTTTTACCGCCCGTTACGCGTCAGGCAAGTTAACCCCCAGTGAAGAAACCCCCTGTGTTGAATGGTGTACAGAGGCAGAAGCTGGTCGGCGGGTTTCTCATCCGACTAATCGTGACCGGATCATTGCCCTGCTGGAATCTGACGGCAGCCTGCAATTTCGCAGTTACGCGACGGGGCCTTATAGGGTGATAAGCTAAGTTGCCCCGACTTTACCGAGCACTTTTTCATTCTTTTCCTGCCCTATATATATCTATCCAAGTTTTTTCCCCGCTGACCTGACGTGGCTGAGATAATAGTGTATTATTTTAGTCAGATTTATAATGTTGATCGGGTAAAAGGAGTTGGACCTTATGGCTACACAGAATCCGCAAAAACCAAAAGATCTTCAGGAAATAGAAAATCAAGAATGGCGTGAATCACTCGATTATGTCCTGAAAGAGCAGGGATCGGAACGGGTGCGGCAGATCCTTCGACAATTACAGATCCGCGCCCAGGAACAGGGCGTCAGTATTCCATTTACTGCGAACACTCCATATATCAATACAATTCCTCATGCGCAACAACCGGTTTTTCCCGGAAATCGGCAGATTGAACGGCGGATTAAGTCAATCGTTCGCTGGAACGCCATGGCTATGGTGGTTCGGGCGAACCGTGAGTCTGCCGGGATCGGTGGCCATATTTCCACGTTTGCTTCGGCAGCGACTCTTTGGGAAATCGGATTCAATCATTTCTGGCGTGGCAGAACCGATGATTATCTCGGCGATATGGTGTATTTCCAGGGACATGCCGCTCCAGGTGTTTATTCCCGAGCTTTTTTGGAGGGGCGACTCACCAGCCAGGATTTGGAAAATTTCCGCCGTGAACTGAATCCGCAGGGTGGACTGTCTTCTTATCCCCATCCCTTCCTGATGAAAGAGTTTTGGGAATTTCCGACCGTGTCGATGGGGCTGACTTCCATTAGCGCCATATATCAAGCCCGTTTTAATCATTATCTTGTCGATAGAGGGTTAAGGAAGGCGAGCGGTCGCAAGGTCTGGGCGCTACTGGGTGACGGTGAAATGGATGAGCCTGAATCGCTGGGGGCGATCACTCTGGCAGCACGGGAGCATCTGGACAACCTGATCTTTGTTGTCAATTGTAATCTGCAGCGGCTTGATGGACCGGTGCGTGGCAACGGGAAAATTATTCAAGAATTGGAGGCTGCATTTCGTGGGGCCGGCTGGAATGTGATTAAAGTCATCTGGGGTGACGATTGGGATCGCTTGCTGGATGAAGACGATTCCGGGCGACTGGTGCAACGGATGGATGAAATCCTTGATGGTGAGATGCAGAAATATACGACTTCAAGTGGCGCTTTTGTCCGACAGGATTTCTTCGGAAAATACCCCGAGTTGCTGGAACTTGTTAAGGGTTACAGCGATGAGCAATTGGGCGGATTAACCCGTGGGGGACATGATCCCGATAAGGTTTATGCAGCCTACAAAGCAGCGGTTGAACATAAGGGATCGCCAACAGTCATCCTGGCCCAAACAATCAAGGGCTATGGATTAGGCGAGGCTGGTGAAGGCAAGAACATCACTCATTCACAAAAAAAATTGAATGAAGATGAACTAAAAGAGTTCCGTACTCGTTTTAATATCCCAATCAGTGATGAAGATATTGCTAAAGCACCTTGTTACAAGCCTGCTGATGACAGTCCGGAAATGATTTATCTGAAAGAACGGCGTGCTGCGCTGGGCGGTTCTGTCCCCCGGCGGTTTGACGGTAGCCAGCCGATGGCCTGTCAAACGGATTGGCTGATTGAGGAATATTTCGCTGGATCGGGAGATCGGGAATTGGCAACGACGATGGCCTTTGTTCATCTGTTGGCCAAGCTACTACGTGACCCGGAGCTGGGCAAACTGATTGTTCCGATTGTGCCGGATGAGGCGCGCACTTTCGGCATGGAGGCGCTGTTCCGTCAAGCGGGGATCTACAGTCATACCGGACAACTTTATGATCCGGTCGACAAGGGCAGCCTGCTTTTCTACAACGAGAAAAAAACCGGTGCGATTCTGGAAGAAGGATTGAGCGAGGCTGGCTCCATGGCTAGTTTCATCGCTGCCGGAACCGCATATTCCAACAATCAGGTTCAAACGATTCCTTTCTATATTTTCTATTCCATGTTCGGTTTTCAGCGGGTCGGAGATCAGATCTGGCAGGCCTGTGACAGCCGAGCCAGGGGGTTTTTGATTGGAGCCACTGCCGGTCGGACGACCCTCGCCGGAGAAGGATTGCAACACCAGGATGGTCACAGCCATGTTCTGGCGATGACTCCCACCAAGGTCAAAGCTTACGATCCCGCTTTTGCCTATGAATTGGCGGTGATTGTGCAGGAAGGGTTGACGCGGATGTATTGCCATCAGGAAGATTTGGTCTACTACCTGACGGTGATGAATGAAACCTATAAAATGCCACCAATGCCGAAAGGGAAAGGTGTGCGTGAGGGGATTATCAAGGGGATGTACCGGTTCCAGTCGACCCGCCTTAAGGGTCAATCCAAGGTTCATCTGCTCGGCAGTGGAGCCATCCTGAATGAAGTGATCAAGGCTCAGGGTCTTCTGGAAGAAAAGTATGACATCGCTGCAGATGTCTGGAGTGTGACCAGCTACAAGGAACTCTATCAGGATGCCATCGAGGCAGAGCGTTGGAATCTGTTACATCCAAAGCAAACAGCCAAACAGCCGTATCTGAGCCAGTTGCTGGAGAAAGAGCAGGGTGTGTTTGTCGCCGCTTCCGATTACATGAAGGTGCTTCCTGCCGCAGTGGCTCAATGGTTCCCCGGCCCGGTTCACTGTTTGGGGACTGATGGTTTCGGGCGCAGTGACAGCCGAGAATTATTGCGTGATTTTTTTGAGGTGGATGCCTGCTATATTGTGGTTGCTGCATTACACCAGCTGGCAGTTGCCGGGGAAGGATCCGAAGCTATGGTGGTCAAGGCAATGAAAGATTTCGATATTAACCCTGAAAAATTAAACCCACACACAGATTAGAGGAATCATATGTCGTTAGAAATTGTTGTCCCTGAAGTCTCCGATGGGGTTACCGCCGGAACGGTTATTTCCATTGTGGTCGCCGTCGGTGATCAGGTCGAGGAGGATCAGACCCTGCTGGAGCTGGAAACTGACAAGGCGGTTGTGGCTATTCCTTCCCCGACTGCCGGGAAGATTACTGCGATTAATGTGTCTGAAGGGGACAGTGCCGCAGTGGGTTCGGTGATCATGCTGCTGGAGGCTGCTGGTGACACAGCTAAAGAGGCTTCTCCACCTGTGACGGCCTCTGCCGAAGCAACAACGGAGACAATTTCAGAAGCGGAACAAATGACTGTAACTGCAACTCCTGATGTCCAGCCTGAGCCTCCCAGGGCTAACCCCCTGCCTCCGGCAGCGGCAAACAAAGGAGCGGAAGACGTCGATCTGACCAGTGTGCGGCGGGATAATCTGGTGGCTCCGGCTGCTCCATCGGTCCGTCGGATAGCGCGGGATCTGGGGGTTGATATCTATCAGGTTCAAGGCAGTGGTTCTGGTGGCCGAATCAGCGAGGAAGATGTCCGCCTGTTCGTGCGTGATAC
>JAQIBX010000141.1 GCA_027858895.1 Desulfuromusa sp. | reverse complement strand
CACCCTGGTACTGCTGAAGCTGAAAATTCTGCAACTGAGCAGGTAGAACAGCAGCTACGCGAACTTTCCGAAGACGAGTTAAGAGAAGTTGTCACGAAAGTTGCTGGGCCGATGATTGAAAAACTGGCGAAGGAAATGCTTGAGCAGATCGCCTGGGAAGTTGTTCCCGATTTGGCTGAAGCTATGATCCGTGAAGAAATCCGTAAAATCAAAGATGGTATATGAAGTTAGTTTAATTAAGAAAATTGATGCTTCTCTTCCGGGGGGCAGCAGGGATATCTTGACTTCCTTGCTGCCCCCCTTTAATCTTCCCGCGCAGATAAATTAATCGATCTAACAACAATAATTTAAACAAGGATTCTCCAGCAAATGAAGACAGAACTCTCTAAAGGTTATGAACCTGAACAGGTTGAGAAAAAATGGTTTGATGTCTGGGAACAGCGTGGCGATTTTCATGCTGATGAAAATTCTCCCAAGCCCCATTATTCAATAGTTATTCCTCCGCCTAATGTTACGGGTGTTCTCCATATGGGACATGCCCTGAATAATACTCTGCAGGATATTCTCTGCCGCTGGAAGCGGATGTCGGGTTATGAAGTTCTCTGGATGCCGGGGACTGACCATGCTGGAATCGCAACCCAGAATGTCGTTGAAAAGCAGCTTGCTGCAGAAAATAAGGATCGACATGAATTGGGCCGTGAAGCTTTTGTTGACCGGGTTTGGAAGTGGCGTGAAGAATCGGGTGGCCAGATCATCAACCAGCTGAAACGGCTTGGTGCTTCCTGCGATTGGCAGCGGGAACGTTTTACTATGGACGATGGGCTTTCCACAGCTGTTCGTGAAGTTTTTGTGAGCCTCTATGATGATGGGTTGATTTACCGGGATAACCGCTTGATCAACTGGTGCCCCCGTTGTCACACTGCTCTCTCCGACCTTGAGGTTGAGCATGAGGATAAAAATGGCAACCTCTGGCATTTGCGTTACCCGGTTCAGGGGACGGATCAATATCTTATTGTCGCAACAACCCGCCCAGAGACCATGCTTGGTGATACTGCCGTTGCCGTTCATCCTGAAGATGAGCGTTATCAGAATCTGATCGGTAAAAATGTTCTGCTGCCACTGATGGATCGGGAAATTCCGATTATTGCCGATGAGTATGTCGATAAGGAGTTCGGTAGCGGTGCGGTTAAGATTACTCCGGCACACGATTTTAATGATTTTGAAATCGGCAAACGTCACAATCTCGAATTTATAAATGTTCTCGACGAGTCGGGGATGATTAATGACAACGGCGGTTCTTATGCTGGCATGGAACGTAATGCTGCTCGGGTAAAAGTTGTTGCTGATCTGGAATCCCAAGGTTTGCTGGAAAAAATTGAAAATTATACCAATGCGGTTGGTGAATGTTATCGCTGCAGAACAACCATCGAACCCTACATGAGTAAGCAATGGTATGTGGCGGTTAAGTCACTTGCTGCTGAGGCAATCAAAGCAGTGGATTCTGGTCAGACCAAGATAGTCCCACAACAGTGGGAAAAGACCTATTACGAGTGGATGAATAATATTCAGGATTGGTGTGTCAGTCGCCAGATCTGGTGGGGGCATCGTATCCCTGCATGGTTTTGTGACGACTGTGATGAAATAACCGTTTCCCGCGAAGATATCTCTGTTTGTAACCATTGTGGCAGTGACAACCTCCGACAGGAAACAGATGTACTCGATACCTGGTTTTCTTCCGCACTGTGGCCATTTTCAACCATGGGATGGCCGGAACAGACCAAAGCTTTGCAAAAATTTTATCCGACTAGTTGCCTGGTGACCGGTTTCGATATTCTCTTTTTCTGGGTTGCACGGATGATGATGATGGGAACCAAGTTCATTGGTACCGTCCCCTTCAAGGAAGTTTACATTCATGCCTTGGTGCGTGACGCGCAAGGGCATAAAATGAGCAAGAGCAAAGGCAACGTGATTGATCCGTTGACTATTGTGGATGAATACGGCGCCGATGCTTTCCGCTATACTCTTTGTGCCTTCGCTGCAATGGGGCGCGATATTAAATTATCCACCGAACGGATTGGTGGCTACCGGAATTTTGTCAATAAGCTTTGGAATGCCAGTCGTTTTGCCTTGATGAATATGGATGATTTTGAACCCACTGACAATGGTTTGACCGGATTGTCGTTATCGCAAGCCGATCAGTGGATCCTGAATCGTTACGCTTTTGCTGCGGAGGAAGTCAATAAAGCGCTGGCAAATTATAAATTTAACGATGCGGCCAGTGTGCTTTATTCTTTTGCCTGGCATGAATTCTGTGATTGGTACATTGAGCTAAGTAAAGATAATCTCTACGGTGATAATGCCGAAAAGCGCAGATCGACGCAGACTGTTTTGTTCTTGGTGTTGGAAGGTTTGCTGCGGATGTTGCATCCGATCCTACCGTTTGTGACCGAGGAGATCTGGCACGCTCTTCCGGGAGAGCGTGGAACCGATTCGATTATGCAAGCTGCTTACCCGACAACAGCTATCGTGCCCACAGACGACTCAGTCGTTGCCGATATGGAACTGGTGATGGATGTTATTCGAGCGATTCGTAACGTTCGCGGTGAACTTGATGTCCCACCGGGGAAAAAGATCAAAGTTGTTCTTGATTGTAAATCTGAGTCAGTCGTGCAGAAAATCATGGCTGGTCAGGCTTATATCCATTCCCAGGCGAAGGTAGACGATCTCCTGGTTGGAGTTGCTGTAGAGCGGCCTAAACAGGCTTCGACTCAGGTTGCCGGTGAAGTTGAAGTTTTGATTCCTCTGGCCGACCTTATTGATGTTGCTGAAGAAGAGGCGCGTCTCAATAAAGAGATCGAAAAAGTGCAGAAGGATGTCGGTTTCTTTGAAAAGAAATTGTCCAACAAAAAGTTTGTTGACAATGCGCCACCGCAGGTTTTAGAGAAAGATCGCAGTAAGCTGTCGGATGCTGAGAAAAAGCTAGAAATTTTACAGCAAGGTTTGGAAAAGATTCTGGCTATAAAATAAACAACTGCAGATGATCGGAGAGGTATGACTTTTTCGGTCAGTTTTGTAAGTGAAAACCGTTATGGTTTCTGGCACCCCTTGTTGATTAGAATTTATCTATTTATGTTTTTTTTTCTTTAATTTCCTAACAATATTTAGTATACAGTATACAGTATGAATTATGTTATGAACTTGGATAACACTGTTTTCGTGTTGCAGTTTTTTTGAACCGAAGACAAGTCGAAAGACAGAGTTCTGGCGGAGGCCAGCAGAACAATATTATAAGGCACAGTTTCAGGAGGAGAGAAGGGCTGGGCCGGAATGACTTGGGCAGGTATTGGTGATTGGACTTAGGAGATTCATCCTAATTGACAATCAATTCACATTCTCGAGGGATATTAACTATGAATCTATTTACAAGCACTGTGGGAAGAAAGATTCTGATGGCAGTGACCGGGCTATGTCTGGTCGGTTTTGTTTCTGTTCATCTCCTTGGCAACTTGTCGGTTTTTGCAGGAGCCGACGGTATTAATGCCTATGCCAAACACCTGCATGATCTCGGTCCACTGGTCTGGATTTTCCGTCTGGTGATGTTGGGACTATTTGCTGTTCACATCACTTTCGGGGTGCTGCTTTACCTGGAAAACCGCGCTGCCACGCCGGACAGTTATGCAGTTCAGAAATCCTTGGTGACAACCTTTTCGGCTAAAACGATGGTTTTTACCGGACTGATTATTCTGGCTTTCTTGCTCTATCACCTGCTGCATTTTACTGTGCAGGTCACCAACCCTGAAATTTCTGCTCAGAACCTGCCACTTGATGCTGCCATGCGTCCAGATGTCTTCACGATGGTGGTCATGAGTTTCCAGAAGGTTTTCATTGCTTTGGTTTATATCATTGCGATGATCGCCCTGCTTCTGCACCTGAGTCACGGTATTTCAAGTTGGGTTCAAACTATTGGACTCAGCACTGGCCCAAGTCAGGACAAAGTGACTGCAATAGGGAAAATTTTGGCTATCGTTTACGGACTGGCTTATATCGCTATTCCATTATTTATTCTCGCTCGTATTTTGAAATAGGGGGCTTATTGTGATATTAGACGGAAAAGCACCTACAGGTCAGGTAGATACATCTTGGGATAGATACCGCGAAGACATGAAGTTGGTAAATCCTTCCAATAAAAGAAAGTATAAAATTATTGTTGTCGGTAGTGGTTTGGCCGGCGGTGCTGGAGCAGCAAGCCTTGGAGAACTTGGCTACAATGTTGATTGTTTCTGCTATCAGGACAGCCCCCGCCGTGCGCACAGTATCGGTGCTCAGGGTGGAATCAACGCGGCTAAAAATTATCCCAGTGATGGCGACAGCATCTACCGCCTGTTTTATGACACAGTCAAGGGTGGTGACTTTCGCTCCCGTGAAGCTGATGTCTGGCGTTTAGCACAGGTATCCAACAATATTATTGATCAGTGTGTAGCACAGGGTGTACCGTTTGCTCGCGACTATGCTGGTTATTTAGACAACCGCTCTTTTGGTGGTGCCCAGGTTTCACGGACCTTCTATGCTCGTGGTCAAACCGGTCAGCAATTGTTGCTTGGTGCCTATTCAGCACTTTCACGGCAGATCAAAAATAAAGCCGTGACCATGCATCCTCGTACTGAGATGCTTGATCTGGTTGTTGTTGATGGCGTTGCCAAAGGAATTACGGTTCGGAACTTGATGACCGGTGAGATCGAGTCTCATTGGGGTGATGCTGTGATTCTGGCAACTGGTGGTTACGTCAATGTTTTTAATCTGTCAACGAATGCAATGGGTAGTAGCGTTACGGCGATCTGGAAAGCAGTCAAAAAGGGTGCCTATATGGCCAACCCATGCTACACGCAGATCCACCCGACCTGTATCCCGGTTCATGGTGAGCATCAGTCTAAACTGACTCTCATGTCAGAGTCATTACGGAATGATGGTCGTATCTGGGTCCCCAAAAATGCTGCGGATTGCGAAAAACATCCAAGCGAGATTCCTGAGGACGCCCGCGATTACTATTTGGAGCGGAAGTATCCTTCTTATGGTAACTTGGCTCCACGTGATATTTCATCACGTTCGGCAAAAGAGGCTTGTGACGCTGACCTTGGTGTCGGGCCAGGTAAGCGTGGTGTTTACTTGGATTTTAAAGATGCTATTGCCCGGGTTAGCGAGAAGACTATCGCTGAGCGTTATGGCAACTTGTTTGATATGTACGAAAAAATTACCGATGAAAACGGCTATGAGCGCCCCATGCGTATCTATCCTGCCCCTCACTATAATATGGGTGGCCTCTGGGTTGATTATGAGTGTTCTAGCAATATCCCAGGTTTGTTTGTCCTTGGTGAGGCAAACTTCTCGGTTCACGGTGCTAACCGTCTCGGGGCATCGGCTCTGATGCAGGGTCTGGCTGATGGCTACTTCGTTATTCCTTACACGATCGCTCCGTACTTGGCTTCACTCAAATCGCCTGGAGAGGTTAGAGAGGATCATCCTGAATTTAAGAAAGCTGCTGAGGATGTTGAAACTCGGACTGAAAAATTACTGTCAATCAAGGGCAAGAAGTCGGTCAGTGAAATTCAGAAAGAGTTAGGTAACGTCATGTGGGAAAATGTTGGCATGGCAAGAAGTAAAGAAAGCCTCGAAAATGCTCTCCAGCTTATTCCAGAGATACGAGATGAGTTCTGGAATAATGTCAATGTGACAGGTGACAGTAAGGATCTCAACCAGCAGCTTGAGAATGCCGGCCGCGTGGCTGATTTCCTTGAGTTTGCTGAGATGCTGACTGAAGATGCTTTGAACCGTGAGGAGTCCTGTGGTGGTCATTTTCGGACTGAGCATCAAACCGACGAAGGTGAAGCAATGCGTGACGATGAAAACTTCAGTTACGTCGCTGCTTGGGAATTCAAGGGTACTGGGGTTAAGCCCGAGTTGCACAAAGAGCCTTTGAAATTTGAAAGAATTAAACTTGCCGTGAGGAGTTATAAATAATGGACCTTACATTGCATGTATGGCGCCAGAAGGGGCCACAGGATAAAGGAAAGCTGGAGACCTATCCAGCTAAAAATGTCAGTCCGGATATGTCCTTTTTGGAGATGTTGGATGAAATTAATGATGGGCTGATCAGACAAGGCAAAGATCCAATTGCCTTTGATCACGATTGTCGTGAAGGTATCTGTGGCATGTGCTCATCGGTTGTCAATGGTCGGCCACATGGTAAACAGGAAAAAACGACTGTTTGTCAGCTGCATATGCGTCAATATAATGATGGCGATGAAATCTTTATTGAACCATGGAGAGCCAAGGCTTTCCCGGTGCAAAAAGACTTGATTGTTGATCGTACTTCTCTTGACGTGATCATGCAGGCTGGTGGTTATGTCTCCTGCCATACTGGCGGAGTTGCTGATGCTAATGCTCTGTTGATTCCTAAGCCGGTTGCCGATTATGCGATGGACGCGGCTGAATGTATTGGTTGCGGTGCTTGTATTGCCGCCTGTCCTAATAGCTCAGCTATGCTGTTTACCAGCGCTAAGGTCGCCCAGTTGGCTGCTTTACCGCAAGGTAAGGCGGAAGCTAGGGAGCGGGTTCAGGCAATGAGCCAGGCAATCCTTGATGAGGGATTTGGCAACTGTACTAATCACTATGAGTGTGAAGCTGCTTGTCCGAAGGGGATCAGTGTTAAGTTTATTGCTAAGCTTAACCGTGAATACCTGAAGTCAATGATCCCGACTTCAACGATTGCATAAATTTCCTAGTTTAGAATTCAGATAATTTGTTATAAAGGGCGGATCTTTTAGATCCGCCCTTTTTTTACTGAAAGCTAGATAATGGTTAACTGGTTTACGAAGCTTGCCAGGCACAGACAGCGCAACTCCAGTCAATCTGGAGATATCAGTTCTGTTGATGCGTTACCATTTTATCTGGAAAAAAATAGTGGCTTGATTTCTTCTGACCAATTGCATGTGGTGCATCAGTTTCGAGAATGTGTTGAAAATCAACTGAAAATACTTCGAACGGCATTAAATGCAACTTCTGTCGTGCTCTTCTGGTCCGGCCCTTCGGTTGATCAATTAACAACCTATTCGTTCTCCAGCCAGTCTGATGGTTTGGTTGCAGGCACTTTCCTGACTGGTTCCGGAGTTGTTGGAGTATTGAAGGATCGCAGCGAGATTGCGTTAGCGCCATATCACCAAGGTTCTCCCACAATTCTTTATTACCATGATAGCACTCATGTCGGCAGTTTTTTTGCCCAGAGTTTATCCTGTGGTGAAACGGATCAACGTATAACTGGGAGCTATGGCATTTTATGTATTGATCGTGTCGTCCAGGATGAGTGGTCTCCCGTAGACAGGTCATTAATCGCAGCAACTGCTGATCAGTTACTGCAAAATTTATCGCTTTCGCGAGACTTGATTTTTACCGATATCGAACGACGGACTCTGCAGCTGGCCTTTGATGGCTTACGGGTCTTAAATTTGGCTCTTGATATAGAATCAGTTTATCGTGCAGCGACTCAAGCCTTTGGATTGATTCTAGATATTGACCTTTTTGCGATCAGCTTGGTCCATAATAATTATCATGAATTTTGTTACATTTCAGGGGATTGTTCAGAACAGTTTTTAAACCACAAATTTGTATTGGATGACTCCCTGATCGGCCAGGCAGTTAAGTATCGGAGAGTCTTGCCTGAAACGTCATCTTATGCTGGTCGTGCTCCAATTGTGAATGGCTCAAATTTATTTGATATGTACAAAACAGTGCTGGTTGTTCCTTTACTTCAGGAGGACAGGCCGATCACGGGGGTGTTGATTATTGCCGCACGAGGTGAGGGCCTGGTGACCCGAAATTGCCGGGATATGATCGAGATGATAGCTGCACAGGTGGCTATCAAGATTGAACTGGCACGTTCCCATGAGCAGATTCAACAGATGGCGATCACAGATCCACTGACTGGTATTGCCAATCGCCGGGCATTTCAGCGTGGTTTTACTGCAATGTATGAGCGCGCTCGGCGGCGAACTGGATCCTTTAGCTTGATCATCTGCGACATCGATCTTTTTAAGCGGGTCAATGATAGCTATGGTCACCCTTTTGGGGATCAGGTTATTCAACAGATTGCTATCCAGCTCAATGAAGTTGTTCGAACCGGGGATTTGGCTGCCAGGATTGGTGGGGAAGAGTTTGCTATTTTGCTGGAAGATACCGGCTTGTCTGGAGCTTTGGATGTGGCCGAACGATTGCGAAAAAAGGTTGAAAATCTCAGCTTATTGTTTCAGGGGGAGGTTGTTCCAGTGACGATTTCATTGGGGTTCGCAGCGTTTCCGCAGAATACGGATAATCAAGAAAAATTATTCAATTACGCTGATCAGGCTCTCTATCGTGCCAAAGAAAGCGGCCGGAATCGATCGGTTTGCTGGCACGATGTTGCTTAATCCTTTTGCAGCAATATGGTGCTGAACTCATCAAGTAAGCGATTTTTGATCAGTGTACAGCCGAGCTTTTGATATTTTTGCCGCACATCAAAATTGTATTCCCAGAGAATTCCAGAAAGAAGCAATAACGCACCCGAAGCCGCTTTATTGACCAACCCTTCGGCGACATCCAGCAAAATATCACCATAAATATTTGCCAGAACCAGGCTGAAACCTTCTTCTTCAATCTGCTCAAGAGTTCCGCATATATGAGTGATGTCATCATCAATGCCATTGAGCTGACAATTTCTTTGACCACTTTTTACCGCTACATTGTCAACATCGACACACCAGGAACGGCCTGAATTTAATAAGAGAGCTGCAATTGACAAAATCCCCGTGCCGCTGCCCAGATCAAGAATTTTGAGATTTTCTGCTGGAGGGAGAGCTTCGAGTATTTCGAGGCAACTTCTGGTTGTTTCATGTTCTCCTGATCCAAATGCACCTCGTTCCATGATCAGTGAGATGCGCTCGTTGTCGGTCAGAGAAATATGCGGAGGAACGATTATAAATTGATTGCCAATCTCAAAAGGCTGATAATTTTCTCTCATAGTCCCTACTGTAAGTCATTGATTTATAACAGGCCAGTGCTTTTAAATAATAAAAGTATAATGGTGTAGCTGAAGGCTGATGCGAGGGTTGACAGCATAACGATAGAGCCGGCCAGTTCGGCGTCACCTTTCATTTGTTGAGCCATAATATAGGTTGCTGTCGCGGCGGGTGTTGCTGCTATTAAAATTCCGATCCCCAAATCTGAACCTGTCACCCCCATGGGGATAAGCAACAGCGATGCCAGTAACGGCAACAAGACAAGTTTGATCGTAGTGGCGAGCCCCGCAAGTTTCAAGTCACCTTTAAGTCGTTCAAAAGAGAACCCTCCGCCGATAGCTAGAAGCGCGAGTGGCAATGCCAAGCCCGTGGTGATATTGAGAGAACGATCGATAATTAATGGAATTGGCAGGCTCCAGTAACTCCAGATAACACCAAGAAAGGAGGCGATAATGAGCGGATTAAGGATGGTTTGTACGATCAAGTTGGGAGATTTTTCTTCGCCTCTGCCGTGGTGTGGCAGCAGCAGTGCGAGAATTGCAAACAGGTTCAATACTGGAACCAGAAAACCCATCAGAATGCCCGCCTTAGTCAGCCCATCTTCTCCGTAAGCATTTAGGCAGATTGCCAGCCCGATATATGCCAGGTTGCCACGGAATGCTCCTTGGCAAAAGCTGCCGCGAAGAGGGGCAGGATACTGACGCCATCCGGTATAGAAGTAAGTTAGAATAAACCCCAATACAATCACCAGGGATGAACCGATGACCAGAGATCCGTTGAAGAAATTGGAGAAATCCGCCGTGCCGATTTTATAGAAAAGTAGTAATGGGAGAAAAACGACGTATACGAGTCGATTAGTTTGCTGAAGAAATGGCTCATCAATGAGTTTGAATTGTTTGAGTAAAGTGCCCAGACCGATGACTAAAAAAATGGGTAGAACAATAATGATTGTTTCGATAAACAGCTGCATGCATGCCTCCAAAAGATCGGAGCAGCATAGCTTAGATGAAATCGACTGTCTATTCTATTGGCAAAAGAGATGGCCTCTAATTGAGGCCATCTCTTTTGTGTTTATTTTCCTATATTTGTTGTGAGTCAGTTGTTATCAAGTTATCCACGGCCATAATTCTCGCCGATACCCAGTTCACTGACGGCCATAATTCTCGCCGATACCCAGTTCACTGTTGTCTAAGGCACAAGCGTTGTAGGAAGACTGGTCACTGAATTCGCCGATACCCAGTTCTTGAGAATCCAGATAAGTTGAGGTTGCTGCAAATAGTGAGGTTGCTGCGAAGACGCTAGCAATTGTGATTGTTGCGATTCTCATTTTCATGATGTTCTCCTTATGTGAGTGAAGTTTGGTTTGTTTGTCGCTCTTGCCAATCTTATAAGCATTCATTGTGCCAACTTTATTATCAATGTGAAAACAGATAGTTAACTTATTTTCTAGGCAGTGGTATAATTTCTTTGTAGAATATACAACAGGTAGTTGTTGAATATTGACTAATATAGTTATATCTTGAAAAGAAACTGTTATTTTTATTTGAGTGAATCATGGGAATGAGTCGTCAGAATATATTGCAAATATCCACTCTATTGTTGATGGTTGCCTTTGTGACTTCGTTGCATTACGTCACGGGTACGCAACATATGGCGTACCACGATATCTACCGCCGACTTTATTACTTACCGATTATTCTTGGTGGCTTTTGGTACTGTATTTATGGCGGTGCCAGCGTTGCTCTGTTGGTTTCTGTTGTCTATGCTCCGCATGTTCTGTTCCAGTGGCAGAACACTCCGTCTGTCCATCTTGAACAGGCTTTGGAAATACTTCTGTACAACCTTATCGGCCTTGTGACCGGGTATCTATCTTCCAGGGTCTATGCTCAGCGCATGCGTGCTGAAGAGAACGTAAGAGGGCTTTCTGAAAGCTATGAAAAATTAAAGGAACAAGCCAATTTGATCGTAGAAATTGAAGATCAACTTCGCCAGGCAGACCGTCTTACCGCCCTTGGTGAATTGTCCGCCGGAATGGCTCACGAGATACGTAATCCCCTTGGTTCTATTCGTGGGACAGCGGAAATTTTGAGTGATGCTTTGCCGGACAATAGTCAATATACGGAATTCAGTCAGATTTTGATCAAAGAAGTTGATCGGCTTAACACGGTGGTTGAAAGTTTCTTAAATTTTGCGCGGCCGACTTCCAGTGAGCAAAAAGATTTCAAGCCAAGTGAAATACTCATCGAGGTTCTACAGCTGAGTCGGCAACAGGCGACCCAAAAAAAGATTCAGATTCACTGGCAGGAAACACCGCTCCCAGTAGCTGTTGGTGATGCGGCGCAATTTAAACAGGTCTTTCTTAATCTGATTCTTAATGCGTTTCAGGCAATGGATCCAGGTGGTCAGCTATGGATTAACACTGAAGTCAGTGAGTGCGGGAAAATTATTTTGCAGTTCAGAGATAGTGGACCTGGGATTCCAATCGAAGACCTGGATCGCATCTTCAATCCATTCTTTACCACTAAAGCTGAAGGAACCGGACTCGGTTTAGCAATTACCTATCGTATTGTACAGAATCATTGTGGAAAAATAAGTGTGGAAAATTCACCGGAAGGTGGCGCTGAGTTTACCATTATATTAAGACCGGCTGATCACCCCTGCCGGGACGGAGAACAGAATGGCTAGACAGATACTACTGATTGATGATGATGCTTCCTTACGCAGGGTGACAGAATTTAACCTTCAAGAAGCGGGATATCATGTTCTGACCGCAAGTGATGGGGCTGAAGGTCTAACTTTGTTTAAACGTTATCGGCCGCCATTGGTGATAACGGATGTCCAGATGCCGGGGATAAGCGGCTATGAGGTCCTCGAAGCTGTATTGGCTCTGGAACCTCAAACATTGGTGATTATTGTGACCGCATTCAGTACCGTTGCGCAGGCGGTGGATGCGATGAAGGTTGGTGCTTATGACTACCTGGCTAAACCTTTCAGTCGCGATCAATTGAGTTTGGCCGTCGCCAAGGCTTTTGAATATTGCAACCTGCGTCGGGAAAACAGCCAATTAAAAGAGGCTCTATCCGGGAATGTCGATCGTGAGCAGATTATCGGCGAAGCGAGAGCGATGCAACATCTTCTACAACGGGTTGAAAAGGTTGCAGCCAGCCGGGCTTTCGTGCTGATCAGTGGTGAAAGTGGCACTGGGAAAGAAGTGATAGCCAAAGCCTTGCATCGGGGTTCAGAGCGGAGCAAAGGTCCATTTATCGCAGTGAACTGTGCTGCGATTCCTAAAGATTTGCTTGAGAGTGAACTGTTCGGTCATCTCAAGGGTTCTTTTACCGGAGCTATTAAGGATCGTAAGGGGAAATTTTCTCTTGCGAATGGGGGGACCTTGTTTCTCGATGAAATAGGTGAATTGCCTCTCGATCTACAGCCAAAATTGCTGCGTTCTTTGCAAGAGCAGCAGATTGAACCGGTTGGCGGTGTAACTGAACAGGTGGACGTCCGGGTCATAGCGGCTACCAATCGTGATTTGGAAGAAGCTATGCAGGCTGGAACTTTTCGGGAAGATCTGTATTATCGGCTGGCTGTTGTGCCGATAGAAATACCACCGCTGCGTGAGAGAAAAGAAGATATCCCCTTGTTGCTCAAATTTTTCTTGCGTAAGCAACAGGCTGGAACGGGTGTGCGTTTCTCCGATAAGATTTTGGCCTATTTACAAAATTACAGCTGGCCAGGGAATGTCCGTGAATTGGAAAATGTTGTAGAACAGATGCTGATCCTGAGAAGCTCGGATATTCTAGACCTTTCGGATTTGCCGGAACGTATAGGCCGACCAGCAGCACAAATTAATGGCGTTCTCAATCTCCCTGCTGATGGATATTCTCTGGAGGTTCTAGAACAAGAGGCTGTTCAGGAAGCGCTAAGACGTTGCAATGGCAATAAAAGTAAAGCTGCTGCGTTTCTCCGGATCCCCCGGCACACGCTGCTCTATCGTTTAGAAAAATACAATATCCAGACATTTTAAGGTTTGACAGTCATGATTTTTAGTCGTCTTTTGTTGTTGATAATTTTAGCCAGTTTCTGTCAGAGCAGTTTTGCGGCAGAGCGGCGGACCCCAATTGTAGATGCAGTTGCAAAGGCACGCGATGCCGTTGTTAATATCCGTACTGAAAAACTGGTGCAACGGCGTAGCAGCCCTTTTTTTGGCTTTGGAGATTCGATTTTTGATCAGTTTTTCCAGGATATGTTGCCACCGCGCAGCTATAAAACGCAATCTCTTGGCTCTGGGGTCATTATCGATGTTGAAGGTCATATTCTGACCAACGCTCATGTGGTTGACAAAGCCTCTAAAATTTACATTGCTCTGTCAGATCAACAACTTGAGCTTGAAGCAGAATTGATAGGAAAAGATAGTCGGATCGATCTGGCGATTTTGAAAATAGTAAAGCCCGGAAAATACCCTTTTTTACCACCAGCCCGTTCCGATGATTTGATGCTGGGGGAAACAATTATTGCTATTGGCAATCCACTTGGGTTGGGGCATTCGATCACAACCGGGATCATCAGTTCTTTGCAACGACGTGTCCAGATTGATCAGCAGTACTCTTCGGTATTTATTCAGTCCGATGCGCTGATTAATCCTGGCAATTCCGGTGGGCCACTGATCAACATCAATGGTGAACTGATTGGTATCAATACGGCTATCGCCAGAAAGGCCCAGGGGATTGGTTTTTCTGTCCCGATTGATACCGCCAAGCGCGTTCTTGGAGATTTGATTGAGCATGGCCGAGTTCGGCGCGGGTTCCTGGGTGTTCTTGTCGGGACAGTCAGCCCTTCTTTTGTCCTCTCTTATGGTGAAGGAGGGGTGTTGATTGAGGATATTCATCCGCAGTCACCAGCTCAAAAGGCTGGATTGTTAGAAGCGGACGTCGTTTTGGCGATCGATAATATCCCGGTTTCTTCGCCTGAACAGTATCACTCCTTGCTACAAACCTACACGCCAGACGACAGTCTTAATTTCTCCCTGTTACGTGGATTGCAACAACTGAAGAAAACGGTTGTCCTAACGTCATTGCCGGAAGGGTATGAGTTAGCCTATACTCGCCGGGTTTTTGGCTTCGAACTGCTTCATGGGAAAAGTGGATTATTGATAGATAAGGTCATCGCTGACTCTGCTGCCCAGCGGGTAGGGGTGCAACGCGGTGATCAGATCATTAAGGTGGATGATGTCAAAGTTGAAACGTTGCCTGAATATAAACGTGCCATTGAGTCTCGTCTGGGTCGTCGTCCACTGACCTTTACTGTAGTTAGAGATAATGTGGGGTACTTGATTGAACTGCCTTAGTTTTGCCTCCTCATGATTTTTTTTCGAGGTCATTAAGGTTGAATTTTAAAGGGATGAAAAATGAATCAGTTTAAAAAAATTATATGCGGGATTGTATTTCTTCTTACAGTTTTTTTGTTGGCCAGTTGCGATAATTCCACTTCAGTACAACCAGTTTCTCCGGGCGGCCTGGTTGGAAAAGTAGCCCCCGACTTTACTTTGACCGATATGCAAGGGCAACAAGTCAGCATATCCCAGTTTCGTGGCAAGGTCGTTATTCTTAATTTCTGGGCAACCTGGTGTCCGCCTTGCCGGGAAGAAATGCCATCAATGGAAAAACTTTACCGAGATCATCAAGATCAAGGTTTAGTCATGCTGGCAGTTAATGTTGAGGAGAACGGAAAGGGGTTGGTGAGTAAGTTTCTGCAAAAAACGCCGTACAGTTTTCCGATCCTTCTGGACAGTGAGAATACTGCGCAGAATGCCTATGGGGTGTTCCGTTTACCAGAAAGTTTTATCATTGATCGTAACGGTATCGTCGTTGAAAAAATCATTGGTGGACGTGACTGGCTATCCGGCCCAACTTTTAAATTGATTAATTTTCTGTTGAATGGTTGATGTCTAGTCATCGTTCTTTAGCACGACGATAAGGTTTTTAGGAGTTATTCTATGGAAATCGGTACTGACGTTACAATCTGGATTGCTTTTTCAGCAGGGCTCCTCTCTTTCTTTTCTCCCTGCGTGCTGCCGCTAATTCCATCCTATCTGACCTATATTTCTGGACTCTCCTTTGCTCAATTGAAACAGTCTGATGCCAGCGCTAAAGTCCACTGGACAGTGGTGTTTCATGCTCTGGTTTTTATTGCCGGGTTTTCAGCAGTATTTATCACCCTGGGTGGTTTGGCTGGTTTGGCTTCTGCTTCATTTCAGACTTATTTGCGCGATGGTTTAGGAATTATTCAGAAATTCGGCGGGGTGATGATCTTCCTGTTCGGGATCCACCTGAGTGGGTTGTTTCATTTTGGAATATTGTTGGGAGAAAAACGGATTCAATTGCGCAATAAACCGGCTGGGTTTATCGGCACTTTTCTGGTAGGCATCGCGTTTGCTGCTGGGTGGACCCCCTGTATCGGGCCGATTTTGGGCGCTATCCTGGCCATTGCTGCCGGTAGCTCCGGTGGGGTTGGCAAAGGTATGCTGCTGTTAACCAGCTATTCTGCTGGTCTTGGCCTGCCATTTTTTATTTCCGGATTGTTGTTTCATTCTTTTCTCGGTTTCTTCGACAAGTTTAAAAAGCATATCCGTATGACCGAGATATTTACCGGTGTTTTGTTGATGGTTGCAGGAATTTTGCTGTTTTTTGA
>JAQIBX010000135.1 GCA_027858895.1 Desulfuromusa sp. | reverse complement strand
ATGCGTAAAGAATTATTGGTTCGACGCGCAGCAGAAACCACCATCCCCACTCCATTTGGCGGATTATTTACTGCGATCGTCTATGAAAACGACGTTGATGAGGCACAGCATATGGCTCTGGTCAAAGGTGAAATTAACTCAGATGAACCTGTGCTGGTGCGGGTTCACTCCGAATGCCTGACGGGTGATGTGTTCGGTTCACAACGCTGTGACTGTGGTGAACAATTGCATGCGGCGATGGCTCAGATTGAAAGTGAAGGCGCTGGAGTTGTCCTCTATATGCGCCAGGAGGGCCGTGGCATTGGTCTGATAAATAAACTCAAGGCTTATGCTTTACAAGACCAGGGGCATGATACGGTAGAGGCGAATCATGTTTTGGGATTTAAAGATGATTTGCGTGATTATGGTCTAGGAGCGCAGATTTTAGCTGAGCTCGGGGTGCGCAAATTACGCTTGATGACTAATAATCCAAAAAAAATTGTTGGCTTGGAAGGTTATGGCCTGGAAATTGTTGAGCGGGTTCCGATTGAAGTGCCCTCACATTTGGAAAACCTTAAGTATTTGACAACTAAACGGGAAAAAATGGGGCATCTGCTGGAAAATCTCTAGTTAATGTTGCAGGAGGTCATTATGTCTAAAATTATCGAAGGAACACTTGATGCTAAAGGATTCTGTTTTGGCATCATTGTCAGTCGTTTTAACAGCTTTATCTCGGATCGGTTACTCGAAGGGACTATTGACACTCTGACACGGCATGGCGCAGATGGCGATCAAATAACGATGGTCAAAGTTCCCGGAGCTTTTGAATTGCCATTGATCGCTAAGAAAATGGCTGATTCTGGAAAATATGATGCCTTGATTTGTCTTGGTGCCGTGATCCGTGGTGGAACTCCCCATTTTGAATATGTTAGCTCAGAAATGACCAAGGGGATCGCGTCGGTGTCACTGCAATATGGGTTGCCGATCGCTTTTGGTGTATTGACCACCGATTCAATTGAACAGGCGATAGAACGGGCTGGAACCAAGGCGGGAAATAAGGGTGTAGAGGCCGCCATGACTGCCATTGAAATGGTGAACTTGATGGGAGCTGTTTAGCCTCATGTCAAATAATCGCCGCGTTGGACGTGAATACGCGCTGAAGATGTTGTTTTCTTTTCAACTCGATAAAGACCAGACGGAACCGAATCGATTACTTGATTCCTTTTGGAATAATTTCCGTTTTGCTGATGACGTTTTGGGCGAACCTCTTGAAACGATTGATGTCCCTTTAGCAGCCTCGACTCGATTGTTTGCGGAAATGATTATTAAGGGCGTTGTTGAGTATCGCTCGGTGATTGATGTAAAAATTACTGAAGTTGCAAAAAACTGGTCGTTGGGACGGATGCCACCGGTTGATTTGTCAATTTTACGGATCGGTACATATGAACTGCTTTATCATCCACAAATTCCAGCAGCTGTTGTGATTGATGAAGCTATTGAAATAGCGAAGCGATATGGAACCAAAAACTCCCCTTCTTTTATTAATGGCCTGCTTGATAAAGTCTCCAAAAACATCGTAAAAACAACCAGTTAAAATTTTTATTGAGATTGAGGTTTCTATGCGTGTAATTAACGTTGGTTTGCTCGGATTCGGCACTATTGGCACTGGGGTCGTCAGAAATATTCAACGAAATGCTACAATTATGCAGCAACGACTTGGGCATCGTCTGGCGTTGGTCAAGATTGCAGATCTGGATATTACTACCGATCGCGGTGTGCAGCTGGAATGCGGGGTTTTAACGACCGCTGTTGACGATGTCATCAATCATCCTGATATCGATATTGTTATTGAGTTAATCGGTGGCTACGAGCCGGCAAAAAGCTTCATCCTCCAGGCAATTGCCAACGGGAAGCACATTGTGACTGCCAACAAGGCTCTTATGGCAGTTCATGGACAGGAAATTATAGAAGCTGCAAATCGACAGGGTGTTTCGGTGATGTTTGAGGCTGCCGTTGGTGGGGGGATTCCTGTCATCTCAGCGATTAAGGAAAACCTTTGCAGTAATGAATTTAATTCGATTCTTGGGATTCTAAATGGAACATGCAATTTTATTTTAACTAAAATGACCGAGAAGGGGAGCGATTTTGCTCCAGTACTGCAGGAAGCACAGAAATTAGGTTATGCAGAAGCCGATCCTACTTTTGATATTGAAGGTGCTGATACCGCTCACAAGATTGCCTTGTTATCTGCACTTTGTTTTGGCACGACGGTCGATTTTGACCAGGTCTACACGGAGGGGATTAGTAACATAACTGCCATTGATATTCAGTTTGCAACGCAGATGGGATACAAGATCAAGCTGTTAGCCATTGGTAAAAATCACGGTGAGCAAATTGAAGTCCGGGTTCATCCAACGATGATTCCGGGAACTTATCAGCTTGCCGAAGTTAATGGCGTTTTTAATGCAGTCCGCTTAACCGGCGATTTTGTTGGACCAACATTACTCTACGGGAGTGGCGCAGGTATGGATGCAACTGCTAGCGCTGTGATGGGTGATGTGATGGCAATCAGCAGAGATCAAGTTTCGGGCGCGCGAGCCAGGCTCCCCATTATGGGCTACTGCGCGGATCAGATCAAAGCTTTACCGATTAAGCCGATGAGCGAAATTGTCAGCCATTATTATCTGCGTTTCACCACAATTGATCAACCTGGTGTGCTGGCAAAAATTGCGGGTTGCCTTGGCAAGTATGACATCAGTATCCAATCAATGATCCAACCGGAATGGCATGAAGCTGATTCTGTGCCAATTGTCCTGATGACACAAGCCGCAAAAGAGCTAGATATTTCCAATGCCTTGGAGGAAATCTGGCAACTGGATATTATTTCCCAACCAACCTGTTTAATTCGCGTTGAACACGATCTGGATTAATCAGCCAGCTTAAAAAATGTTAGCCCCGTTTCTTTTTGGCGGTACGTGTGGGTTTAGGTGCTTCGTGGGTAGAAATTTCGGGTTCAACAATATAGCGCTTGATTTTGCGAGTGGTGGTTTTTGGAAACTCATCCTCTCGCAAGGTGAATTTTTTCACCCTTTTGTAGTCGGCCAGGTCTTTCCCGTAGGCCAAGATTTCCTGACGGATCAGGGTTTCGATTTCTGCAGCTGACATCGGTCCTTTCTTTTGTTCTTTGGTTAGCTCAAACAGCGCTTCCTCATTGGGATAAATAACGGCATAGACTTCCTCTGATGTTGCTCCAACCCTGTGACCGTAAACCATTATTTCTGCAACATAGGGACTCTTAAGGAGTTGGTTCTCTATTTCTTCGGGGTAAACATTTTTTCCATTTGGGGTCACAATGAGGTTTTTAACCCGGCCACAGATCGAGAGCATGTTATCCTCATCAATGCGACCCAAGTCGCCGGTCCTGTACCAGCCGTCAATAAGTGCTTCATCGGTTGCCTTTTTGTTCTTGTAGTAGCCGAGCATCACGTTCGGTCCTTTGACTTTGATTTCCCCTTCGCCATCGGTATTAGGTTGATCAATAAGAACTTGGATCCCTTCCAATACTTCTCCAGATGTCCCGGGCTTGCTCTTGAAAGGGCTTTCTGCTGAGATAATCGGTGACGTTTCGGTAATCCCATAGCCCTGCAGCAAATTCAGCCCGAGGTTATGAAATCCCTCTGCAACCGCAGGATCAAGTGCTGCACCACCACTGACAAAGGTGGTCTTTGCTCCCAGCGATTGTTGTACTTTTGCGACTACAATTTTTCTGCTTAAAGGAAACTTGTAGAGCATTCGTGATGAAGATTTCGAGTTGATGTTTTTCATGATTCTATCGAGGAGCAAGCGATAGACAGCAGGTACACCGAGCAGGAAAGTGGGTTTAATCTCGTTCAGGTTGTCACCCAGTTTTTTAATAGATTCTGCAAAACTGACCTGACCTCCCAGAGAGAGAGGAAGCAAGACTCCGCAGACCTGTTCAAAAACATGATTGATCGGTAGAAAAGAGAGTGTTTGTATCGAACTATCAAGTTGGAAACGGTGGCTGGCAGCTTCTATGTTACTAACAATATTCCAATGGCTGAGGATTGCACCCTTCGAGCGGCCTGTGGTGCCGGAGGTGTAGAGAATAACCGCTTTATCTGCCGGTTTACTGCTGCTTGCAGGCAGGGGAATAGCATGGAAAATATCTTTATAGGAGAACAACCGCTTTTCTTTCAGTAAGCGGTGCCGCGACATCACTGATTCAGACAGAAAATTGATCGCTTGCTTTTTCTTCCCTGGATGTTCTTCCGGCTGTGTCAGTACCGAATAGGCTTGAATAGCCGCCTCTTCAATCGGCTTGCAGCGCTCAGTTGCGATGTTTAAGTCCTTGACTAACTCTTTCCATAGACCGGAAAGGGACTCCATTGCATCGGCAGTTTCACTCTGGTCAGTCAGTTCTGAAAGTGGCGCATCAATTAAAATTATTTTTCCCAATTTAGGGAGATCGTCTAAAACATCAAGAAGAGTATCGAGTTGTGTTTGCCCGACAAAAACGGCCTCTGTCTCAGAGTCGTTGAGGATATGTCGCAGCTCTGTTGCTTTAAGTTCTTTATCAATTGGAATGGCCACACAGCCGGTTCGCAATATCGCCAGATAAGAGGCAACCCAGCGAGGGGAGGATGAACCCAGTAGTGCCACATGGGATTTTTCCTTGACTCCCAATTGCCGCAGGCCTGCTGCCAGCTTTTCCACGGTGTCCCAAAGTTTACTATAGGTTAGGGGCTTCCACTGCCCCTTGTGTTTATATTGAAGAGCGACCCGATCTGGGTGTTGCTGACAGCTGGTTTGGATCAATTGATCGATTGTCTGCACTTTTTAAGCTCCTTGTCCTTGTTAATATGACACTAGACATTGATGTTTTATCGCTTTATTTACGTATGATAATTGTCACTTTAACTTTGTCCTCGACATCAGGCAAGCTTGAAAAGATCTCTCACGCTTAGAACTGTCGGATATGTCAAAAACAGAGTAAAATTGACAAAATAGCTTGACAGTATCAACCCCATTCTGATAAAAGAACGCCGCGGTTTGTTGCAGGCACGTAGCTCAGTGGGAGAGCACTTCCCTGACACGGAAGGGGTCGGCGGTTCAATCCCGCCCGTGCCTACCAAACTTGGTTAAAGAATCTGACTGTACTGACTGGGGCATCTGTAGGATGCCTCTTTTTGTTTCAACGAGAATCTTGGGTATAAAGTTAGGGGAAATCATATGGTTTCATTGCAAATTGAACTTCCTGATGGCTCAACCAAAGAGGTAGAGTCCGGTGCGACACCACATGATGTCGCCCTCACGATAGGTGAAGGATTAGCCCGCCAATCTATTGCAGCCCGTTTTGATGGCGATTTGATTGATATAACCAGGCCATTGGAGAAATCGGGCAAGCTTGCCTTGATTACGAAGAAATCTCCGGAAGCGCTTGAAATTGTTCGCCACTCCAGTGCCCACCTGATGGCTCAAGCGGTTAAAGAGCTCTACGGAAACGAGGTGCAGGTCACCATCGGACCCGCTATAAAGGATGGTTTCTATTACGATTTTTATAGTGAAAATAAAAAATTTGTTCCTGAAGATTTCCCGCTTATCGAAGCAAAAATGGCTGAACTCGCCAAGGCTGATCAAGTCGTTACGCGTGAAGAAATGTCTCGTAACGACGCAATCGAGTTATTTCGCGGCATGGGGGAAGACTATAAGGTTGAACTGATTGAAGATCTGGATGCTGAGGTGGTTTCTCTCTATCGGCAGGGTGACTTTGTCGATCTTTGTCGTGGACCGCACGTTCCACGGACTGGTGTGCTCAAAATTTTTAAACTAACCAGTCTTGCTGGAGCTTATTGGCGCGGTAATGAGAACAATGCCATGCTGCAGCGAATTTATGCGACAGCGTTTCAGGATAAACAAGAGCTGAAGACTCACCTCCACCGTCTTGAAGAGGCCAAAAAACGAGATCACCGGAAGCTTGGTCGCGAACTTGATCTTTTCTCCTTCAGTGAAGAGGCTGGGGCTGGTCTGGTACTTTGGCACCCCAAAGGAGCTATGCTCCGAGCCATTATAGAAGATTTTGAACGTAAAGAACATCTGAAGCGCGGCTATGAACTTGTGGTTGGTCCGCAGATTCTCAAAACGGAACTCTGGAAAATGTCGGGTCATTACGAACATTATCGGGAGAACATGTATTTCACTGAAGTTGACGAGCAGGGCTATGGTATCAAGCCGATGAACTGTTTGGCACATATGCTGATTTACAAATCGAAGCCCCGATCTTACCGTAATCTACCGGTTCGCTATTTTGAGCTTGGCACTGTGCATCGGCATGAAAAGTCAGGAGTTCTTCACGGACTGTTACGGGTGCGTGGTTTTACTCAGGATGATGCTCATATTATCTGTCGCCCGGATCAGATTGATGCTGAGGTCAAAGGGGTTATGGATTTTGTCCGGGATGTCGCGGGTATTTTTGGTTTTGAATATGTGATGGAACTATCGACCCGTCCGGAAAAATCAATCGGGAGTGATGCCGATTGGGACCAGGCAACCAATGCACTGCGAAGCGCTCTGGAGGACAGCGGCCAGCCGTTTGAGCTCAATGAGGGGGACGGAGCTTTTTACGGCCCGAAGATTGACGTTAAACTCAAGGACGCGCTTGACAGGGAGTGGCAGTGTGCTACAATTCAATGCGATTTTACCCTGCCGGAGCGCTTTGATCTAACCTATGTTGGAACTGATGGTGAAAAACATCGTCCGGTTATGTTGCACCGTGTCATTGTCGGTTCGATAGAGCGTTTTATCGGGGTTCTGATTGAACACTATGCAGGTAGTTTCCCTCTCTGGCTTTCGCCGGTTCAGGCGATTATCTTGAATGTCACTGATAGTCAAGCGGCTTATGCACAACAGGTTTTTGAGCAATTGCGCAATGCTGGTGTCCGTGTTGAACTTGACTTGCGTAATGAAAAGCTTGGTTTCAAGATCCGTGAAGCACAAGTGGCCAAGGTTCCCTATATGCTGGTTATTGGTGACCGGGAGATGGACAGCCAGACTATCGCCCCGCGTTATAGGGATGGCAAGAGCTTGGAAGTGATGAGTATTTCTGACTTTGTTGGTATGGTTCAGGCAGAAACAGTAGCTTATCACTGATAAAGTTGTAATAAAGACCCAATGTGGGTCTTTTCGTTGTTTGGTTCCATCCACTTTAAAGAAAACAGAGGAGTGAGTCATAGCTAAAGAAGCGAATATCAATGAGGCCATTAGTGCCCGTCAGGTACGGGTCATTGATGATGATGGCGGCCAGTTGGGAGTTCAGAGCACCGAGCAAGCGTTAGCTCTTGCTGCGGAACAGGGCCTTGACTTGGTAGAGGTTTCACCACAGGCTGATCCTCCTGTTTGTCGGGTCATGGACTACGGCAAATACAAGTACCAGCAGGACAAGCGTGCTTCAGAAGCCAGAAAAAAACAGGTACGAGTAGAAATTAAAGAAGTCAAGATGCGGCCAAAAACCGACGATCATGATTTCCTGTTTAAAATTAAACATGCCCGCCGTTTCCTCGAAGAAGGGAATAAAGTTAAGTTGACAATCATGTTCCGTGGCCGGGAAAATGCTCATCCTGATCAGGGCACGAAGCAATTGACAAAAGCGGTTGAAGCTTTGAAGGATATTGGACAAGTGGAGTCTCGTCCGAGTAAGATGGGGCGTTTTATGACCATGATGATTGGCCCGCTAAAAAAATAAATCTAGATATCCAAAAATAGACCACCCGGAAAAGTAACAGGAGAGACAGATGCCTAAGATCAAAACCAATCGTGGTGCCGCCAAGCGTTTTCGTAAAACCGGTACTGGAAAAATTCGTCGGAATAAGGCCTATACTAGCCATATCCTGACCAAGAAAACTACAAAGCGGAAACGTTCTTTGCGTCAATCGGTTATTGTTGCAAAGACTGATTCAAAAAATATTTCCCAATTATTACCGTATTTGTAGAGTGCTCTACTGCTTTCTGGCAGTACGGTTGTGAACTGTGGGGACAAATCTCCCCCTGCAGATCCAGCCACGGCTGATGCCGAAAAACTATTTATGAGAAGGAGCAAGAGAGATGGCAAGAGTAAAAAGAGGCTTTAAGGCCAGACGTCGTCGTAACAAAGTACTGAAACTGGCTAAAGGCTACCGCGGTGCCAGGAGTAAATTATTTCGCTCAGCAACAGAGGCCGTCGACCGAGCTCTTAATTATGCATATCGCGATCGTCGTGTCAAAAAGCGTGATTTCAGGGCTCTCTGGATCGCCAGAATTAACGCTGCTGCCCGTGATAATGGGCTTTCCTACAGTCGTTTGATCTATGGACTGAAGCAGGCTGAGGTCGCATTGGATCGTAAAATTATGGCAGACCTCGCAGTGAATGATCCAGCAGGTTTCACTGTTGTTGCTGAAACCGCCAAGGCTCGATTGCAGTAAGCTGTTTTCAGCTGTTTCGGGGAGATGGAGTGCTAGGCTTCATCTCCCTTTTTTGTTTCCAGTTTATTACCTTTTAAAATATAAAAAGCACAATACACCCCGAAGTTGCGGGAATATTCTGCTGACGGATTTGTCACATGGAAGATCGTTTACGATTATTACAGGAAGATGCCTTAACGGCCTTGCATCAGGCGGCAGATCTAAAAGCCTTGCAGGATGTACGGGTCAAAATTTCGGGTAAAAAAGGGTCATTAACCGAAGTCATGAAGGGGATGCGAGATCTTTCTGCAGAAGAACGCCCCGTTGTCGGTCACTTGGTTAATAATTTGAAAGACCAATTTGAGAATGCATTTATTGTTCGACAGTTGGAACTACAGCAGCAGGACATTGCAGCAAAATTGGCTAGTGAAAAGATTGATGTGACTCTCCCGGGCAGAAAAACTGCGACCGGTAGTTTGCATCCAGTAACCCTTGTGACTGATGACGTTGTTGATATCTTTTCACGTTTGGGCTTTGCGGTTGCCGAGGGGCCAGAAATTGAACACGATTTTTACAATTTTGAAGCTTTGAATATTCCTAAAGATCACCCTGCTCGAGACATGCAAGACACTTTTTATATTAGTGATGACCGAGTATTGCGGACTCACACATCGCCAGTTCAGATCCGGACTATGTTGAAACATCAGCCCCCGATTCGAGTTATAGCACCAGGGACTGTTTATCGGCGTGATTCCGATTTGACACATAGCCCGATGTTTCATCAAGTTGAGGGTTTCTTGGTCGATGAACGGGTAACTTTTGGTGATTTGAAAGGGATTCTGACACATTTTCTCAACGAATTTTTTGGTGCGGGGCATAGTGTTCGTTTCCGGCCCTCTTTTTTCCCTTTTACCGAGCCCAGTGCAGAAGTTGATATAGAATGTGTGATCTGTGGTGGTAAAGGTTGCCGGGTTTGTGGCAAAACCGGTTGGCTGGAAATTCTTGGTTGCGGCATGATCGATCCCGAAGTATTTAAGTCGGTCAATTATGATGCGGAAAAATACAGTGGATTTGCCTTTGGCATGGGCCTGGAGCGTCTTGCCATGCTGAAATATGGTGTCAACGATTTGCGCTTGTTCTTTGAGAATGATCTGCGCTTCCTGAAGCAGTTTTGATAGTTGGTAAGGACTTCGATAGATGATAGTAACCTATAACTGGTTAAAAGAATTTGTAGACTTTCAATGTTCTCCACATGAACTTTGTGACCGATTGACAATGGTTGGCCTTGAAGTCGATGCGCTTGAGGAAATCGGTGGTAACCTCGATTCGGTCATTGTTGCAAGGTTGGAATCTGTTGAAAGACACCCGGATGCCGATCGGTTAACCGTCTGTCAAGTCAACAATGGTGCAGAGATCGTCCAGGTGGTTTGTGGTGCGACCAACCATAAGACGGGGGATTTTGTTGCCTTGGCGCAACCGGGATCGATGTTGCCTGGTGAATTTAAAATCAAGAAATCAAAGATTCGTGGTCAGGTTTCTTCTGGAATGCTCTGTTCTGAAAAAGAGCTGGCTCTGGCAGAGGATTCCCCGGGGATTATGATCCTGCCTGCCGATCTAACTCTGGGTCAGCCAGTTTTTGTTGCTCTCGGGTTGAAAGATTTCCAGATAGAAATCGGTTTGACACCGAACCGACCCGATTGTCTCAGTGTTGTTGGTGTTGCCAGAGAAGTTGCAGCCCTTTGTGGGCAGAAATTGAAATTGCCAGTTTCTCACATCTGTGAAATTGACGATTCGATTGAGCAACATGCGGCTGTCGTTATTGAGAACTCTGATGGCTGTCCGCGTTATGCGGCACGGATGATTAAAGACGTAACAATTGGTCCTTCACCCGACTGGATGGTGCGCCGCCTGGAAGCTGTTGGCATGCGTTCGATTAATAATGTTGTTGATGTGACTAACTACGTGATGATGGAACTTGGTCATCCGCTGCACGCTTTTGACCATCGTTTTTTACATGATAACAAAGTGGTGGTCAAAACCGCACAACCAGGTGAAAAGTTTACCACACTTGATAAGCAGGAACATTCTTTGACAACCGAAGATCTGATGATCTGTGATGGACAGAAACCTGTTGCTATGGCGGGGGTTATGGGAGGGCTTGATTCTGAAGTTCGGGATGAGACGACAATTATTTTCCTGGAAGCGGCATATTTTAATCCAATGATGATCAGGCGTACCAGCAAAAGGTACGGCTTGCATACCGAATCATCACACCGTTTTGAACGTGGTGCCGATATCGATATGATTCCAGTTGCGCTCGGTCGTGCCGCCAACTTGATTGCCGAGTTGGCCGGTGGAGATGTTTTGTCAGGAATAATTGATAGCTATTCACGCCAGCTGGACCCCGTTATCCTCGAAATCAGCGCCACCAGAACTGAAAAATTGCTCGATATCCCCGTTGATTGTCAGAGTATTAAGAATTTACTTGAATCAATTGGTCTACAGACCCAGGCCGGTAGTTGTCCTGACTGTTTGCAGGTCACGGTACCCAGTTTTCGTCCTGATATTGAGCGTGAAGTTGATTTGATTGAAGAAGTCGCCAGGCTCTATGGCTACGGGCGGATTCCTGTGACTATGGCAATGGGGACTATTGACGCAAAATTACCGCCATTGCACCAGTTGCTGCAAAAAACTATCCGTCAAACTATTGTTGCTGCAGGCTTTTCGGAAGCAATCAATTATTCGTTTGTTGCTGCTGATAGTTTGGCGAAAATTGGTCTCTTGACCGAAGATGGGCGCTCAACGCAGGTTGGAATACTAAATCCTTTGTCGGAAGATCAAGCGATGATGCGCACCAGTCTGGTGCCTAGTCTGCTCGAAACGGTTTCACGTAATCTGAACTATCGCAACTCTGATTTGCGCTTGTTCGAGTTGCGACCGGTTTTTTTAACTCAGGCAGCGGACGAACAATGTGTTGAACAATTATCGCTGACGGCTGTGATGTCTGGACGGCGTGAGCCGGAAGGATGGTCCCAATCGACGGCTAGTGTTGATTTCTATGATATTAAAGCAGTGGTTGAAGAAATACTTATCAAGGTTAATATTCATAACGTTTCTTTTGTCTCTGACACCTCCCAACCCTACCTGCATCCAGGCAAATCTTGCCGGTTGATGTTTGGCGAACAACTGCTTGGTTGTCTGGGCGAAATTCATCCTGAGGTTTTAACCCGATTTGATATTGACCAGCCGGTTTATTTGTGCGAACTCGATGTTGAAAAAATTATTGCTGCAGCTGGCACGCATGCTCAGTTCAACGCACTCTCTCGCTTTCCCGATGTGATCCGCGACAGTGCGCTGCTTTTGGATGAATCGATTTCGGCTGATCAGGTGATGGATATTGTGAATAGTAGCAAAATTAGATTTGTTGAAAGTGCAACTATTTTTGACCTGTATACCGGAAAGGGTGTTCCCGCTGGTAAAAAGAGTCTTGCAGTCCGGGTTCGTTATCGTGATCTGGATAAAACCTTAACCGAAGTAGAAGTCAATAAGTCACATGACAAGCTGATTCGTTCATTTTGCCAACGACTGGAAGCAGAAATTCGCTAATTGAACTTGCAGACTTAAAATCTGTATGCTATAAAACTAGAAAAATCAGATAGATAGTAGACTCCATAAAACGCATCCTAGGCTTAAGCGGGAGGGATTATGACCAAAGCAGATCTAATTGAAAGTGTTTATTTGACCACCGGGTTTTCCAAGAAGGAATCGGCTGCAATTGTCGAGATGGTTTTCGACTTGATGAAGTCTACCTTGGAGGACGGCGAAAAAATCAAGATTGCCGGTTTCGGTAATTTTGTTGTCAAAGAAAAAGCTTCCCGTCGGGGCCGAAACCCGCAGACGGGCAGTGAAATAGAGATTTCCGCCCGTAAGATTTTGACATTTAAGCCGAGTCAGGTGCTTAAGGTTGCTATTAACGAAACCCCTTAAATGAGTTGAGCTGAACTGGTGCCTCAGATACCTGAAAAGCTCTATTTTAAGATCGGTGAAGTTGCCGCTTTACTGCAACTAAAAACCCACGTGTTGCGCTATTGGGAAACAGAATTTTCTGTTCTCAAACCGGTCAAAAGTCGTTCCAATCAACGACTTTATCGACGCAAAGATGTTGAAACTGCCCTGTTGATAAAAGAGTTGCTTTATCGGCAGGGCTTTACTATTGCTGGTGCTCGCAAGAAGTTGCAGGTGGAAAAACAGCTTGGTTTGCCTCTAACTGTCCCTTATTCGACAGAAGAAACTCTAGCTGAGATCAAATCTGACCTCATCCAGCTCCGTAGTTTTTTACGCAACACTCACCCTGAATAATGAGAATAAGTGTTAATCTTAGTCACCAACGATGATGGTGTTCGCTCACTTGGCCTGCGTTCTCTTGCCTTGGCATTGGGTGAATTAGGGCAGGTTGTGGTTGTTGCGCCAGACCGCAACCGCAGTGCCATTGGTCATGCCCTGACATTGGAGCACCCATTGCGCGCCGAAGAGATTAAACCACAGGTTTTTGCGGTAGATGGGACTCCTACTGATTGCGTTAATTTGGGAAGCCACGGTTTACTCTCGCGACGCCCGGATTTAGTGGTTTCAGGGATCAATCGTGGCAGCAATATGGGGGATGATATCTCCTATTCAGGAACGGTTTGTGCCGCCTTGGAAGCAACGTTGATGGGTTTGCCAGCTTTTGCTGTTTCATTGGACACAGATCGCTTCTGCGATAAAGATCTCACTGTGGCCGCGAACTTTTCAAAAAAAATAGCTGAAATGATTCTTAAAAATGGTTTGCCAAAAGAGACTTTTCTGAATGTTAATATCCCTTCAGGATCTTGCTCTGGTGTTCAATTGACGCGTCAGGGTAAACGTCGCTATGGAGAATCGGTGGTCTCTAAGCAAGATCCGCGTGGGCGTCAATATTATTGGATTGGTGGGTCGGAAGTTGGTTTTGAAGATATCCCTGGAAGTGATTACAATGCATTGCAGCAAGGGTTGATCTCAGTCACTCCGTTGCGTACAAATATGACTAATGAAAACACTTATGCCGAAATGGAATGTTGGTCGTTTGATAGCATGCTGGGTGAAAACTGATGGATTATTCAGTTGCCCGGCGGCGCATGGTAGATCAGCAGATCTCTGCGCGAGGAATCGTAGATCAACGAGTTCTTGAGGTTATGTTGGCTATCCCACGGCATTTATTTGTCGAAGTGGGCTTGCAGGGTCATGCCTACGGCGATGCCTCTCTGCCGATAGGTGAAAAACAGACCATTTCTCAGCCTTATATGGTTGCAGCGATGACTGCCGCTCTCGAGTTGCAAGGGGATGAGAGAATTCTCGAAATTGGAACGGGGTCAGGGTATCAGACGGCTGTTCTGTCCAAGTTGGTTAAGCGTGTGTATTCCATCGAGCGGATAGCTGTTCTTGCAGGCCGCGCCCGAAAAATCCTTGACCAGCTACAGTTGAGCAATATCAACATTAAAGTTGCTGACGGAACCGTTGGTTGGGCAGACCAGGCTCCCTTTGCGGGTATTCTTGTTGCGGCAGGATCTCCAGATGTTCCAACCAGATATTTAGAACAACTGGATATCGGCGGGAAGCTGGTGTTGCCGGTTGGGGATCAGGATCAGCAGATTTTGACCCGGATCACCCGTCAGGAAGATGGTCGTTTTAAGCGCGAGAAGTTGATGGGGTGTCGTTTTGTCCCCTTGATTGGCGAACAAGGTTGGCAGCTTGAAACTGTAAGCTGATACTGAAAATCTGGATAATTGTTATGAAGTCCTTCCGCCGCTTATATGATTGGGTTCTTTCCTGGGCAGCAACCCCTTACGGGGTTCCCGTGTTAGGGGTGCTGGCGTTTGCGGAGGCCAGTTTTTTTCCAGTCCCACCTGACGTTCTGTTGATGGCGCTTGCCCTTGCCATGCCCTGGAAGTCATATCGTTTTGCTCTGATTGCTACGCTTGGCTCTGTTGCTGGTGGTGCGCTAGGCTATTTGATTGGTTGGGGATTGTGGGATACGGTCGGCCCATATTTTTATCAATATGTTCCTGGTGTATCTGCCGCAGGATTTAATCAGGTTGGTGGATTATTTGAGCAATACGGCTTCTGGATTATTTTTTTCGCAGGTTTTACCCCAATTCCCTATAAAATTTTTACTATTGCAGCTGGGGTGTTTAGCGTAAACTTTCCTGTGTTTATGCTGGCTTCCCTGGTTGGTCGTGGTCTGCGGTTTTTTCTTGTAGCCGCTATGTTTTATTATTTTGGCCAGCCAGCTCGCAAGCTAATAGAAAAATATTTTAATCTGCTGTCTATCTTATTGCTCATTGCTCTGATTGGTGTCATTCTTCTGTTCAAATATTTGTCTTAACGAAATTTTTTCTTGGTGATTGAGGATGTATAAATTTTCATCGGTAGTCTTGCTGAGCACGGTAAATTCTGTACTGAAAATGCGCCCGACTTTTTTTCTTCTTCTGGGTCTCTCCAGTCTCTTTCTTGGTGCTTGTGAAGCAGGCATATACCATACCGTTAAACCGGGCCAAACATTGTACCGGATCAGCCGTACTTATGAGGTTAATGAGAACTATCTTGCTCGTGTTAATGGTATCTCTGACCCGTCACAACTGCCGACAGGAACCCGTCTTTTTATCCCCCAAGCTGAACGGGTTTTACCTGTTCAGGTGATAAAGCCGATAAAGAGGGCGGTTATTGTTCCCGTTACGATCCCTGAAAAACAAAAATCGACGCGTTCTTCCCTGCAACAGCCTAAGCTAAAACAGCCAAAACCTGCTAAAACTAAACCTAAATTATCAAAAACTACCGCGACACAAGTTAAAAAGTTGCAGTGGCCGCTACGCGGGAAAATTGTTCGCTCCTTCAGTAAAGAAGCAAGGGCCGGAGGTGGTAAAGGGATAGAAATTGGGGTTCGCGCTGGCAGTGAAGTCACTGCAGCCGAAGCTGGTAAAGTGATTTATAGTGGTGATGGGGTCAATGGATATGCTTTTCTTATTATCCTGCAACATGAAAATGATTTTTTTACGGTCTATGGATTTAATCGTGAAAATTTTGTCAGACAGGGGGATTTTGTCAGTCAGGGAGAACGAATAGCTTTATCTGGAACCCCTCCGGCTGGTGGTAAACCTCGGCTCCATTTTGAAGTACGCAAAGGGAAGATTGCAGTCGATCCAATTTCATACTTGCCTTGATGTTTTTTCTCTTTAGCTTTGTGTTTGAGTGCTATTAGCTTGTTGTGGAGGACTGGATGGATGATTTTAGCTCAAAAGATGAGTGCACTAATAATGATGGTGATTGCAGTGATTTTCCAAAGAAACAACGTGACGGTGGAAAAAAAAAGCAACTGAGCGAAGATACAAACTATTCCGCTACTGAACAGACGACAGTTGATGCTATCAAGCTTTACCTGAAGGAAATTCAAAAAAGCCAGCTTCTGACGGCTGAAGATGAGCGTGAACTGGCCGGATTGATTGCAGAGGGTGATGATGCCGCCAGGGAACGTATGATTGAATCAAATCTGCGTTTGGTGGTCAAAATTGCCAAACGTTATATGAATCGCGGCTTACCCTTTCTGGATTTGATCGAAGAAGGGAACATGGGGCTGATTAAGGCGGTTGAAAAGTTTAAAGTCAGTAAAGGATGCCGTTTTTCTACTTATGCCACCTGGTGGATACGCCAATCGATAGAACGTTCAATCGTCAATCAAAGTCGAACTATCCGCCTGCCGGTTCATGTTGCCGACGATATCAATAAACTGGTCAAAATCAGCCGGGAATTAGTGCAACGATTAAAGCGTGATCCGGATGTGGATGAAATTGCCAAAGCGATGGGCACTGACCCCAGTTACGTTCGCCGCATGATGATCCTGGTTAAGAAAACTTATTCAATTGAGCATCCTCTGGGTGAGGGCGATGACTATAGTCTGATTGATACGATTGAAGACACAAAACTTGTCGACCCTGAAAGTACAATTGAGGATCTGGATCGTTTTGCCCATGTACAGGAATGGATGGCTGATTTGAATGAAAATGAGCGTGAAATACTTGCGCTGCGTTTTGGCCTTGATGATCAAGAGCCGCAAACTCTTGATACAATTGGACAAAAATTTGGGGTGACCCGCGAGAGAATTCGGCAAATTGAAGCGAAAAGTCTGGTCAAGTTAAGAAAGTCGATGGAAAATAGTCTGACCGATGAAGATCGCCAATAACTGCAAATCTGGAGATTATAAATGGAAGACTTAAGAAAGATTATCCGTGATATTCCCGATTTTCCTAAACAGGGGATTGTATTTAAAGATATTACGACTTTGCTATCAGATGCGAAAAGTTTCCATCGCATGGTTGATCTTCTGGCCCATCGTTATATCGGAGAAAAGATTGATCAGATCGTTGGAATTGAAGCGCGTGGCTTTATCTTGGGAGCCGCATTAGCATATAAGCTGGGAACTGGTATTACCCTGGTACGTAAGCCAGGAAAACTCCCTTTTAAAACCCGCAGTATAAGCTATGAGCTGGAATACGGCAGTGATACTTTAGAGATTCATGAAGACGCTTTCAAAACAGGTGATCGGGTGATTATAGCCGATGATCTGTTAGCAACAGGTGGCACCATGGCAGCAGTTGTTGCGCTGGTAGAAAAATTTGGGGCAGAAATTCATGAGTGTGCGTTTATGGCCGAGTTGGAATTTCTTGATGGTCGGAGCAAACTACCAGAAGGTAAAGTTTATAGCTTATTAAAGTTTTAAACTGCTATTTTAGTGTATCTAAGAACTTGTCAACTGTGTTCACTTAAGTTATAAGCGTCCCCACGGCCCCGTAGCTCAGCTGGATAGAGCGGCACCCTCCTAAGGTGATTGTCGGAGGTTCGAATCCTCCCGGGGTCGCCAATGACGTTTGATAATGAGCTGCGATTTGGCTGCTCATTTTTTTCAAGAAGGTTTGAACAGTAAAAATATGAAGACATTACAGGTTGAAAAAAAAGAATCTATTGCCATTATTCACTTGCATCGACCTACTTGTTTGAACGCTGTTAATACGCAGATGTTGGCGGAATTAAAGCAATTATTTGAAGAGTTACAAACTGATGAAACGATAAAAGGGATTTTATTGATTGGTGCGGAAGGGAATTTTTCCGCCGGGGTTGATTTACATGAAATCCGACATTTTACCCCGCTGGAGGCAATTGGTTTTGCTGAAAAGGGTCAAAAATTATGTTCTTTAATTGAGCATTTTCCGCGTCCAGTTCTGGCTGTAGTCAGTGGTTATGCTCTTGGTGCCGGTCTAGAAATAGCTCTTTCCTGTGATTATATGCTGGCTGATGCAACGGCTCAATTTGGCTTCCGAGAACTCTGTTACGGAGTTTTGCCCGCTTTTGGTGGCACGCAACGTTTGCCGCGGTTGGTGGGAAAATCACGAGCGAAAGAAATCCTTTTCACCGGGCAAATGATTGCTGCAGAAAAAGCACTGCAGATTGGTTTAGTCAATCAGCTTTTCCCGCAGCAAAGCCTACAGGATGATGTTTTAAAACAGCTGCAGAAAATTTGCAGTTATGGTTTGTTATCTCTGCAAATGGGGAAAGAAGTGATCAATACAGGTTATGAAATTAACCTGAATGCTGCTTGTAAAATGGAGCGAGATGCTTTTGCAGTCTGCTTTTCCACAGAAGATCAGAAAGAGGGAATGGGTGCATTTATAGAAAAGCGTCAACCCAATTTTAGAGGTAAATAAAAACGATGAGTGATTGGCAGTTGTTACATAGTGATGTGATTAACAGGGTCGGTTATCTGGTTCTTGATAATGGTCAGCGGTTTAACACCCTGCATAGTGAATGTATTCATGAACTGCGAGATGCACTGGCTGTTTTTGAGGTTGATTCTGCGGTCGGTTGTATTGTTATAACGGGTGATCCGGGAGAAAGTTTTGCTGTTGGTGCAAATATTGCTGAAATGAAAGATTTTAAACCGCTCGATGGGTGGAACTTTTCTCGTTTGGGCTATGCGTTATTTGATCAGATTGAAACCTCAACCAAGCCGATCATCGGTGCCTTGAACGGGATCACCATGGGAGGCGGTTGCGATCTAGCTCTGGCGTGTGATATCAGGCTTGCCAGTGATCGTCTTAAAGTTGCTCATCCAGGAGTGAAGCTTGGGATTATTACCGGTTTTTGTGGAACCCAGAAACTGCCACGGCTGGTCGGGCTAAATAAAGCAAAAGAAATTTTTATGACCTCTCGGATCTACTCAGCTGAAGAAGCATTACAAATGAAACTGGTCGAACAGGTGTATCCGACTGATCAGTTCATGCAAAGGGTGCGAGAATATGCTGAACAAATCGCTCACCAACCACCGATGGCACTTCATCTAGCGAAAAAGCTCCTGAATGCAGCAGAAAATGTTTGTGTTGCCAATGGACAGGTGATGGAGTTGGGTGCATTTGCGTCATTATTTCCCCGTAGTGGTAATATGGAGCGGATTGAAGAGTTTTTTGCTGAACACCCTGATTGACACTCTAGTGTCTAATGGTAAGAAACACACCCTTTGAAATTCTTGAAACAGATAGAAACAATCCATTCCCAAAATATTGTTCTACTCTTTTTGATATTCTTCAAATTCTCTGAGCCTCTTGCAAAAGCCGTCATCCTCGTGAAAACAGGGATCCAGTGTTTTGACAAACCCAGGAAACCTCTGGAATTCCCGCCTACTCGGGAATGACGGTCACTTGACTTTAAAGAGTTTTGCAAGAGCCTCCTCTTCTTAAGTAAACCAGTATATGGGTCAAACGGGAAATAGTTAACACATGAACAGGTAAAATAGAAATGTGTTTGATTATCGATTGACTTAAACGTTAACGAAAGATATAGATGGATTGATAGATTCAACCTCACAACATTATCGTCGTCGAAATTGCAGCTCCAATATAGCCGTATCGTAATACAGAGCCAAAGGAGAGAGATGTTAAATCTTGTTTCAGCTTTTAATTACAGCGCTGATCAGTATCCTGACAAAACAGCAGTGGTGTGTGGAGATTCGAGATTGACCTACCGACAGATGAACGGGGCAATCAACCAAATTGCTAATGGTCTACTGACTGCTGGAATCGGTAAGGGCGACAATGTTGCGCTGAGCTGTCCTAATGTTCCTTATTTTCCGTTGGTTTACTATGCGATCCTTAAGGTCGGCGCTACAGTCGTACCGCTGAACGTTTTGTCAACAGGAAGAGAAATCGCTTACTACCTCAATGATTGTAATGCCAAAGCCTATTTCTGTTTCCAGGGGACGGCAGAACTGCCTATGGCTAAAGCCGGTTATGAGGGCTTTCAACAGGCTAAAAGCTGTGAACATTTCTGGGTGATGATGGCCGATCCTTCGGCTCCTTCTTCTATCGAGGGGACAACCAACTTGGCCGAGATGATTACGTCACAGCCCGCTGAATGTGATATTGCCTGTACCGGTTCCGACGATACGGCGGTGATCCTCTATACTTCGGGAACCACCGGCTTTCCGAAAGGTGCTGAACTCTCTCATGCCAATATGGTTCTGAACGCTCTTGCTTCCAAATCGATCATGGCTTTCGTTTTTCAAGATGTCCAGATTGTCACTCTTCCGCTGTTTCACTCTTTTGGTCAAACATGTCAGATGAATGCTGGTTTTGCTACCGGCAACACTCTGGTGCTGATTCCTCGCTTCTCGTCTGAAGCAGTCTTTTCAGCCATGCAGCAGGAAAAGGGGACGGTCTTTGTCGGTGTCCCGACAATGTATTGGGCGCTGCTGTCCTACGATAACACGGCTGGATGTTTCGATATGGAGGGGATCAGCAAAACCCTTCGCCTTGGAATCTCTGGTGGGGCATCATTGCCGCTTGAAATCCTGAAAGGATTTGAAGAAAAGTATCGTGTTCCAATCCTCGAAGGATATGGACTTTCAGAGACATGCCCAGTCGCAACCTTCAATCATCTCGACCGCAGCAGAAAACCGGGTTCGGTCGGCACTCCGATCTGGGGGGTTGAGGTCAAAATCGTTACCGAGGACGGAAAGACACTTCCGGACGGTGAAGTCGGTGAGGTGGCGATCCGCGGCCATAACGTCATGAAAGGGTACTACGGAAAGCCCGATGCTACAGAGGATGCAATTAAGGGGAACGACTGGTTCCATTCTGGTGATCTGGGTAAGCTGGACGAGGAGGGCTATCTCTACATCGTCGATCGGGTCAAAGATATTATCATCCGCGGCGGTTTTAATGTCTATCCGCGTGAGATCGAGGAGGTTCTTATGACTCACCCTGCGGTCTCTATGGTGGCAGTTCTCGGCGTGCCCTATGATCAGCACGGCGAAGAAATAAAAGCCTATGTCGTGCGCAAACCCGGGGTTTCCCTTGTCGAACAAGATCTGATTGCCTGGTGTAAGGAGCAGATGGCTGTTTACAAGTATCCGCGCCTTGTGGAGTTTCGTGATGAGTTGCCAATGACCGCGACCGGTAAAATTTTAAAGAAAGAACTTAAGGCTGAGGTGGGGGAGAAAAAAGGGTAAGGGCTTAACTCTGGTACGCTGCAGCACTTAATAACTTGCGGAGAATTAAGAATTTTTTTCAGCAAGCCATATTATATGGTGTCCGCCTTTATTATCGCGCTCCCGCACCTTAACCTGCTTCACCTGGAAACCTGCTTTACGTAGACGTTCCGTAAAGTTGCGATTCGGCCCGGCTGACCATACCGCCAGTAGTCCCTTTGGCCGCAGTGCTGTGTAGGATTCTGTCAGCCCATTGACCGAGTAAAGCCAATCATTCTTTTTGTGAGTTATTCCCTCGGGACCATTATCGACATCGAGCAAAATTGCATCAAAGGCCTGCCGTTCTGCTCTTAAAATGTGGGC
>JAQIBX010000115.1 GCA_027858895.1 Desulfuromusa sp. | reverse complement strand
ACGGAACTTTCTTCTAAACAAACAAAGGGGTCAATGATGAAAAAGATTCAGATTCTCGGTACTGGTTGTGCCAAATGCGAAAAGCTTGCAGGAAATACCAAACAAGCGGCAGACAGTCTTGGGATTGAGTACGAAATGGAAAAAGTCACTGGACTTAATGAAATCATGGCTTTTGGCGTCATGACAACCCCCGCCCTGGCTGTCGATGGTCAAGTGCTGGTGGTTGGCAAGGTGCCGAGCCCTTCTGAGATCGAAAAGCTATTGGAGTAAAAAGATGCAGAAAATAATTAGAATAATGATCGGCCTGCTGTTGTTCGCTTTTTTTCAAATTTCCCCAGCGATTGCTGGACAACTACCAAAACTGGTTGACCTGGGAGCAGACAAATGCATCCCCTGCGTCAAGATGGCACCAATTCTCGAGACCCTTAAAGAGGATTTTTTCGGCCGAATGGATGTTGCGTTTATCGATGTCTGGAAAAACAAGAAAGAGGCCGCCAAATACAACGTGCGGATGATTCCAACGCAGATATTTTATGGTGCGGACGGTCAGGAGCTTTACCGACATATGGGCTTTATCGGTCGCGAAGATATTCTCGCCCAGTGGAAAATACTCGGCTATAGCTTTGACACACAATAGGTCCTGACATATGGAGCAACTTTTCATCAGCCTGAGTCATGGCGTCACGGATGCGCCGTTGATTGCTTTGAGTGCCGCAGCTGGTTGGGGACTATTGAGCATCCTGCTTTCTCCTTGCCACTTGGCGAGCATCCCGCTGATCGTCGGCTTTATCGACGGTCAGGGGCAGATGACCACACGACGGGCCTTTGTCATCTCCAATCTGTTTGCTGTTGGTATCTTGATTTCCATCGCCATGATTGGCGTTGTCACGGCAGTTGCCGGACGGATGCTGGGGGATGTTGGCGCCTATGGCAACTGGTTTGTCGCCGTTATATTTTTTGTCGTCGGCCTGCACCTCTGGGGATTGATCCCGATGCCCTGGTCGGGGCCTGGACAGGTCAACATCGGCCGCAAAGGGATGTTCGCCGCTTTTCTGCTCGGTCTGATATTCGGCATTGCTCTCGGTCCCTGTACCTTTGCCTTTATGGCGCCGGTACTCGGGGTGGCTTTTGCTGAAGCTTCTGACAACCTGCTTTACGCGTCCTCACTGTTACTTGCTTACGGTCTGGGGCACTGTGCCGTAATCGTCTTTGCCGGAACCTTCGCCGAAAAGGTGCAACAGTATCTCAACTGGAACGAGCGTTCCAATGGCACCCTCTGGATTAAACGGGTCTGCGGACTTCTGGTCATGGCCGGTGGAGTTTGGCTGATTTATACAGCTCCCTGAACATCAAACCAGACATTGTAAAATGGAGAAATACCGATGAAACAATTGATTATTGCCGTAACCCTGCTGATTTTTCTACCAACGATCGGACTGGCCAGTGACAAAGTGCTGGAATCCTACATCGCAAATTATGACTATGATTCCCGTATCGAGATGAAAATGAGCAGCAAGAAGCTGATTGATATGGTTGAGGATGGTAAGGCGGTGCTGGTCGATATCCGCTTCAAAGAAGAACACCAGACTTGGGGGCCGACTTTTGCACTGCAGATCCCCCTGAATGAGCTGCCTGACCGGCTGAACGAATTGCCGAAAGACAAGATCATCGTCACCGCCTGCCCACACAAAGACCGGGCAATTATCGCCATGAGCTATCTGCGTTCCAGGGGAATCAAGGCCCGCTATCTGACCGATGGACTGATCGGTCTGGCTGAGAATCTACGTGGAGATAATGCTCTCTATTTCCAGAAGGCACTCTCTGAATAAGATTTTGCCGATCAGGTGCTGAGCCTAGCCAAAATCAAAAACATGTTAGAATAGAAACCAAAGTTTATCCTTTAGGTGTAGTAATGGACATATTGATTAAAATACTGCTTGAATGTTGGGATATCCTGGTTGAGTCGGCTCCCTACGTCCTGTTCGGATTTTTTGCCGCCGGAATTCTGAAAGCCTACCTTCCCGAAGCACTGGTGGCTAAACATCTGGGAGGAAGCAGTATGGCTTCTGTCTTAAAGGCCTCCCTGTTTGGAATACCATTGCCGCTCTGTTCCTGTGGGGTGATTCCGGCAGCGATCGAATTGCGCAAGCAGGGGGCAGGCAAGGGAGCCTCGGCGGCTTTTTTGATTTCGGTTCCGGAAACTGGTATCGATTCAGTTGCCATCACCTGGGCACTGTTGGATCCTGTCATGACCGTTATCCGCCCGTTATCCTCGCTGATAACAGCAATAACAACAGGCCTATTAATTAATCGCTTGCCTGATGATCAGTCGCTGGAATTAGTTAAAGAGGCTGAGGTGTCAGTTTGTGGTTGCCCAATTCAAACGGGCGAAAGTTGTTCATCCGCACAGGTGGAATCACATTTTGTTCGTGTACGTAATGGGCTTGCATATGCATTTGGCGATCTGCTCGGTGATATCGGCA
>JAQIBX010000104.1 GCA_027858895.1 Desulfuromusa sp. | reverse complement strand
TTGCCAGGCTGCGAACCTGAACCCCTTCTAGAATATCGATCACAAAATCACCGAGATGGGCTGGTGAATCAAAGCGTGAGGCAACCTGCTGCTCATAGATGCTATTTTTACGCATGACGATCATTGCAACGACACAGACCAGCATCAACGGTGCGAGCAAACCATAGTTTCCAGTCAATTCGCTGACCATAATCAAGGTTGCAATGGGTGCATTGGCAACCCCGGCAAAGAATCCCGCCATGCCAACCAGGACATAGGCGCGTGGATCTTGAACCAGCATCGGGAACAGAATTTCTGCGGTGGCACCAAAAGTACCGCCGAGCATTGCTCCAATAACCAAACTGGGGGCAAAAACACCCCCGGAACCGCCCGATGAAATGGTCAGGCTGGTGGCAACAATCTTAGCCAGGGCAACGACCAGCATCACCCAGAGTGCCATCTGACCGTAGAGCGCTGCTTGTACCCAGCCGTAACCTGATCCGAGCACCTGAGGGATAAACATTGCCAGGATGCCCAAGAGCAGCCCGCCTAAAGCCGGTTTAAGCCAGGTTGGCATGGGCAATTTGCGAAAAGCATCACGCATCCCGTAAAACACTTTTACATAGAGAACGCCAAAAAAGGCGCAAAGAATTCCAAGCGCTAGATACAGTAACAGTTCAGCTGGTTGCTCAAAGCGAAACAGTGGAGTGTCAAGGAGTGGTTTCCAGCCAGTGACCGCGCCGAATAAAGAATAGGCGATGATGGATGAGATAATACAGGGAATCAATCCTTCATGTTCAAAATCGGGATCACGATAAAGAACCTCGGCGGCAAACAGGGCGCCACCGAGAGGGGAGCGGAATGTTGCACCGATACCACCGGCCATTCCGGCCATCAGCAGCAGGCGGCGATCTTTAGCGGAAAGTCCAAGTTTCGTGGCAATAAAGGAGCCAAAACCAGCCCCAATCTGGGCAATTGGCCCCTCACGACCTGCCGAACCCCCAGTTCCAATAGTGACAACCGACGCGATGGATTTGATGATTGGAACCCGACCACGAATGACGCCACCCTTACGGTGAAAAGCCTCAATCGCTCCGTCAGTTCCGTGCCCTTCGGCTTCTGGAGCAAAGGTGTAAACCAGCCAGCCGGAAACCAATCCACCGAGTGCTGGCAACAGAAACAGGCACCAACGGTAGGGGACGGAGAGGGTATCGATAAAACTGGTAAAGGAACTTTCTGGTGTCCCTTCTAAGGGAGGATGAAAATTGCCAATTTTCCCCAGCATCAGATGTTCAACGCTGTTGGTGGCAAAGTAAAAGGCCAGCGCACCAGCACCGGCAACAATACCAACCGGGATGGCTAGAATCAGCAGTCGAAAGCCGGTTCGTTCGAGAGCTCTAAGAATTTTTGGAATTATTTGCATAGAAATAATCTGCGTTCTAAAAAAAAACAATTACCGTCTAGTTGTGTAACAGTTTAAAGCGATTGGAACAAGCTTAGATTCTGTTGAAAATTGGATTGAGAGAGATTTTATTGTTTTTCACGCAACCGATTGGCAGCAGCCATCAGTTCATAGAGTCTTGGCAAGGCCAGATGTCCCATCTTCCACGGCAGAAGAATATCAAGCCCTTGTTGTTTAACTTGCTGCAACGCGTTTTGCAGGGTGGCGACCAATCCTGATTTCTGCTCTGGACTATTCTGATCGCACCACGCCAGCAGAAGCCCAATTGCTTCAGTTTGCCCACTGTCAAGCAACTGTTCAACCTGGGAAAGGTCAATTCTCTTTTGCCCATATTCCAACAGCCGTTGTTCGCGTACTTGAATTTTTGCTTGACGCTGGCGTGGCCGCGGTTTTATCGCCAGATTGATCTGTCGCTGCTGGCTTTTTCGAAAAGAGACACTTTTTGCCCTTGCCGGTGGGCTATCCCCGGCCAGAGCGAGAGCCTTTGCCGTGACATCAAAAGTTTGATAATTGTCCATCATAATGACTTGATCGGTAACCGACAGGTAATCTCCGGAACCACCGGTTACAATGATGCTCGATACGCCCTCTTTTTCATAGAGTTCGCGTACACGATGTAACAGGGGGGTGATCGGTTCTTGACGATCTGGCACCAGCTTTTGCATGCGTTGATCGCGGATCATAAAGTTGGTCGCCGAGGTGTCCTCATCTATCAACAGGCATGCGCAATCACACTCCAGCGCTTCGATAATATTGGCTGCTTGAGATGTGCTGCCGCTGGCATTGTCGGTCGAAAAGCAGTTGGTTGTCCGATTGCCGGGCAGAGTTGCAATGAAGGGACTGATATTGACCTGTGTGATAGCGCGATGATCTTCTGCCCGTATTTTGACGGCCGATGCAGTGGTTGCGACCAGTTCTCGGCCATCCCCAGGAAGATGGTTATAAATGCCCCGCTCAATGGCTTGCAGCAGCGTTGATTTGCCATGAAAACCGCCGCCGACGATCAACGTGATCCCTTGTGGCACTGCCATGCCCGAAATTATCCCGCGATGCGGCAGCTTGACTTCGCATTTCAGCTCTGAGGGGGATTTGAATCTTACGCCATCGATCAGTGGCTGATCATCAATCCCACTGCGTCGGGGTAGTAGTGAGTCATCGGCAATAAAAGCGACGCTATTCAGCTGTTCAAGTTGGTTGCGTAAAGCGTCCTGATCCTCTATCTGCTCAATGTGTTGCTGCATCTCAGCAAGCGATCGCTGCATCCAGATCAAACCCGTTTCGATCACTTGCGGCAGTTCAGCAAAAAACATCACGGCAGCTTCCTGCGCCAGGATGGAACGTCCTGAACCAGGCAGAGCCAACAGCAGTCTTGCTTCGAGTTGCACGTTGTCGATCAGGACCGCGTTGCGGCGGAGAACTTGTTGCCCGTTGACGGCAATCTCCATCTCACCACTACGCCCGGTGCCGCGCGTGCCTTTAATATTTGTTTTGATGGCGGCATGAAGTGTCCGCCCAAGGAAGTCCTCCAGCGCCGTTTGGCGAATCCGGTTAGACCAGAAAGCTGGCGGGATGCCATGTTGCTCAACTGATAGTTGAACGCTGATTCGTGACGGCAGGGCGAAAGGATCGCCCTGAACATGGTCTATGGTCAGTTGAAACGCGTTAAAATTGTAAGTACCGTGCAATTGTTTGTAGGTTTTGTAGCCTTGACCGTCCATCTGCTGCAACAGAGCGCGGAGTTTTTCCATATCAGCTTCCCAGCCGTGGTGTCAGGTATTGACGGTAGAGTTTGTCCGCGACCTGGTCAGTTGTGCTGCCATAGAGTTCAGCAAAGGTCAACAGGGGGTCAGCCAATGTGAGGCCGTCTGGCTGCCAGCCGCTCCAACCGCACTGTTGACCAAACGGCTGCATCAGGGTGATTTCCCCATCCGGATCGGGAATCAGGTGCAATTGCAGCATCGTTTTTAGTTGCAGCTCTGGATGGAGGTACAGAATTGCACTTTGCGGTTGAAATTTGCTGGTCAGAAGTGCTGCGCCCAACTCACCGCCAATGAGGATCTGTTTTCCGTTAGCTAATTGTTGCAGCAGTTGCGGGATTTGTTCGACGCTATAACCTGGAGCCAGTTGGCAGCGCTGTAGCAACAGCTTTGGCCGCAGTGTTTCCAAGTATCCCAATTGCCATCGCTGAAGCAGCTCTTCAGTGGCACGCAGTTGCCTTTTCCCCTGGGCGTCTGTTGTCAAGTTGCTGCGTTTTTCCAGTTCGGAAAACAGATCGCCAATGGCTCCCAGGGCGATACCAGCATCATCGGCAAGGGCTCGATAGGTGGCATTGATCGCTTGGCGATTGCGCAATAACAGGTAAATCAGTTTAAGTCCGGCAGGGCGGAACAGGCGATCAGCTCCCGGTGGCTTCGGGGGATGTTTCTGGCCACCAATTTCAATGTAAAGAGGCATCTGATTCAGATACAGGTTGCCGGCGCAATCGGCATACTCAATCCCTTTTTGTTTTAGTAACGCCGCCATCTGTGGGGAGATGTAATGACTGATCAGCAATGGGCTCGCATTTTGAGGTGCCGGCGAGGTTTTGATTTGATGAACCACCAGATCGGCAAGGGTTGGGGTCAATTTTGGAATGACTTTGATATAATAGTGACGATCTCCCCATGGTCCAGAGAGACGAAAGGTTCCGGCAAAAGGACCACCGATTTTCTGCAGCATAACTTCGATCTTAGCCTGTGGAATAGTGCGAATCGATTTGATGCTGTCATGGATAATCTGTTCATCTTTTAAAAGTGGTTTTCTGAGCATAATGGCCTCAAAACAAAGAAGATAGTGTTCATGGATATTGTATTGTTCAGAATGTATTGATTTATAATCTATTGAACAGGCGGTTGAATGTAGTTGTCAAGGGGAAAAGTTTTATGAGGCAGGAACCTTTGCCGAAAGCTAGAGCTATGTAAGGTTATTGAGTCTGTGTTATTTTTAGGGATGTTTAAATTGTAGACTGGTATTGAAGCTTTTTGTGGAACACGGGCAGCGTGGCAGGACTTTAAATTATGCAGCAAAAACGGATCAAGCTGATCAGAATATTTCAACTGATTACCATCACCTCGCTGGTCTCCCTGGCGGTGATAATCATGCTCGTTCATATTTCAACCCGTTCCAAAGAGTTTGAGCAGCGTGCCGAAACCATGCGTGCCGATTATGTGGCACAACAAAAAGCGCTGATAAAGCGTGAAGTCGAGCGGGTCGTCGCTATCATTAATGAGAGGCGATCACGCAGTGAGCAAGAGACTCAGTCCACGGTCAAGCAGCGGGTTTATGAGGGCACTGCGATTGCCGAAAACATCTACCAGCAGAACAAATCAACCAAGTCTGATGAAGAGATTCAGCAACTGATCGTGGATGCTTTAAGGGCGATCCGCTTTGCGCAGGGAACCGGCTACTATTTTATCGTTGGGCTGGATGGTGTCTCTTATCTACATGCTGATCACCCTGACTTTGAAGGGACCAGTGTGTTGGATCTTCAGGATACGCAGAGGCAGTTTATTGTCAGGGATATGATTGATATTGCTACGCAGACAGAGGAAGGTTTCTATCGCTATCATTGGACGAAACCAGCAGCTGCAGATTCTGATCACAAAAAAATATCTTATATCAAACAGTTTGAGCCATTTGACTGGTTTATTGGGACTGGGTTGTATGTAGAAGATGAGGAAGCTCAGATTAAAACGGATTTACTGACAACTATCAGCAAGCTCCGTTTTGGCAAAGATGGCTACATTTTTATCAACAGATTGAATGGTGATGCCTTAGTTGCAAACGGAAACCTTATTTACGGGACCAAAAAACTGTGGGAAGTTTTTGATAAAAACCCGGACAAAACAAAAGCTCTTTTTGCTCAGGAATATGATGCTGCTTTAAAACCAGAAGGAGATTACATTTACTATTTACTGAGCAAGTTGACTGATCCCGACAAAGAATTCCCCAAATCTTCTTTCATTTATGGCATCCCCGATTTGCAATGGCTGGTCGGCGCCGGTGTTTACCTTGATAACGTTGAAACCAAGATCGCTGCATTACAGACTGCATTAGAACAGCGGCAGCTCACCGAGATCCAGAGAACCGTTTTGGCCACCGGGGCTGTTATTGTTTTTATCTTGATAGCATTTTATTTGGCCAGCTCTTGGTTGAAAAAGGATTTAGCATCCTTCGTCAGTTTTTTTGATCGGATGGCGCATGAAGATAAAGAGATAGATCGGGAAAATATACGGTTCGAAGAGCTTTACCGGATGGCTGGTAACGCCAATACCATATTACACGACAAGCTGACAGCATTGGGAAAAGTGCGTTTAAGTGAGGAACAATATCGGAACCTTTTTGATACTGCTTTGGTCGGTTTTTTCCGCTCCAGATTGTCTGATGGGCTGTTTCTTGACGTGAACGCGAAAGTGGCAGAACAGATTGGTTATAAGATAGAAGAGATTGTTGGAAAGATGAAGACCACTGATCTGTTTCAGGATATATCGCAACGGCAAAAGCTTCTTGCGGAGCTTGAAAGGGAAGGGGAGGTCAATGATTTTGAAGTAGATTTCTTTCTTCCAAGCGGACGAAAAGCTACTTATTCTCTTTCGGTGAGAGCTTATCCGGATAAAGGTTATATGGAAGGGGTTGCGGTCGATATCACCCAGCGAAAACAAGCCGAAGAGGAAGTTTTGAAATTACGCAAGTTGGAATCGGTTGGTGTGCTGGCTGGTGGTATTGCGCATGATTTCAATAATTTGCTTTCCGGGTTGTTCGGCAATATCGAACTGGCAAAAAGGTTTCTAACTGATGAAGATAAAGCGTACAAATATCTTGAATCTGCTGGACTGTCGATGGACCGAGCCACCGGTTTAACTCAGCAATTGCTTACTTTTGCCAAAGGTGGCGATCCGATCAAAGAACCCCTCTCTCTTGAGGGAGTGGTTACCGAAACTGCAGAATTCTCACTTCGTGGCAGCAATGTTAAACTACAACTCGATATCAATCCAAAGCTCTGGCTGGTTGATGCTGATAAGGGGCAGCTCGGTCAAGTTGTCAGTAATCTGGTTATCAACGCCAAGCAGGCGATGCCAGATGGCGGCATCATGACTATCACTGCTGAGAATATTGAAACTACGGCTGGTCAACAGGTGAAAATTTGCGTGCAGGATCAAGGGATCGGCGTTGCTCCCCAACATCTGGATAAAATTTTTGACCCTTATTTTTCCACTAAACAGCAAGGGAGCGGTCTGGGTCTGGCATCCTGTTATTCGATTATCAACAAGCATAATGGCACTATTGTCGTGGAGTCAGAACTGAATAAGGGAACAACATTCACGATTATTTTACCCGCTGCGGAGGAACAAGAAGACATTCCGGTCGTCGCACTAGTCGCTGAAGTGACCACAGACCGTGAGAAGAAATCAGCCCATATTCTGGTTTTGGATGATGAAGATCTGCTGTTGCAGATAAGTAGCGCTATGCTTGAGGAAATGGGGCATAGAGTCGATAGTGCTATGGCTGGGGAGGAAGCCGTCACTAAGTACCGGATGACTCAGGAAAGCAATCAGGGCTACGATATTGTTATCTGTGACTTAACTATCCCCGGTGGTATGGGAGGGCAGGAAGCAGCGCAGCAAATTCTCAGCATTAACCCACAGGCAAAGTTGATCGTTTCCAGCGGTTATGCCACCGATCCAGTGATGGCAAACTATCGGGAGTATGGCTTTCAAGGTCGGATAGCCAAGCCGTATCGTTTTACAGAGTTAGAAACGGTGGTGCAGCAGGTGGTGGAAGGATAGTTTTTGTCGGGGCGGAATCAATAGAGTGTTGTCATCAGCATCAATTTCCCGCAAGACCAGTTCCCCCTTTAATAAAGGGGGATTCAGGGGGATTTGTTTTTATTCAATTTTCCCTGCCAGAACTTCACGTGGCTTGCCGCTACCATCTGAAGGGCCGACAATTCCTTCTTGTTCCATCCGCTCGATCATCCTGGCTGCTCGGTTATAACCCACCCGTAAACGGCGCTGTACCATAGAGATAGAGGCCTGACGACTATCCGTTACAATTTTTAGTGCATCGTCCCAAAGTTCGTCGTACTCTTCCTCCTCCAGACTATCTACTCCCGCTGTCGGTGGCGCTTTCAGGATCGATTTGTCGTAGGTTGGTGTCCCTTGTTTGGAAAGGAAATCGACCACCCGTTGAACTTCCAGTTCAGAAACAAAGGCACCGTGAACCCGTTGCAGGTAGCCAACCCCGGGGGGAAGAAACAGCATGTCGCCATTGCCGAGCAATGTTTCGGCACCCATGGAATCAAGAATGGTTCGCGAGTCGATTTTGGAGAAAACTTTGAAGGCAATCCGGGTCGGAAAATTAGCTTTAATTAAACCGGTGATGATATCGACACTCGGCCGCTGCGTGGCGAGAATCAGGTGGATCCCGGCAGCACGGGCCATTTGTGCCAGGCGGGCAATTGATTCTTCAATCTCCCGTCTGGCAACCATCATCAGGTCAGCAAGTTCGTCGACGATAACGACAATGTACGGTAGATGAGCATGCTCCAGTTCTTCCACCGGTTCGATGAAGGGAGGAAGTTCCATTTCTGCATCGAGAAAATCTTCAATCGGTTCTGGTTCCGGCGGAAGATTCTCTTTGTCTTTAGCTTCTTTGGCCAACTTGCGGTTGTAACCGTCAAGATTCCGCACCCCTTTGGCTGCCATTAGCTGATAGCGCCGTTCCATCTCTCGAACTGCCCAGGCCAGTGCCAACGACGCTTTCTTCGGGTTGGTGACAACCGGCAGTAACAGGTGGGGAATTCCTTCGTAAATCGACAGTTCCAGCATCTTCGGGTCGATCATGATGAGTCGCACATCGTCAGGTGTGGCACGATAAAGTAGCGAAAGAATGATCGTGTTGATCGATACCGATTTGCCACTCCCGGTTGCGCCTGCGACCAGCAGGTGAGGCATTTTAGCTAGATCAGAAACGACCACCTGGCCGAAAATATCTTTGCCGAGCGCCATTGGGAGCCTGGCACTTGATTTTTTGAAAATTTCTGATTCGATGATTTCCTTTAAATAGACAAATTCACGATCCTTGTTGGGGATTTCAATACCCACCACGCCACGCCCGGGAATGGGTGCGACAATCCGAATTGAAACGGCTTGTAATGCCATCGCCAAATCATCTTGCAGGCTCGAAATTTTATTGACCTTGACCCCGGGAGCTGGAGCAAATTCATACATGGTGACAACTGGGCCTGGTTTGACCTCAACCACATCGCCTTCAACACCGAAATCGAGCAGTTTCGTTTCCAGCATCCGGGCTGCCATGGTTAAACTGTCGCGATCAACCGGTTTGGGATCGCCCCCTTCATGATTTAACAGTGAGGAAACTGGCATATGGTAAGTGCAGCTTGGTTCGAGAAAAGAAAAAGTTACTTGATTCTCTTCCGCAGCGGTTTTTTTCTTCTTCTTTCCTTTAACAGGTTGCGCTGTCACTACCTGTTTGGGTTCTGGTTGAATAATGGTCGGGGCATGGATCTCTAGTAGTTTCTTTTCTTTATAGCGTAGTTCTTTGCGAGCCTTCCGCCCTTCCCGGCGTTGTTCAAGTCGTCGCCCGAAACCTTCCAAGATTCCTTCAAAAAACAGAACCAGTGAAAAGCGTGTCGACAGGATCAGTGCAACCAGGAAAAAAACGATCAGGACAATCGCGGCACCACTGATATTGAGATAGCGTGTGAGAAGCTGTACCAGGACTCGACCGGTCGCGCCGCCGGCTTCATTGATCTGGCTGCTGAACAGTTGAACCGCTGTAAATTTAAGTGCCAGCAGGCCGCCGAGAGTCATTTGCAGGAGCAAAAATGCGATCAGTCTGACAACGCGGAAATGAACTTCTCGAAACTTTAGCCAGCGCCAGGCCAGGTTCAGGCAGCCCAACGGCCAGAGTAGAGCGGTCAGACCGAAGGTCTGGTAAAGGAGATCGGCCAAATGGGCGCCAAAGACTCCAACCAGATTGTTGATTTGATCGGGATTGAGGTTGTTGTTGAAAGAGGGATCGGCGTTACTGTAGCTGCCAAGGCAGATAAACAGAAAAACTCCCAGCGCCAGCCAGACCAGCCCGAGAATTTCTTTGCGCATACGAGTATCAGTGGGAACTTCTGGAATTTCTTTGCTCATAAGGACAGACTTTTCATTTTAAATTTCGCAAGTGATAATAACTCATAGTTTCAATTTCCTGACAGAGAATAGCCGATTCTAGCGCCGTCGACCAGTAAACAATAGCTGGCAGCAAATCCGGGACTGTCCCCACGTGGGGGCTGTCCCAGGCTTTTGCGGTGCGAACCGCCACAGTTTCATGGCTCGTAAACTCTTGGGACAGCCCCCGATGACCCTGGGGACAGTCCCGAGTTTACTACAAAAGTTCTTAAACTTAGTGCCATTCGGGACAGACCATTTTCATGAAATAGAATGCCAATGATTTTAGTGAAGAAGAAATTGTTCCAGAATAATAACTTGAAGGGTCTTTGTTTTAATGCCAACCATAATTTCTATTGCAACACCAGCCGCACTGTATTTACTCGGCATTTTCTGCTTCACATTTCCGCTTGTCTGGCTGCAGAAACGCAAGCAGAAAGGGAAAAAATCACCATTAAGTGGTCATCTGTTACGTAGCCCTGGGACATCGTTACAGCGCCAGATTGAAGAATTGAGCTTAGATATCATGTCGTATGTTGCTGTTTTCCCTGCCTTTCCGCTGCTGATCTACTCGCTTTATCTCCCCTTGATTCATGCTCAAAAGACCACGACTTTAAGTGTTTTGTTTATCCTTTTTTTCGTATTCGGGGTGTTGCTTTGGTTTAGCTTTAAGGTCTATCGATTGATGACTGAAAGAAATAATTGTCGCCTGGGGCTGGATGCAGAAATGGCTGTAGGCCAGGAGCTGAATCAGCTGATGGCGGACGGTTGTCGCGTGTATCATGACTTTCCTGCTGAAAATTTCAACATTGACCATATCGTGGTTGGGCCGACAGGCGTATTTGCCGTTGAGACAAAAGGGCGGTCAAAAGCGGAGAAACGAAAAGGGAAAACTGATGCGACGGTCATTTATGATGGTAA
>JAQIBX010000088.1 GCA_027858895.1 Desulfuromusa sp. | reverse complement strand
TTTCGTCCAAGATCTGCCTTGTTTTGAAACTAACTGCTTGCTGCTGATCAAGTTAGAACTGTCGGCTTTCATGGCATCAGGCTCCAATAAAAAAGTATTAAAAACACGCTGGCAATGTTGACGCTGCCAACATCAAGGTAAAACTTCACATAAATAGCATGAGCCTTTATTCATTGTCCACTAATTCAAGAGCCAATTCGTTTTTTTAAAAGCAGTATGTACATAATCGAGTAGGAATGAGGCGAACAGATCGGGCTGGCGGAGTTGCACCGGGTGATTTTCTTGCCCTTGTCCTTGAACTCACGAACTGTCGCGCCTTTTCTGTCACCGCCTTTGGGTATATCAACCCGTTTGACTGGCTTTGGATGGTAGCTCTTGTTCCGTAGTTCGTGTGCAAGTTGGACAATCTCTTCGGTACGATGTTCGACAAAGGCCTCTATGGTCTGCCCCATCGATGCCGGGCCTGGTTTGCCAGCTGCGCTGGGTAAACTAAAAAAAGGCCGCTCTTGCAAGCGACCTTCGTTCAAATCTTATTTTTCTTCACTCATTCCGGAATTTTCCGGGTCAGTTTTTTTCTCACCGTCACGCGGGAGTTCACAGCTACCAGACATTCATGTCTGAATCCCCATCCGTGGAAGAATCCAGCGGTTCAGAGCGTACCAGACAACAACAATTCCCAGCAAAAAATACCAGTCCATACAGTTTCTCCTTCTTGATTTATCCGCGCATCATAACCTGAAAACAGAGAATCGGGCAACCTCTTAAATCTTACTAATTTTTAGTTGGTAAGACAATTTCAATCAGCAAACCGCCCTCACTCCGATTACTTGCTAAAATTGTTCCTGAATGCAGTTTAATTGCTCGTTCAGCAATTGCCAAACCAATACCAGTGCCGCCACTTTGACGATCCCGTGCGGCAGCCACTCGATAAAAAGGTTCAAACAATTTGCCTAATGCCTCATCAGGCACCCCCGCCCCTTGATCTGCAATTCGAATCGTAATATTTTCCGTAGCAACCGATAAATCAACCGACATAACGGTATTAGCAGCAGTGTATTTCACGGCATTACGGATCACATTTTCCAGCGCCTGAGCCAGCAAGTCCTGGGAACCGAAATAAACGGTTGCCTCTGGAGCCTGATAAACAACTTTGCACTGGCGTGTTTCAGCCTCGTAATTGGCATCCGCTACCAAACTGGCTAGTAGATCACGCAAATCGAAGTTTTGAAACTGCAATTCTATGGCGGCACTTTCCAGTCGGGTCAGGTTGAGCAGTTGCCCAATCATGACATTCATCCGCTCGGCTTCCAACTCAATCCGCGCCAACGCCTTATTTTTTGCAGCAGGGCTGTCCTGTTGCCGAACGAGCTCCAAGGCAATTCCCAATCTAGCCAAAGGGGAGCGTAACTCGTGAGAGATATCCCGCAAAAGATTTTTTTGCCCGCCGACCAGAGCCTCAATTTTGCCCGCCATTTCATCAAAATCATGCGCCAACCCAGACAATTCATTTTTGCCTTTGACCTGATCACCAATCCGGGTCGAAAGATCACCATCGGCAAACTTTCGCGTCGCTCGGCGCAAACGGCCAATCGGAGCAGTTAGCGAGCGGGCCAGAACATAACAACCCAGGGCTGTGATCGCCAACAAAAGCAACAACTGCCAGCCAAGAAATCCGTGGGTCACTCCTTTAATAAAATTCCTGGATGGTCGTCGTTCCGGCAAATTAATGGCGACAAAATAAGTCCTTCCAGATTCCCCTCGAACCGCACTGGCCAGCCCGTTACGAGCTCCCATCATTGGAAATACGACCTCGCCAGTCTGCATCGCTCGCTGTACCATGTGCTGCATACGCCGTGGCACTCTTCGATTAGTCAGAGGGTGCCCATTGCCATCGAATAACAACAAGTGAATTCCGGACTTTGCCAACAATTCATCAGCAAATTCATCCACTTGGTCATTCCCATCGTGCTCAAAATCTCTAATTGCTTCTCGCCCATATTCGGCAATAGCCTGCCGGGCAAAGTCTTGATGTGCCAGAGGCGGAAATTCCTGATCTCTAAAATAGGTCAGAACAATAACTGCGGTTGAAACCAGCACGATTATCAACAGAAAATAGAGGAATATTTTCAGGAACAAACTACGCATCAGGACTTACTTTCTGCTAGGGAGTAGAGATAACCGACGCTACGAATGGTTCTGATGCGTTCGGTATTGCCCTCAAAATGGCCGAGTTTTTTACGCAAAGCACTGACATGGACATCGATACTACGATCGTAAGCCGACAGCCGTCGTCCAAGGACTTTTTCCACCAAATCATCCCTGCTGATCACCTCTCCGGCTCTCGACAACAAGATCTCCAGCAGATTGAATTCAACTGAGGTCAATTCAATATTTTCATCACCGCGCTTGACCGTACGGTTGGTTGTACAAAGAACCAGATCGCCAACTTTTAATTCTGCCATTTTCGGAGTGGCAGAGGATCTTGGTTCCGCAATGTCGACACGTCGTTGAATTGCCCGAATTCGCGCGACCAGCTCGCGAGGGTTGAATGGTTTTGGCAGATAATCATCGGCGCCCAGTTCCAGCCCGACAATTCGGTCGATATCATCCCCCCGGGCGGTCAACATAATCACCGGCACCTTGCTGCTTTCACGAATTTTTCTGAGGACGTCAAAACCATTCATTCCCGGCAACATCACATCCAGAACCACCAGAACATATTCTGAGGCCAGTGCCTGTTCAGCACCCTGCTTACCATCATTAACGGCCTCAACCGTAAAGCTTTCGCCGCTAAGATAGTCCCTCAATAACTCACAGAGCTCTATATCATCGTCAATCACCAGAATTCGATTCATTGTGACTCTTCTCCTGTCCATTCGAGTTAATCATAGCGGGATTGCCCCCCACAGGGTGTAAAGAATTGTTAAGAACAACGGCCTCTGGAAACTTTACATAACTTTACACAATTATCACAGCACTTAACCCACACGAGAGATTCTTTGCTTTATAGTGGAGTTATCAAACAACAAAAACACACGTTGAAACTTAAAAGGAGAAACATTTATGAAAAAAACAACTCTTATTCCAGCATTATTGATGGGTGTTTTACTCTCTGGTGGAATTGCATTCGCATCGTCCGGAGGACAAGGCAGGCGAAATTGTGGTGATTCCTGTGACCGTCAAGGTCAGGGGATGACCTATGAGCAGCACGAAGAGCGGATGGAAAATCGACTCGAGAAAATGGCCGTTATACTCGACCTGACCGAGCAACAGAAAGAGCAGCTCGAAAATCTGTTTGAGAAAAAATGGCAGGACCGTCAATCCATGCGCGCAGAAATGCAGGCGAGCCAAAAAGATTTACGCGAGTACAAACAAGGTAAGGAGTTCAATGAAGCCGATTTTCGTGCCAAAGCTCTGAAACATGCTGAGTTAAAGACCGAGATGATGGTTCAGCGCGCCAAATCAAAGCAGCAGGTCTTCGCTGTCCTGACTCCTGAGCAACAACAAAAAGCTGAAAAGCTCCGCAGCATGCACGGTGAAAGCTTCTTCGGCAAGCATCATGGAAAGCGTGGTGGAGAAGGTTACGGCAAACGAAGTGGAAATCATGACTGCGATGGTCAAAGAAATTGCGGGACGAAAGGTTCCGGAAAACGTTGCAATAACTGATCATTTAACGACCCAGGATAAACAAAAAAAGCGAGCCCCAAATTGGAGGCTCGCTTTTTTTGTTGGACAAACATATGTCAGATTCAGCACAGTATTATCCCACTGAAAGTTGACGTAGAGATTGTGGAAACAGGCGGTTTCTGAAGCTATTGATGCTAATTTTCTTGACACGCTGGTGCCCTGTCTTTATTTTGGACGGAATATTCATTCCGTAAGAGGGGATCTCATGCCAACCGTCAACAAAAAAAAGCAAAAGGCTATTTTGAACGCTGCTCTGGAGCTCTTTTCCGAACAGGGGTTTCACGACGCTCCAATGGCACAATTGGCCGAGCAGGCCCATGTCGGTGTTGGCAGTATTTATCGTTATTTCAAAGATAAAAATAAGTTGATTGAAGAACTGTATAAAGAAGTTGATGAAGCTCTGCAGATGGCGATCATCAACGGAGTAGACCCAACACTTTCAACCAAACAACAATTTTTGCACCTGATAACCAATCTTATCCATTTTCTGAAAGACCATCCTCACGAGTTCAAGTTTTTGGAGCAGTATTACCACTCCCCATTCGGAATTGATAAAAAACGGGAGAAGCTACTCCTCGAAAATCCATCTGATAGCCAAACCCCATTCATAAAACTCTTTTCCGGGAATAGCAGTAAAGACGTGAAGACCCTTCCTGCTCAAGCGTTGTACGCCCTGGCCTTTGGCCCGGTCCTGTTTTTAATTAGGGATGCGATGGCTGGGTTAATCAAGCTGGATGAAGCATTGATTACTCAGGTCGCCGAGGGATGCTGGGATGCTATCAGTAGCAAAACGGGTGATCTAGTCACCTGAAAATCTATCAAATTCCATCTCTTACTTTATGTTTTTATAACCAACTTTTTTGGAGCATTATAATTATGACACGTATTCAGGCCACAATAAACC
>JAQIBX010000045.1 GCA_027858895.1 Desulfuromusa sp. | reverse complement strand
AAACGATGGCCACGATTACAGACAAATGCCATCGGCATAACCGGACGACCACTCATTCTTGCCAACTGAACAACACCATCCTTCAACACATGCCGAGGGCCTTTAGGACCGTCAGGGGTCAGGACAATATCGGCTTTTTCTTGACACAGATCCAACATTTCTTTAAAGGCGGCCCGGCCACCACGAGAGGATGAACCCCGAACCGTGTCCTGCTCAAAATACTTCATCGTCCGCGCGAGCAGTTCACCGTCCTTTGAAGAACTGATCAATAGCTTTGCATGTTTACCGGGATAGCCAAAAACTAATAAGAATAGCTGATCATGCCAGAATGGGATAATAACCTTTTCACCACGTTCCCAGGCACTGCGAAGATGATTCTCTCCAATAATTTCTTTTTTTAAAGTTAAAGCAAGTAAACGCATCACCCAGGACCCGATGAAGGGAACAAATTTCAACAGCAGTCGATCACCTAGATTCATCAGTTTTGATCCCTGAACTGAGCGTCGTAGAGACGTTTATAAAGGCCGCTATGTTCAAGTAACTCCCGGTGTTTTCCTGCCTCAACAATTTCGCCTTTATCAAGAACCAGAATTTGATCGGCATGCATAATAGTGGAAAGGCGATGTGCAATGACAAATGTCGTCCGATTTTGCATCAAATTTCCAAGAGCCTGCTGGACCATGGCTTCACTTTCTGTATCCAGCGCACTGGTTGCCTCATCCAACATGAGGATTGGGGCATCACGTAAAATTGCACGGGCGATACAGAGCCGCTGCCGCTGCCCTCCAGATAAGCGCACACCGCGATCACCAATTTGCGTCTCATACGCATCAGGCAGCTGCTGGATAAACTCATCGGCAAAGGCCTGTGTGGCAGCTGTCTTGACCAGCGAAAAATCGGCATCGGGTTGCCCATAGCGAATGTTATTGGCAATGGTATCGTTAAACAGAAACGTTTCTTGATCAACCAATGCCAGGCTTGCATGCAAACTTTTCTGGGTTAATCCACGAATATCGTGCCCATCAATCAGAATTTTCCCCTGCTGCGGGTCATAAAACCGGTTCAATAATCCAATCAGAGTACTCTTTCCCGCACCACTTGATCCGACCAGGGCGACAACCTCACCAGGCTTTGCCTGAACAGAAAAATTACGCAAAATAAGTTCATCATCATAAGCAAACCTGACATTTTCAAAGCTGACATAACCCTGACTACGGGGCAGATCGACAGCATCTAAAGCATCAACAATTTCAGCTTGATTATCCAGTACTTCAAAAACTCGCTCGGCAGCACCGACTGCCTGCTGAATCACATTATTGACCCGCATCAATCGTTTAAGGGGCGTGTACATCAACAGAATAGCCGCAATAATGGAAAACAGCTCTCCCTTCGTCATCTCTTCTGCTGCAACTCGATTCAGACCATACCAGAGGACAGTTGCAACCCCGAATGAAGTCAACAATTCCATAATTGGGGAAGATGCTGCCGAATACTTGAATGTTTTACGGACAAATTTGAAAAATCCAGAATTTTCCCGAATAAATTTTTGTTCTTCCTGCTCTTCAGTTGCAAAAGCTTTGATCACCTTAATCCCAGAAAAGCTCTGTTCCAGAACAGCAGTAACCGTACCCATCGCATCCTGACCTCTACGAGAGAATTTTTTGATTTTTCTACCGATTGCTGCTGCCGGCCAAGCTGAGGCCGGGATAACGACAAAAGCCATCAAGGCCATCTTCCAGTCGGCATAAAAAGCGTAACCACTCAATGCCATCAAGGTCAGTGTTTCTCTAAGCAGAGTGACAAGTACATCCGCAAAAGCTGCTTGCATGACATTAACATCGTTCAGGATTCTCGATATCAATGAACCAGAAGAACTTTTGCTGAAAAAACGCATCGACAACTTTATCGCATGGCCGAAGACCTCGTTACGAATATCCTGGATCGCGTGTTGCCCGGCTGTGCGGATATTGTATTCCTGAACATAGCGGGAGGCACCCTTAAAAGCCGCCAGGCCGACAACCAGAAACGGGATAAGTTTTGCCAAACTTAAATTTCCCGCAACGATCAATTCATCAACAAAGGGCTTAACCAGGTAAGCAATGACAGCATCTGAACCAGCAACTCCCAGAGAAGCGATCATCGACAGCGCAATAATCCATTTATAAGGGGCTGCATATTTGACTATTCGAAAATAGACATTCTTTTGTTTATCGGTCAATAACACAAACAGCCTCATCTACAAATTCTACGCTGACATTTCTGCAGCAATTTCAGCAACGCGCACTGAGCAACCAGGCTTACCCAACAACTGTCGAACTTCTTCCAGATCTTTACGCATTGTTTCAATGTAATCTTGATCATCTAGCAGCCTCCGCATCTCGCGACACATTGCTGCAGGCTGCGCAGCGTCCTGAATAAACTCTTGTACAATCCCACGACCAGCAACAATGTTTGTCAACCCGGCATATTCAATTTTGATTAGCCGCTTACCGATGGCGTAGCTTAAAGGAGCAACCTTATACAGAATGGCCATAGGAGTTCCGACCAGGGCAAGCTGCAACGTTACGGTTCCCGATACGGTTAAAACTGCATTGCAGGCGGCAGCCACCTCATAAATATTTTCTTCAACTATAAAAATCGACAATCCCGTCTCTGAAAATCTTTGTTCTAAAAGAGCACGTGATAATGACGGAGCAACCGGCAAGAGAAATTTCACATCAGGTTTTTCGTGATGTAATAGCTCAGCAGTTTCAACTAAAGTCTCTAAAATATGTTCCAATTCGCTGGTTCGGCTCCCGGGAAAAATTCCGACAACCTGCTCACCCGCCTCAATCCCAAGTCTGTTTCGCAATAAACCTTGCGGTTGATTTTGTATAAATTCATCCAGTAGCGGATTACCGACATACTCCGCCTTCACACCCAATGATGTATATATTTGTGGCTCAAAAGGAAAAATCAATGCGAGACGGTCAACTCGCTTTGCAATAACCTTTGCCCGTCCCCTGCGCCAAGCCCAGACCTTAGGACTGATGTAGTAAAGAACCGGTATTCCAGCGGCTTTTGCAACCTTTGCAAGGCGCAGATTAAAATCTGGAAAATCAATCAAAATCAATAAGTCAGGGGGTTCGTCGCCAAGAAGTGCTCTTTTGAGCTGTCGAAATCGACGAAAAATAGTCGGCAAACGTCTGACAACTTCGACAATCCCCATAACCGATAATTCGTCGGAAGGAAAAAGGATTCGGCACCCTGCCGTACGCATTTTATCCCCGCCGACACCACAAAAAACCAGCTGGGGATGATGTTCAGCAGCAGCCCTGATCAGATGATTCCCGTGCAGATCTCCCGAGGCTTCGCCTGCGACGATCAGAATCTTACGCTTTTTGACAGTATCAGTTGGTGACATACAATTCTCAAAGCCAAAAAAACAAAAGGCGAGAGCCTTACGGATCTCGCAACTTTTGTTACCCTGCAAAGCTGAAATAATAGCTAACGTGCCAAGCCACGCTCACTTTTTTTCAAAAAATCAAGATAAGTTGCAACTTCTGCTGCAGATCCATCAAACTGCCCCTCTATCCGCGCCACGGCCTCATCGAGTTTAAGATTTGAGCGAAACACCAATTTGTACATACTTTTAATATTAGTCAATGCCTCGGGACTGAACCCACGACGCTTTAACCCGGTAAGGTTTAAGCCGACAACTTTTGCCCGATCCCCCTGAACAATCGCGTAGGGTACGATATCCTGACCGATCATCGAACCACCACTAGCCATAACATGACAACCAACACGGGCAAACTGATGCACGGCACTTAACCCCCCCAGGATCGCATAATCATCGACTTCAACATGTCCAGCCAGAGTAGCCGCATTGGCTAGTATCACATGGTTCTTAATGATGCAGTCATGAGCAACGTGTGCATATGCCATGAAAAGGTTATCGTTACCAATCGTTGTTACGCCACAACCATCTTCGGTTCCGAGATGGATAGTCACAAATTCACGAATACGATTACGGTCACCTATTTTTAAATAAGACACCTCTCCAGCAAATTTTAGATCCTGAGGAATAGCACCAATCGAAGCAAACTGAAAAATCTGGTTATCACACCCGATTTCGGTATACCCTTCAATGACAGTGTGGGGTCCAACCGCTGTTCCTGCGCCGATTTTTACATGTTCCCCGATAATTGCATAAGGGCCAACTGTTACCGAAGAATCCAGTTCTGCCCCGGGGGCAATGAGCGCTGTCGAGTGGATCATATTTTCTCCAATTTACTTCTCTGCAAAAGTGGCCATCAAGTTTGCTTCGGCAACCAAGGTATCACCAACGTAGGCCTTGCCGCTGAATTGGTAAATGCCCCGCCGCCTGGAAAGCAGTTCCACCTCCATCCGCAGGACATCCCCAGGCAGAACCGGTTTACGAAACCGGGCCTTATCAATGCCAACAAAGTAGGTCACTCGATCATCCCCGATTTTATCAATAACTGACACATAGGCGCCACCTACTTGAGCCATTGCCTCGACAATCAACACCCCTGGCATGACTGGATGCTCAGGGAAGTGCCCCTGAAAAAAGGGTTCATTGATCGTCACATTTTTATAGCCGAAAACCTTGACACCTTCCTCAACCTCCTCCAATCGATCAACTAAAAGGAATGGGTAACGATGTGGCAAAACTTTCAAAATTTGCTGGATATTCAACACAATCATTTCAGGCTCTCCTTAAACAGCGCCTCAAGTTCTTCCAGGCGATTTTCCATTTGTTGCATTTTCTTGCGCATTTCCGGCAGCTTCGGTAAGGTCATCGTCGATCGAAGCCATTGTTTATGCGGCATCAAGGGTAAACCTGATAAAATTTGATCTGAAGCGACATTTCCAGTCGCACCCCCCCTGCCACCAATCATGACGTTATCCCCCACTTGCAAATGACCGGCTATCGCGACCTGCCCACCAAAGGTACAATGATTGCCAATTTTTGAGCTCCCGGCAATTCCACCCTGAGAAACCAGAATACAGTCTTCCCCAACATCTACGTTATGACCAATTTGCACCAAATTATCGAGCTTACTACCACGGCGTATTCGAGTCTCGCCAAGAGCTGCTCGATCAACACAACTATTAGAGCCAATTTCCACATCATCTTCCAGAACAACAATCCCTACTTGTGGAATTTTGTAATATGCTGAACCATCCGGTGCAAAGCCGAAGCCATCAGACCCGATGACTGCCGCAGCTTGAAGAATGACTCGATTCATCAAACAGCAACCTTCACGAACAACCGAATTAGCGTGCAGAATACAATCCTCGCCAATGGTCACGTCATCATAAATGACAACGCCTGAATAAAGGGTTGTTCCGGCTCCAATCTTGACCCGTTCCCCAACCACACAACCAGGATAAACTGTCGCCAACTTATCAATCTCAGCAGATTCAGCAACC
>JAQIBX010000034.1 GCA_027858895.1 Desulfuromusa sp. | reverse complement strand
GATACAATAGGCATCAAGGCCGGTGACGAAATATTGCGTCAAGTAGCACAACGCCTGGAGGTGATTGTGCGTGGGACTGACTTATTAGGTCATACGGCGGGCGATGAGAGTATTGAACTAAAATTGTTTCACTCAGATCGGGGGGTTTTTTCTTTACTTCTTTCTCGGATCAAGGGGGCGGAACGGGCTGCTATCGTTGCCGCAAGAATTTTGCGGAAAGTCAAAGCGCCAATGCAGGTTGAGGACAGAGAACTTATTCTGACGGCCAGTATCGGACTGTCAACCTACCCGGTAGAAAGTGATGATGCGCTGGACTTATTACGCCTAGCTTCCAGTGCCAAAGACTATGCTAAAAAGCAAGGGGGAGATCGTTTCCTCTTTTCTTCAAAAGCCATTAGTGAAATGTATGGGAAACGTTTTAGGCTTGAGACCAAACTTCGCCAGGCGCTTAAAGAAGAGCAGTTTTCCCTCTATTACCAACCTAAAGTCGATGTGTTGACCGGTGCAATTTTGGGTGTTGAAGCCTTGATCCGCTGGATTACCCCGGAAGGCACCATCTCGCCGGCAGAGTTTATCCCTTTAGCCGAAGAGACCGGTTTGATGATTCCTCTTGGTGAGTGGATTTTAACGGAGGCCTGTCGACAGTTAAAACAATGGCATCAGGTTGAAAAAATCCCGATCACCTTGTCCTATAACTTGTCAGTATCACAGATGACTGACCCGCAGTTTCTGCATAAGTTCAAAAAGATTATTTTCGCCAGTGGCATTAATACACAGTTTCTGACTATTGAAGTGACAGAAAGTTTATTGATTGATGACGTCGACCATAAAATTGGTCTTCTGCATAGTCTGAAAGCATGGGGATTAAAATTATCGATTGATGACTTTGGCACCGGTTACTCTTCCTTTAGCTACCTACGCCGGCTTCCAGTTGATGAATTGAAAATCGATCGTTCATTTATTTCGGAAATAACCACCCATGCAGAAAGCCAAGCTATTATTGCATCGATCATTTTTCTTGCTAAAAGTCTCAAGCTGGTGACCGTTGCTGAAGGTATTGAAAAGAAAGAAGAATTAATATTTTTACAGCAGCAGAAGTGTGAACAATTCCAAGGATTTATTTTTAGCCCAGCGATCCCCGCAGATAAGCTTGTCGAATTATATCGATCCCAAAATAACTAGGAGTCTGTCGGGCTGTGCGGGGCGAAGCGAAAATTCGGAGGTTTGAGAACAGATTTTGACACATTTGCAGGCTCATAGCCGTAGCTATGGGGCAAAAAGGAGTCGAAATATGGGCCAAACAACCGGATTTGCAGTCGGCTCATGGATAGTCCGACAGGCTCCTAGCTGGGCAAATGATGTGAAACCCTCCACTCGCATTTACTATAACTCCTATGGACATAATTAAAGCGTATTTTGACAGGACATTTGATGAACGGATCATAGGTGTTTGTCGGCAAAGCTGAAAACAATCACAAATGCTAAGTTTTGAGAATTACCGATAATATGTTTCACTGTGCCCCCTGCCCCTTGCTGATATTACTGTTTAGAGTCTTTCGTATTTATAACCAACTCCGTAAATGGAATGGATCACCTCAAATTCCGGGGCAGCTATGGCGATCTTTTTGCGTAGTTTTTTTATATGGCTGTCGATGGTTCGATCACAAACAATCCGCTGATCACTGTAAAGTCGATCCATTAACTGATCACGGGAATAAATCCGCCCCGGTTTCTGAGCCAAAATGCTTAGCAGCTTAAATTCGACTGCGGTTAAGTCGAGTTTAAGCCCCTGCAAAATCGCTTGATAACTATCCTCGTCAAGGGTCAAAAGCTGTTGTGATTCATCTTGTGTTTGTGGTGAGCTACGCCGCAAAACGGTTTTGACCCTCGCCACCACTTCGCGAGGGCTGAACGGTTTGCAGATATAGTCGTCCGCCCCCAACTCCAACCCGAGCAGTCGATCGATCTCTTCGACCCGGGCAGTGACCATAATGATCGGCACATTGGAAAAGCTACGGATCTCCTTGCAGATTTCCAGTCCGTCTTTTCCGGGGAGCATTAAATCGAGCAGGATCAGGACCGGGGCATGTTCTTTCACCCAGGGGATCACCTTCAGACCGTCCTCCAACCATTCAGTTGTATAACCCGATTGTTGCAGGTAGTCGCGGTGCAGTTCGGCCAGCCGTTTTTCGTCCTCGACAATCAGAATTTTTTCTTTCATGTGCATGTCCTCAGCCCTGCAATGGGAACTTGATTGTGATATTGAGGCCACCAAGAACTGAAGATTCAGCCTCGATTATTCCCTGATGCGCCTCAATGATATTTCTGCAGATCGCTAGCCCCAGTCCTGCTCCGCCCCGGGCACGATTGCGAGATATTTCGACCCGATAAAGACGATCGAAAAGTTTTTCCAACTGCTCTGCTGTTACCCCTGGAGCTGAATCCTCAAAATAGATAAAGAGTACATTTTTCTCAGTCTTCATGTGGATATTCAGCTTCCCCGGTGTATCGGTGTAGCGCAGACTGTTTTCCAGCAGGTTGGTGAACAGCTGTTGCAGTCTGTCGGGATCTGCGAGCAGCTGAAAAGAGGAATCTATTGGTAGCTCAGCACTGAGGTGCATTTTCTTCTCGGCAAAACGTTGCTCAAACTGTTCGATGCTTCCATTTAAAATTCCGATTGGATCAACGATAACTTTTTTATAGGTGAGTGCTCCAATATCGGACATAGAAAGTTCATAGAGATCATTGACCAGCCGTCCCAGGTGCATGACTTCCGAATGCAAAGCTTCGAAGGTTTTTGGTCCCGGCTGGCGGATGCCATCCTGCAAGGCTTCGATGTCACCACGTAATACTGCCAGTGGGGTGCGCAGTTCGTGAGAGATATCTGCCACCCACTGCTGTCGGGCTTGCTCGTTCTTCTCCAGCGTTATTGCCAAACTGTTGAAGTCTGTAGAGAGCTGCCCCAGTTCATCCTTGGTGGTCACTGGAATACGGGTTTTGAAGTGACCGGCAATCAGTTTGCGGGTTCCTCCGGCCAGCGCTTTGATCGGCCGTAACAGATGGATTGTTAAAGGGAATGAAAGCAGCAATGAAAGCACGGCCATGGCCAGCGCGACAAGGGCGAAGGTTTCTGTCTGCTGCTTTACAAACTGCAGATCTCCGGCCTCGGAAAGTTCTTTCGGCGGGACGATAGCCAAGTAGCCGACGACGCTCTCCTGGTAGCGTAGTGGCTTAAGCTGAAGTTGCTGCTCTATCGGAGGGGCAAATATGCCTTGTTTATTCGCGTCATAAAGGGCAACCCTTGGGCCCCTTCCTGGTGGAGGCCCGGATAGTTGACTGCCCCTCTGTTCTGATCTTGATTCCGGTTGTTCAGTGTCTTTTTCAGCAGTACGCAGTAATTGTTCCCAGAGGAGAGAGTTCCCCTTTAAGAAATACCAGCTCCCCTCTCTGGCATAGTTTGCCACGAGACGTTCAGACAGTTGATCCAGCTCCTGCATTTGCTGATTATTGACGTAGTTGAGAAAACCACGGTCGAAACTCCACTGCATGAACAGAAACATCCCGGATGAGACCACAATGCTGGTCAGCAACAGGGTGAAGAAGAGTTTGTGTTTAATCTGTATAGTCACCGAAAACCTCTGTACTGTTTTATTCTCTTTAATAACAATAGCCGACTGGAAATGGCCAACCTTTTCTCTTTTCATCTGTTGCACTGAAGTCAGGATAGCTGCCGAATGTGGAAGAAATATGCAGATCCAATAGAATTCATACTTTCCCCTCACCTTGCCTGTTTCGGTAGAAAATAATCCTCCATTTTTTAAAAATATCCTCTTTTCTTCCTTATTTGCTCCTCATTCTGATTTTATTCTGTCAGAGATTTAATAGATATTTTTTTCGAGGTTAGATCTAAAAACTTTAACAACAGGCGGCAAGATGAATCAAACGACAGTTCTTTTGATCTCTAAAAGAGCAGAAATCAATACTGATATAAAACAACTATTGGAGCAGGATAATATTCGAACCTGTCCGGTTGGTCGTTGGGAGCAGGCTCAAACATTTATTGTGTCTGAGCAACCGCAGCTTATACTCCTCGACAGTCCCGGTCCGGTGGTAGCAGGGTTAACAGCCTGTCGTGAAATTCGCACCAGCTATCAGGGGCTGCTGATGTTGCTTTTCGGTGATGCCGACGAAAACTTGCACACTCTTGCCTTGAGCATGGGGGTCGATTCTTCTTTGCCGTGTGATTCAGGGTTACAGCTTATTACCGCTCAAATAAAAGCCCTGTTACGCCGTTTTGCTTCCTCTGAACCACCAGCAGTTCAGACCTTTGGCAGATTAACCATAGATGCCAACAAGCGAGATGTATTTGTTGCTGATCAGGCGGCCCAGCTCTCCACCGTCGAGTTCAACCTATTCTGGTCTCTGGTGAAAAAAGCCGGTTGTGTCGTCAGTCGCAGTGATATTCACCGGGATCTTTACAACTCCCCCTACAACGGCTACGACCGAGGTATTGATATCTATATTTCCCGCATCCGGCAAAAAATTGGTGACGATCCGATAACGCCCCGTTACCTGAAAACCGTTCGCGGGGCTGGCTATCAGTTTGTTGCCGCAACTGATTAAGCAACAAAGTTCCAGCTGCATAGTTACAAACTGTTACACGTTGGTGACACAGTTATCATAAATAACTGCTGAAAGATGGTCGATAGGAGGAGCACAGGAAGATCGTTTCTTTAGAAAAATCAGCTAAAAATCTATTGTTAGGAGGTCATGATGATCAACAGTGTAGGTACGAACAGCAGCATGTCGATGATGGCGAGTCGTGCCATGCAACGACAACCGCCACCAGTGGACAAGAATGCTTTTGAAGTGGAAGATTCAGGCAGTGGCGGATCGGTTTCCTCGGCCGAGCTTAAAACCTCAGCGACAGGGGTCCAGGGAGCTACCGGCACCTCTAGTGATATTGAAGAGGTCTTTGACCTCTTAGATGTTAATGAGGACGGGATTGTAAGTAACGAGGAATTGCAGGGCTTGATGGCCAGTCAAGGGTTTAACCCTACTGGAATGGTCAACAGTGAAGATGGCGAGTCCATCATGAGGCCACCTCCGCCACCATCAGAAGTAGCCTCGGCCTATGAGTCAAATAGTGGTGAAGACACCATCAGTCAACTGATCGAATTGTTAACAGGAAGCTCAGATAGCGAAGAATATGCTTCATTATCAATGACCGCTTAAAATAAAAGGTCTTTTCTCACATTCAAACCTGACGAATTCAACTGTCAGGCGATCTTCCTCAACCTGAATCCGTAACCCTGGAATTTATTTCTGGTGAGCGGATTCAGGTTTTATACGTTTTGACGAAAGTTTCTTCGTCAGCATGGTCTTTTCACATTTCTTCCCTATTTGCTCCTTATTCAGCCGCTATCCTTTTTCCTTCTCAACAGTTAACCGAAAGGATGGTCCCTTTGCCTGCACTCATGCATAACAAATACAGGTCTTTGCCAAAGTGTCTTCGAACTTTGCCTGCAGCGCTTTTAACATTAATCATTTTGGCACTTCCGAGCCAAGGACACAGCGAGATTCATGCTGAGCAGGTTCTTTCTCTTGAACAGGCTGTGCGCATCGCATTGAAGAAGAGTCCAGACTTAGCTCAGCAAGTGAATGCGGTGGAGAGTGCAGATATTTCTCTTTCTCAGCAACAGACGGATCTCTACCCGGATCTTGCCATAGCAGCCACCGGATCGAAGCGCTTCGACCAGGCGTCCGACCAAACCAACAGTCAGACAGAAAGTCGAAGTTTTACGTCAATCAGTACCGAGCTGTCCTCATCGATTAACCTGTTCAACGGATTTGCCGACATCGCCGCGATCAAAAGTGCCGAGCTTGAATTGGGGGCCGTGCAGGAAACCCTTTCCCGTGCAGAACAGACCCTGGTTTTCGCGACGATCTCCAATTTTATTCAGGTGCTCACGGATCGGGCATTGATCCAAGTCGAAGAGGAAAACCTGAAAGAGAACCGCAAGCTTTTGGAGAGCATCGAGGCCTTCTATCAGGCGGGCCGACTTGCGATTAGCGATCTGTATCAGCAACAGGCGGAAACCAAGCAGGCAGAGCTGGATCTGCTGGATGCACAGCGGACCCTCAACGTCAGCAAATTGCTCCTTATGCAAACCATGGGGTTGGCCCCAACGGTCCGTTACCAGGTCACCACACCAGATCTCGAGAAGCTGTCCCTGCCGTTAGCGGATGAAGAACTCGACCAACTGTCTCTTCTTGCGCTGGCGAACCGCTCTGATGTCAAAGCTCAGCAGCGGCAGGTTGAAGCGGCTGGGCAACAGATACGCCAAAGCCAGTCCGGTCTCTTACCTAAAGTGGATCTTTTTGCCAGCCTGGCTTCCGGTTACAGCAGTCTCGGTGATGGGGACTATTTTTCAGACCAGTTTATGGAAGACAACCTCAACGCCACCGTCGGTGTCTCTTTTTCTCTCCCTCTGTTCGATCGTTACCTGACCCGCAACAATATTGCGCAGGCCAAAATTGTGCAGCGTAATGAACAATTAACCCTCAAGCAAACACAGTTGCAGCTCGGCCTCGAAATATCACAGGCCATCCAGGAATATCGAACAACCCAGAAACAGGTCGAGGTGGTCGAAAGCAAGCTGACCGCTGCCCGACAATCTCTTCAGTCCTACGAAGAGCGCTACCGGGTGGGGGCCTCGACCCTGGTGGAACTTACGCAGTCACGAACTCAGTACGTGTCAGCAGCGTTTGATCAGATACAGGCCGGATACGATTTGGTGACCCAGGGAATTGCGGTTTCCTACTATCTGGGGAACTTGGAGTCGCTGTTCGCTGCTCTGGAATTGGAGAAAAGTTAGAATGATTGCGAAACGAAAAACCTCAAGAATTATCAAATCAGCTATCGTGCTAATCGGGGTTTTATCCCTGACGATTCTTGCCTGGTGGGCCTGGACGCACCAGGAGTCATCAAGGATAAAACCATCATTCAAGTTCGCACAGGTAAGCCGGGGAAAGCTTGAGGTCCTCGTAACCAGCACTGGTACCCTGGCTGCCGTGGAAACGGTGGAAATAGGCACTCAGGCTTCGGGGACAATTGAGCAACTGCTGGTCGATTATAATGACCAGGTCAAAAAAGATCAGGTGCTGGCTTTACTGGATCAGTCATCGTTCAACGCCTCGGTCAATAAAGCCAAAGCAGATGTACTTAAAGCTCAGGCAGAATTAAAACAAGCAGAGGACGAGTTCCGTCGGAACGCTCCGCTGCAAGAAAAGGGCTACATCTCAGAGCAGGAATTTCTCCCCATCAGAACGGCAGTCGATACGACAAAAGCCTCCCTGCAATCAGCCGCAGCCAGCCTGGAGCAAGCCCAGATAAACCTGGAGCATACAGTGATTCGTTCGCCTATCGACGGCACAGTTATCGACCGCAGCGTCGATGCCGGGCAAACGGTTGCGGCCAGTCTAAGTACCCCGACCCTGTTTTTGATCGCCGAGGATTTGTCGCGCATGCAGATCGAGACCCAGGTCGACGAAACCGACATCGGTCAGATTCGCCAGGGGCAATCGGTACGATTTACGGTGCAAAGCTATTTTGACCAGGACTTTACCGGCAGCGTGCGCCAAATCAGGTTGCAACCGGAAACAGTGGACAACGTCGTGACCTACACGGTGATCGTCGACGCGAATAACGAATCAGGGCAGCTGATGCCGGGTATGACGGCAACCGTCGACTTTGTTGTCCACCAGTCTGAAAACGCCCTGCTGGTTCCGGTCGCCGCGCTCAATTTCACACTCGATTCGAATCGCGATAGTAACGACGGCAGTCAGGTTTTCAGCCGGCAGGCCGATGGCCACTTGCAGCCGATCCAGATCACGGTGGGAGAGAGCGACGGACTGTTGACCGAGATCGCCGAGGGCGAACTGACTGCCGGGATACAGGTTGCCATCGGCATGAAACAGGCGGGGGAAGATGCTGAAGAAGAGGGTTTCTCTCTGTTCGATTTTATGAACCAGGGCCAGGGAGGACCATCGGGGGGCGGAGGCGGGCCAGGAGATGGCCCGGGGCAAGGATCCGGGGGAGGGGCGCGTCCATGAGCACAGCACAGATCAGTCTCAGTCATATTTGCAAGGTTTTTTCCTTGGGGGAGGTTGAGGTCAGGGCACTGGATGACCTCTCGCTGGAGATTGGCCGGGGCGAGTTTGTCGCCATCATGGGCAGCTCGGGCAGCGGCAAATCGACGATGATGAATATCCTCGGTTGTCTCGACACCCCGACCAGCGGCAGCTATCGCTTCGATGGCATATCGGTTGAGACCCTGAATCGGAAGCAGCTAGCTGACCTGCGCAATACTAAGATCGGTTTTGTTTTTCAGGGCTTCAACCTGCTGCCACGCACCACGGCGCTGGAAAATGTCGAATTGCCGCTGCTCTACGATCGTCACCGTGCGGTCGCCGATCCTCAAGCACGCTCCATCGAAGCGTTGCAGCGTGTCGGTCTGGGCGATCGCCTCGACCATGAGCCGAACCAGCTCTCCGGCGGGCAGCAACAGCGCGTCGCTATTGCCCGTGCGCTGGTCACTGACCCGCCGATTATCCTTGCCGATGAACCGACGGGTAATCTCGACAGTCGCACGACCCTGGAGGTTATGGCCTTGTTTCAAGAGTTGAACAGTGAAGGCTTAACTCTAGTGGTAGTAACCCATGAAGTAGAGGTAGCCAAATATGCCAAGCGTCTGATCGAACTGCGTGACGGGATGCTGTTGCGCGATGAAATAAACGCTCAGCCACGCAATGCGCAGGCCGACCTGGTAACGCTGTCCGGGGAGATGTCTGATGCGCTGGCATAAGTTGATCCTGGTCGCCCTGAAGAGCATCGCCCGTAACAAGATGCGCAGCCTGCTGACCATGCTCGGCATTATCATCGGCGTCGCCTCGGTGATCACCATGGTCGCCCTGGGGGAGGGATCTCAGGCAGATATCGAAGGGGAAGTCGCCTCCTTGGGAACCAACCTGCTGATGGTCAGGCCGGGTAGCGTGGACTCAGGTGGTGTGAGTGGCGGCGCCGGGTCGCGGCCGAGCCTGACAATGGATGATGTCGCCCGGTTGGAGAAATATGCGACGCAGTTGCGCTGGGTCTCCGCCGAGGTTCGCGCCACTGGACAGGTGATCGCCGGAAGCAACAACTGGAGCACGACGATCACCGGTGTTGCCCCCAGCTACCTGTCGATCCGCAATTATGAGATGGAAAGAGGGTCCTTCTTTACTGCTCGGGATAGTAAAACGCGGGCCAAGGTCGCGGTGCTCGGTAAGACGGTTGCCGACGAACTCTTCCCGGACCAGGACCCCGTCGGGGCGCGTCTGCGCATCCGCAATGTGCCCTTTAAAGTGATCGGCGTGATGGCCGAAAAGGGACAATCGTCCATGGGAAACGATCAGGACGATATCATCTTCGCTCCCGACAACACTGTGCTGTATCGCCTGAGTAACGGCAAGACAATTCACGATATATCGGCAAGCGCCATCAGCTCCGACGCGATGGAATCAGCCAAAGAGGAGCTGACAACCCTGCTGCGTTCTGAGCACCGGCTCGCCACCGCTGCTGAGGATGATTTCATCATCCGCGATCAGACCGAGATTGTCGAAATCGCCACCCGGGTCACCGGCACCCTGACCCTGCTGCTCAGTTCCATCGCTGGGGTTTCCCTGCTTGTGGGAGGGATCGGCATCATGAATATCATGCTGGTCTCCGTCACCGAACGCACCCGCGAGATTGGCCTTCGTCTCGCCGTTGGCGCCCGCCCTCTTGATGTTTTAGCGCAATTTCTTATCGAAGCCGCTATCCTCAGCCTGCTTGGAGGATTGATCGGTATTTTTTCCGGCTTAAGTGCAGCCTGGGGAGTTGGCAAATTGCTGGGGGTTAGCGCGGTGGTAAACCCCACAGTTGTTCTGACAACCGTTCTTTTTACCGGAGCCGTTGGGGTATTCTTTGGCTTTTATCCGGCGCGTAAGGCCGCCAATCTCAATCCTATCGATGCCTTGCGCTATGAATGACTATTAAACCACTGTGCTTGGACTCTGCTTTGGGTTCGAATTCGGTTTTTTTACTTTAGCGTCATTTTTATGGTGCAATTTTTCCAGACTCGATACTTTCACATTTCTTCCCTATTCGCTCCTTATTCCGGCGCTATTGTTACGACAAATCAATAACGCTCAAAAACACAAAGGAGTTTGAAGATGAAAAAACAACTACAGAATACCACCATCTTACTTTTAACCCTCGCCATTCTGTCCCCAGTTACCGTTTATGCCTTCGGCGGTGGAAAAGGCCGTCCACAAGGTCCGCCACCTGAAGCGATCGCGGCCTGCGAAGGCAAGAGTGTTGGTGATGCTGTCACTTTCAAAGGGCGTCAAGGGGAATCTGTCGAAGCTACTTGTCAGGAGAAAGATGGTCAACTGGCTGCAGTTCCTGACAACATGCCCGAAGGTGGTGCCCCTCGTTAGGGATCTCGATACATTAACAGGGATGCTCAGACATCCCTGATTTTTAAGAAAGGGTGAAAACAATGCCAGTGTACTCAAATGAAAAGAGAGGGAGCACGAACTATAAAATTCTCGTTGTCGATGACAACAATGCCCATCTGCAACTGATGGAAACCTGGTTAAACGAAAGCGGGTTTTCAGTGGTTGCTGTCCATGATGGTTATGAAGCAATCGGAATATTTCAAAAAGATCTATTTGACCTGGTGTTGACTAATATTTGCAGACCGGGAATAAACGGCAACATTCTGGCCCAGTTCGTCCATGCTTTCAGTAAGGAAATCCCAGTCATAGCTGTGACTGCCTCACCATATCTTGCAGGTCCAGATTTTGATCTAGTGCTCAGCAAACCGTATGAGTTAGAGGGGCTCGTGAACTCACTCCAGTATGTTCTGCAAAAGATTCCGCCAGCCTCCAGCAATTTAAACAGCAACAAACACAAACTTCTCCACCAGTTACAGGAATTTGAACATGGCCATTAATCAGATTAAAGGCTGCATCGGCTGTGGGGTCTGCATCAAGACCTGCCCCACGGACGTTATCCGCCCGGACGAAAAAACCAACAAAGCATTTATCAAGTATCCGGCCGATTGTCAAATCTGTCACCTGTGCAGAATGTATTGCCCGGTGGATGCCATCACCATTACGCCGGACAAGACGATTCCGGTTGTCGTTTCCTGGGGATAAAAATGAACACGTATCTGAAAAGTAGTTTTTTTGTGCAATTGGTGCTGATTTTTGTCGGCATACCTCTCCTCATCTTGGCTCTGAGCAGCTTTCCGGAGCGTTCCTGGTTGAAGGAGACAATCTCGCTACTGACCATTTTGGCCTTCTTCCTGGTGGTCGGGCAGTTCTTTCTCTCTCGATCGAATGGATCCGCGGTTCAAGAAGTGAAGATGAGCAGGCTGATCAGTCTGCATAAGGTCATCGGCTATACGGCGGTCACCATATTGCTTATTCATCCGTTTCTGCAGGTCTTCCCCAGATTTTTCGAGGCCGGCGTTTCGCCCGATGAAGCATTTATCACCATCATTACGACCTTTACCAGCCAGGGCGTGGTGCTGGGTATCATCGCCTGGTTCCTGATGCTGACCCTCGGAATAATGTCTTTTATGCGTAACCAGTTGCCGATGAAATATACGACCTGGCGGCTGGTGCACGGCATTCTCTCCATTCTCTTTGTGTTCAGTGGTGCCTGGCACATGATCGATCTTGGCCGCCATGCAAACCTGGCCATGTCGGTCTTTATCGCCGTCCTGACGGCAGGCGGAGTCCTGCTGCAGCTGAGCGCCTACAGACCAAAAACAGAGAAAGTCGGGGTAAACTAAGTGACAGAATTAAAACGTAAGAAAGAGGTCTCCCGCCGCAACTTCATGGCGATTGCCGGAAGCGCGGCTGGTCTTGCGGCCATGGCGTCAATGGGAGTTTTTGCCGGAGACCCAGAGCTCAAGGGGAATATCCCTGAGATCGATATCGATATCGATACCATGACCCGCGAGGAGATGGAAACCGACCTCCTCGTGATCGGCAGCGGCATCGCCGGACTGTTTGCCGCGGTGAAGGGGCATGATGCTGGGGCCAAAGTACTGATGGTCTCCAAGGGGCGCCTCGGTTCCTCGGGGCAGACCCCTTTTGCCAAAGGGATCTTTGCTTACGACCCAGATAAAGAAAAGCTGAGTCTGGATGAGTTTGTCGCCACGGTCTCCCGCTCGGCGATGGGCACCAACAATCCGGTTTTTACCCGGCAGATGGCCGAGCACTCCCTGGCCCGGGTCAAGGATCTGAAAGAGTGGGGCTTCTTCGATTCGCCGCTCTACTTCAACTCCTTCAGCAAGCCGCTCGAAGAACGCAACATTCCAGTTGTCGAACGGGTCATGATCACCCATCTGATCAAAGAAAATGGTAAAATTGCCGGTGCCGCCGGTTTCAGTTTCGATGAAGCCAAGGTGTATATCTTCAAGGCGAAGAGCGTCGTCTTGTGTTCCGGTGCCGGCGGCTTCAAACCAAATGGATTTCCCATCTGCGACCTCACCCACGACGGCACGGTCATGGCCTATAGCATCGGTGCCAAGGTGACCGGTAAGGAATGGAACGACGGCCACTCGGGGCAACCAACCAACGCGGCGGCTTGTTATGACGGTTGGCATGGAATGTTTGACCGCAAGCCGGGGCTGACTGGGGTTGAAGTCCACCATGACCTCGGCGTGGAACAGTGCTATCAGGCCTATATGGGCGGTGGCCCCCTTGCCGGAGGCCCTCCCGGACAGAGCGGCGGAAAGCAGGTCACAGGCGGCCCCGTCCGTCCGGCTGAATTTGCCGAGAATGGCCGGCGTCCCAGTCCGCCTCCTGGTGGTAAGGGGAAAGAGGGGGGCGGTCCACCTCCCGGCGGTGGTCCCGATTCCGGCGGCGCCCCGCCTCCGGGCATGATGGGCGGCAGCTCGGTCTGCGGCACTTCTGCCGGAATGTCGATCCATAAATCGGAAGGGCTGGTGCCGATCAACGACCAGGGCGCATCCAATATTCCTGGGCTTTACGCCGCCGGAGATGCTCTGGGGTCTTATATGGCCGGCGCTATCTACACCCAGGTCGGCTCTTCCCTCGCCGGCTCAGCCGTGCAGGGCGCGATCGTCTCCGAAGCGGCCGCAGAATATTGTAAGGGGATGAAGTTGCCCACAATCTCCAAGAACAAAATCAAGGCCATCGAGGAGGAGATTCTAGCCCCGTTAAAACGGGAAAAAGGCTACAGCCCCGCCTGGGTCACCCAGACCCTGCAGGGAATCATGATCCCGAACTTCGTGCTCTATATCAAGAAAGAGAGCATGCTGAAGGCGGCCCTGGCGTATATCGAGGAGTTGCGCGATCATCACCTGCCGATGCTTCGAGCAGCTGACCTGCACGAGCTACGGTTGGCCCACGAAACCGCCAATATGATTGTTAATGCTGAGATGAAACTCAAGGCATCGCTGCTGAGAAAAGAGAGCCGCTGCAGCCATTATCGGCTAGACTATCCCGACGTGGACAGCAAAAACTGGAATGCCTGGATCAATATCTACAAGGGAAATAATGGTGAAATGAAATTCGAGAAACAGCCCTTTAGCAGTTGGCCCTCGTGAAAATAATCAATCAAATGTGGATAAAAGGTTATTCTCGTGCTATCCGAAGCGGCCGGGTAAGTTCGCCCCTTTTGATTGCCCGGCTGCTTTTTTTTGACGATCCACAACACAAAGACAGTTTAACCAGATTTATAGAGTGCGTCTGTCAGGCTCCACTGGTCGACAAAAAAACAAGTAACCTTTGCCTACAGATCTCCTTGATAAAACTTTCTTTGTAGCCAACTGAAACATCATCCAAGCCAGTTGTCTTAGTCAAATATTTCCAAGGAGTTAAACCAATGAAAAGAAGCTCAATCGATAAATATTTTGTCCTAACAATAACTTTTTTGCTTTACTTATCCGCCACCAATCTAAGATATTCTGGCCAATATATGATGAATATCAAGAACAAATTATAGACATTGAAATAAATCGTAAAAAAAATATTTCATTCTATATTGAAAACTTAAATTCAATATCAGAAAAGCAAGCTTTAAAAATAATAGATGATTTATTCTTGCTATCTGATATGCGCCAAGACACGATAAAAAGATTTTCTTTAGAGCTTGAGGATGTTTTATCTTCAAAATTAATATTCAACTATTTGATGATGGAAGATCTTCAGTCATCAATTAATCACTATAATATGATGAAGATAATCAATCTAAAAGGATAAAGTGGTTTTGTGGTATTTTATATTGACGGTTCTTGCAAGAAAATTCTTCCCCAAAAAAGGCACCCCTAGGCATTGTTTTTGGCAGGCCATCTCATCTTTATGGAGAGCCAAGACCATCAATGAGTCATTTAATCATTCTCAAAAATCGCCAAATCACTTATGCAAAGGAATCTCAGGCCAGATCGACCGATTATCAAAAATAGTAAGTTTTGGCGGTAGCCGCCACCCAGGACAACTAAAGGGTGGCGGTTTTGTTTCATAGCCGGTGGCTGGTTGAGATCACTCTGGGTGGCCGCATTGGGGCATAATATGCAGTTAATTATTGTCGAGTCAGGGAACGATACCTGATCCGATGGGGCTGGTCGGCATCTTTGCCGAGGCGCCGTTTGCGATCCGCTTCATACTCCGAATAGTTTCCCTCAAACCAGACTGCCTGCGAGTCGCCTTCAAAGGCTAGAATGTGGGTGGCGATCCGGTCAAGAAACCAACGGTCGTGACTGATGACCACCGCACAACCTCCGAAGTTTTCCAGCCCTTCTTCCAGTGCCCGGAGGGTGTTGATGTCGAGATCGTTGGTCGGCTCATCGAGCAGTAATACGTTGGCTTCTTCGCGCATCATCTTGGCCAGATGCACTCGGTTCCGTTCGCCGCCGGAGAGTACGCCAACTTTTTTCTGCTGATCGCTACCGGAGAAGTTAAAGCGAGCGACATAGGCGCGAGAATTGACCGTTTGTCCGCCAAGTTGGAACATGTCATGGCCGCCGGTGACCTCTTCAAAAATGGTCTTATCAGCGTTCAGGGTCCGATCTTGATCGACATAGCCGAGCTTAACTGTATCGCCGACTTTGAAACTTCCCGAATCGGCCGTTTCCTGACCGGTGATCATTTTGAACAGGGTCGATTTTCCCGCACCGTTAGGGCCGATAACGCCGACGATCCCACCTGGGGGGAGGTTGAAGCTGAGGTTGTCGATTAATAAGCGTTCGCCGAAAGCTTTGCTGATCCCTTTGGTTTCGACGACGACGCCACCAAGCCGAGGTCCGGGCGGAATATACAGTTCGAGGGTCTGTTCTTTCTGCAGCCCCTCGTTGCCGAGTAGCTTCTCGTAAGAACTGATCCGTGCCTGGGATTTGGCGTGTCGCCCTTTGGGAGACATGCGGATCCATTCTAGTTCGCGTTGCAGGGTCTGCTGGCGTTTACTCTCGGTTTTTTCCTGTTTGCGTAGCCGCTCTTGCTTCTGCTCCAGCCAACTGGAATAGTTGCCTTTCCAGGGAATCCCTTCGCCACGATCCAGTTCGAGAATCCAGCCAGCCACGTTATCCAGAAAGTAACGATCGTGAGTCACGGCGATAACCGTGCCGGGATAGCGCTGCAGATGCTGTTCCAGCCAGGCGACGGTTTCGGCGTCGAGATGGTTGGTTGGCTCATCCAGCAGCAGGATGTCGGGTTTGTTCAGCAGCAGGCGGCAGAGGGCGACGCGGCGTTTTTCGCCACCGGAGAGTACCTTGATCTGGGTATCGGGGGCCGGGCAGCGCAACGCCTCTTCGGCCAATTCCAGCCGTGACTCAAGGTTCCAGGCATCGGCAGCGTCGAGGGCATCCTGTACCTTGGCCTGGCGATCAAGCAGCTTGTCCATGTCGCAATCGGGGTCAGCGAAGGCGTTGTTGATCTCTTCGAACTCGGCGAGCAGATCGACCACTTCCTGGACCCCCTCTTTGACCACTTCGCGGACGGTTTTGTTGTCGTCCAGTTGCGGTTCCTGCTCCAGATAGCCGACACTGTAGCCTTCTGAGAGCACGGCTTCGCCGTTAAACTCTTTATCGACGCCTGCCATAATCCGCAACAGGGTCGATTTCCCCGAACCATTGAGACCGAGAACACCGATTTTGGCGCCGTAATAGTAAGAAAGAGAAATATCTTTGATGATTGGTTGCTTGTTATAGTTTTTACTGACACGCATCATCGAATAGATGATTTTTTTTGTATCTTCACTCATTGGTTGTCCCTTTTTGAATAAACCCTGCGGACAAAAGTAAATTTTGTCCGCAGCAAGAAGTTAGTAGTTTTAGAAGAATTGCGATTGTATAGCATTAGGTTCATGATTGCCGCAAGAGCTTCCCCGGATTGATTTCTCTATCCAGAACTCTCACAGATTTACTCTTTTTGCGGGGGAGGTCGTTTATCGGGCGCTATAGTTGCTGGGCTCGCTGCTTTTATCTAACTCACTGAGAACTTGAAGGAAGCTGTAGGTTAATTGGGGATGGAGCTTGTTCCCGGCAAGATCCAGCATGATTGAGATGATTTGATCTATATCTAACGATTCTTCATAAGCTCGGTGGGTTCGCATAGCATCGTATGTATCTGAAATTGCAGTCATGTGGGAACAGATGTGTTGTTGCCAGGGGTGGGCTGTTTTTGGGTAGCCGGCATTGTCGTAGCGCATATGGTGCTCAAATGCAGTCACAACGGCCAACCGCGGAACTCCTGGTGTGTTGAGCAGGTACTCGGCGCCTAAACGCGGATGCTGTTGCATAATCTGCCATTCTTCCTCATTCAGTTGACCCGATTTGCTCAGAATGTCAGGTGAGATAAACATCTTTCCGACATCGTGCAGCATGGCAGCAATACCAATATCGTTGAGTAATTGTCCTTCAATCCCAAGGACTTTTGCTTGAGCCAGGTTGAGCATGCAGATATTGGTCGAATGGGTATAGGTATATTCATCCATTGATCGCAACGGGGCGATTGCCATAAAAGCATCACTTTGGCTGTTGAATTCACTGACAAAGCCGTTGACAATTTCATTAATCCCCGCCATTTCCAGTTTTTGTTTGTTCCGCACGGTCTGGTAGATATCCATAAAACGATCAGCTTCATAATCGGCAATTTCTGCCAGATTCAGTTCGGCAAGCTGTTGAGAACCGGAGTTTTTGTAGCGGACTTCCACCTGACCAAAATGGATGTTTTCGCTGCTTTTGATGTCAATCTGTTTGTCCGGGGATTTGCTGAGAAGATTAATGAAACCGAGTAACTCTTCTGTATAGACTCCCGGTTCTATCTGTAAATGACTGATACCATTTCTGGTCAGGGCTTCAAGGAGCCGGTCAACCGCCAGATTTTTAGCGACTGGCTTGTTGGTGAAAATCAGTTGTTCATCAATGACTTTTAGGGTGATATTGCTGTGGACGTTGAACAGCTGGTGAAGTTCATTCAACGCTTGTTTGCTCAGGCGCAGAACCTGACGATGTTCAGTGTGGTAGAGGGCCGCATTAGCAGCAGCGGTTGTCATTAATCTGATCAGTTTTTGGAGATGGTCGTCTTGAGCACTGATCATTTGCCCCTCCTTGAGAATTCTTGTCGTTGTTTTATTGCCAGCTTGGCCAGTTGTTTGTGTTTGCCATTTGTAAGTTCATTGAGTAATTTTTCTGCTGAGGCGCCGGGAAATAGCGCCAGGTTCTGAAGGATTTCTGTCTGCAGTTGTTTTATCCGGCGCGAGACCAGTAAACCTTGTTTCTGTAGTATCCGCCGCAAAAACGGTAGACTGTCTTTGTTGCCAATCCGGGTCAGTGTCCGGACGATCTGTATTTTTATTTCCAGCTCTGTCTCACTCTCCGGGATACTATTAAGGTTTTTATGCAGAATGGAGAGAACGCTTGGATCCCGACTGAGATCGGCTATCTGGATAGCTGAAAGTCGGGCTTCGGCGTCTTCACTTTGTAACTCTTTCAGCAGTTGCCGATTGGCCGTAGCTGGATTACAGGAAAACAGGTTCCGCATCACTTCAAGTCGTACCTTCGGGTGAGGATGCCCGACAAGTTGATGGATCACTTTTATGCTGTGAGGATCCAAATCTTTTCCCAGAATAATCAACAGGTTCCGCACCAGATACCAACGCTCATCATTGAGGGATCGCACAATGATTCGTTGAGCGTCTCCGCCGATCCCTTCCAGAATCTGCATCCAAAGTTGTCGCTCAGACCATTTTGGAGCTAGACCCAAATAATCGATAACCAGTTCACTGTAGGGCTCCCCGACAGCGACGACATAGTCGGCTATTTCCTGATGCTTTTCCTCTCCCCAAAGATCAATACCATCCAGAACCTCAGACATAAAAGTGAGTTGAGCGTGATTTGACAGCACTTTTTCTGTGAAGATGCTAGCGGACGAATTGCCACTGTACAAGTATTTAGACCAGTTGTTGTGAATTTTACGCAAGTTGGTAAAGTCACCGATGTCCAGAAAGTATCGGGAAAGATCAAGCAGGTTTTGCTGAATTGATTCTTCCTGCTCAGCATCACATTGGGAGTGCAGCATTTCAAAAATGATGGCTGCACAATTTTGTTCGACCGATTGGTTTTCGATCAAGGCTTTTAACTTTTGTTTTTCTTCATCAGGAATGCTCCCGATAGCATTGTCACTGAGGATATTGTGCAGCGCCGCCTGGTAGTTATCGGGCATATACAAATCTTGCCGTTCCTCACTGAACAGCACATCGAGTCGGGCACGAACCATATCTTCTGATAGAGGTGCCGTTTTTGTTTTGATATTGTGATGAAATGCCTGGGTTTGGGAGTTTGCCAAGTTGTTGATCAGGCCAAACAGCCGTGAAGATAGATTCAAATCCTGTCGATTTTTTCCGGCAACCGCGTTCTGCAGAAGATGCGTTGGGATTTTTTGCAGGATATCTGGCGCGGCATCTCGATGTCGATCGAGCGTATGGAAGGCGCTATTGAGAAATTCCAGTTGGGCATCAGGAGATAACTGCTCCAGCAGGGAAACGAGCTTTTTGTCGTTATCCGTTTGTGTTTGTAGCCCCCTCTTCAGTTGGATACTGTTTTCAATGAACAGGCCTACGGAGTGGGATGATTGTTCGCGTTCGGCCTGGTTTCCAATAAGTTTTTGGTTGAAAATGGCGGCAACAACACTCAGATCAAAGGCCGATTCTAATTTTCCAAAATCGAGGTTGCCGTTATGTAGGCCATGAAGAAAATTTTCCCACAACTGATCCTCTTCCGCTGGTTTCTTCCCAGAAAAATCCTGATTAGCCTGAAAAGCATCATAGTCGATCGGAACCACTGAAATATGTTCAATCTGCTGTTGCTCAAATAATTTATCTAAACCGCCGAAAGATTCTATGGTGTTTCGGTCGGAACGGAGCAACTGGTTAAAACGGACCAGCTCCGGCCCTTTCAACCCACTCCGAAAACTGATCGATGCAACTCCAAGGGTGTAGAAAAATTTAGCAAATTGCCGATGGTTTGAATCGTCTTTGTCAAGCCAGAGCTGTTCAAAATAGAGGGCGTCCGGAGAAATACCCAGGGTGATGACTGGATCGGAGTGGAACAGGTCAGTTAGTATGTCCAGGGTACTAGTGACACTGGCCACAATTTGCGGATGCTCCGGTGGGTACAGTGACAACTGGCGCCGGGATATGTTCAATTGATGCAGAAATGCCGTAAGTAGCGGCTTATCCAAATCTACCGTCGGGTTGTCTGTAACTTTCTGGTTCACATCTCCCCCGTAAGTTCTCAAGAAACTTAAAATACTCGCTGAGTATAGCAGGTTTTGATTATTTTTTGGTGACTGAGAACGGATGGGACCGGGAGCTCTTTGTTGCATTTGTTCAGTTTTGGTGTTAGATTCCGCAACGTGAAAATAATCATATTACAGCGAATATCTGCGTATGAGCTCCAGCAAACATTTTGATGTTGCTGATGCGGCTCTGGCCGCTCAATTGTTCGGTCAGCAGAATAAGCATCTCAAACTGATAGAGAAAAAACTTGGCATCCGCCTTGGTAGCCAGGGAACTGCGATTCACTTGTCTGGTGAGCCAGCTCAGGTTCATGTTGGCTATCGCCTGCTGGAAGAGCTTTGTCTCTTATTGCGGGAAAATATGCCGCTTTATCCCACCGATATTGATTATGCAATCCGGATTCTTTCTTCTGATTCAACCACTTCCCTGAAAGATATCTTTGGCGATACGGTTTTTATCTCGGCTCGCAATAGGTTGATTTCCCCCAAAAGTCTGGCACAAAAAAGTTATATTGATAACATTCGAGACAATCATGTCGTTTTCGGTATCGGCCCAGCGGGAACCGGGAAGACTTACCTGGCTATGGCTATGGGGGTTGCGGCTTTAATGCGCAAAGAGGTCAGTCGGATCATGTTGGTGCGTCCGGCGGTTGAGGCCGGTGAGAAGCTTGGCTTTCTCCCTGGAGACTTAGCAGAAAAGGTGAATCCGTATCTGCGACCGCTCTATGATGCTCTCTACGATATGCTCGATCTGGAAAAAGTTCAGACGCTGCTGGAAACGGGTATTGTCGAAGTGGCGCCACTGGCTTTTATGCGTGGCCGAACGTTGAATGATGCTTTTGTCATTTTGGATGAAGCACAAAATACCACTGCTGAACAGATGAAGATGTTTCTAACTCGTTTAGGGTTTGGCAGCCGGGCAGTTATTACCGGCGATGTTACCCAGATCGACCTGCCGCGTGATAGACAATCCGGCCTGCTGCATGCGATAGAAGTGCTGAATAGTGTTCCTGGGATTGCATTTACCCATTTCAGCGACGTAGATGTTGTACGCCACCCCATCGTACAGGCAATTGTGCGGGCTTATCAGCAGGCGGATCGGCAGAATACAGATCTGAATCGCTCCCCCAGGTAAATTTGGCGCCATAGAGGACATATGCTTAAAGAAGAAAATAATAAATCACTGCTGGGTCGTACCGCTATTTTTAGTGGTGGAGTTCAGGGTCTTCGCCATCGGCGACAACCCCATCTGGGAGGGTGGTTGCTGTTGCTGGTTGCAGCTCTATTGACTCTGATTATTGTGCCGAAGGGAGGCCTGATCCCTGATTATTATACTCCGGGAGATATTGCTACCCGGGATATTAAGTCACCCCGCGATCTGTTGGTAGGAGATGCTCTCCTCACTCAGTCAAAACGTGATGAGGCGACCAATAATACCCCCATGGTTTACGATCTGGACACAACTGCTGGGACTCAAGCCATTGAAAGAATCCGTCTGGGGCTTGGATTGTTGTTGGAGCGGAAAAAGGATGTTGAGAGTTTAAACCCGGAGGATTTTTTACGGCAACTAGAGGCTGATTTCGGGGTTCCGCTCACGGTTGAGGAATTTAAACCGCTACTTAACTTGGCTCTTGATCAAAATATTGCTGTTTTGACTGGAGATCTGCTGACACCAATCTTTGAACGACCGATTGTTGCTAATTTGCAAGCGTTTGAGGCGGATCGAAGTCGGGGTATTTTAGCGATTGAGCGAAGCGGAGGAGACGAAATAGATCCGCGATTGTTTGAACGCACTATTGGTTTGAATGAGGCTTTGTTGCAGGCGAAAAGCGAGTTAGCACTAATCCCTGAAATAACATCGATTCAGCAACAGACTTTATTGAAGCTGGTGCAGCAGCAATTGCGTCCCAGCTTAGTATTCAATCAGCAGGAAACTGAACAACGGCAGCTGGCAGCGCGAGGGCAGATTGCGCCGGTGTTATTTCAGGTGAAAAAAGGAGAAATGGTCGTTCGAGAAGGGGAGCGGGTGACCGCCGATCAGATCCTCAAGCTGCAGGCAATTCGGAAGTCAGGGCTCGATAATAGTGGTCTACAGATGGCGGCAGGAGTGTTGATCTGTTCACTGCTGTTGATCTACGTTGTTTTTTATTTCAGTCAAAGAAATATCAGTAAATTTCGACCCGATGCCCGAGATTTATTGTTCCTTTCCAGTGTATTTCTTGCCATGTTTTTGATGCTGAAAATTTCCATTTTTATTGCAGCTGGCATGGGAAATGCCTTCGCCTACATTGATTCTTCGGTCTATTTTTACGCGATTCCCTTTGCTCTTGGGGCTATGTTGGTACGAATTGTCCTTAACTCCGAAACGGCATTTTTGTTCGCAGTCTGTTGTTCGGTTCTGGTCGGAATATTGTTTGGTAACAGTTTGCTGATGACTCTTTATGTCCTCATCGGCAGCCTTGTTGGTGCACATGGGGTTCGCCATTGTCAGCAACGGACGACTCTTTATCGTGCCGGGTTGTGGATCGGATTGACCAACATGGCTTTGCTCATCGGGATCCATTTTTTGACCGGACGCAGTTTTGAACTGCAGCTCCTCTGGAAACTTGGCTTTGGTTTTTTTGGCGGGTTGGCCAGTGCTGTTTTTGTTAATGGAACGGTACCACTGGTGGAATCATTTTTTAAATACACAACCGATATCAAATTACTGGAACTGGCCAATATGAATGCGCCGATTTTACGGCAATTAATGATTGAGGCGCCTGGAACGTATCACCATTCTATCCTGGTCGGAAATCTGGCGGAAGCTGCCGCTGAGGCGATCAATGCAAATCCATTATTAACCCGGGTGGCGGCCTATTATCACGATATTGGTAAAATCAAAAAACCCCTCTATTTTATTGAAAATTCAGGGGGGCAGCGGAATAAACATGATACTTTGGCCCCATCGATGAGCGCTCTGATTCTCACTTCTCATGTTAAGGATGGGGTTGACCTGGCTCGTGAGCACAAGCTTGGATCGGAATTGATTGATATTATCCAACAACATCACGGCACCGCTCTGATCAAGTTTTTCTACGATCGGGCAAAAAGTCAGGCAGACCCAGGAGTACAACAGGTCGATGAGCGCGATTATCGTTATCATGGTCCCAAGCCGCAGACCCGTGAAGCCGCCCTGATTATGCTGGCAGACGCTGTTGAGGCAGCCAGTCGTACGCTGACCGACCCAACCCGGGCGCGGATTCAGGGGATGGTGCAGAAACTGATCAAAAACATTTTTATTGACGGGCAGTTGAATGAATGTGATTTGACCCTGAAAGATTTGAACTTCATTGCCAAGAGCTTCAATCGTATTTTATCCGGATCATTTCACCATCGGGTTGATTATCCGGAACCGGTGCATATTGTGCGGGAAAAGATTGCTAACGACGAAAAGGCTTCAGTCAAAGAAAAGGCCAAAATCAAAAGTGCGAATCCAGATAGAAAATTGCCAGCGCCGACACAAGATCCTGAAGCGGCCACTGCGGAAGATAGCTCAAAGGATCTTAAGCGTCTCGGGATATTCTGAGGCGGAACTGTCGATTCTTATTCTCGATAATGCCGGGATTCAGGAGATTAATCGTGAATACCTGCAACGTGACCGCCCGACAAATGTTATTTCTTTTGCCATGCAGGAAGGTGAAGGGTCTGGCTTGTCACCCCTGATGCTGGGCGATGTGGTTATTTCTGCAGAGCGAGCTGCCACAGATGCTGCTGAGGCCAACGTTCCATTTGAACACGAGCTTTGGTTTCTTTTGATTCATGGTGTTCTGCATTTGCTCGGTTATGATCACGAACGTGGAACCGTGGAAGAAGCTGAGCAGATGGAAGCTAGAGAGTCTGAGATATTTGACCTTCTGGTTCGAGAATTTTCATTATAACGATTGTTAATTGTACAAGGAGAACAAAAAAGAAGTGGACAATGATCATGCACGGGAACCTGCTGGCTGGCTGCAGCGGCTGGCACGCAGGTTGAGCCATCGGCCTCAGGCAAGTAGTGAAGAAGAACTGCAGGAATTGATTGATGCCTCTGAACAACAGGGGATTATAGACGAGGGTGAGGGTGATATGCTCCAGTCTATTCTGGAGTTGGATGAAACTATTCTGCGTGAAATTATGGTTCCGCGGACAGATATGGTATGTGTTGATGCTGAAGCTCCGTTTAGCAATGTTCTCAATGCCATCCTCAGTTCAGGTCATACTCGCATCCCTATCTACAGAAACAATATCGATAATATTATCGGTCTGGTCTATGCCAAAGACCTACTCCGCTATTGGGGGCGTCCCCTCGATGCTATTGTTCTTGATGAAATTATGCGCCCTCCCTTTCTGGTTCCAGAGTCAAAACAGGTCAGTGTTTTGCTCAAAGAATTTCAGAAGACTTATGTTCATATTGCCATCGTTATTGATGAATATGGCGGAACATCAGGTTTGGTCACAATGGAAGATCTGATCGAGGAAATAGTTGGCGACATTCAGGATGAATATGATCGTGAAGGTGAATGGTTGCTGGAACAGCCAGATGGAACTTTACTGGTTGATGGCCGCCTGAGTATTGAAGAGTTTGAAGAGCATTTCGATGTTGAAGTCGCTCGGGAAAAATTTGATACCATCGGCGGTTATGTTGTAGAGCATTACGGCAGGGTTCCAGCTGTCGGTGAGCGGGTCAGAATTGGACTTTTTGATATGCTGATTGAGCGGGGTGATCAGCGTGCGATTCGTCAGATTCGGGTTGTCCCGCTTGCGGAAGCGAATGCACCAAATGGTGAGCATTAATGCGCTTGGCAAAACCTGATCGAACCCTTGTAACCGCTGCCGTTTCTGGATTGTTGCTGGCGGGAGCATTCCCCCGCCCCGATCTATTCCCACTTGCCTGGGTTGCATTGGTTCCTCTGCTTCTGGTTATGCGCCACCGTCCTTTCGCGGCCGGATTTACTGCAGGGAGCGTTTTTTTTGCCACAGTTTTGTATTGGCTGAATTTTGTTATGACTACTTATGGTGGTCTGCCGCCGGTTTTTTCTCTCCTTGCTTACCTCTTTTTGATTAGCTATCTGGCAGTTTACTTTGGTCTGGCAACTTGGGTCGCTTGCCGGCTTGAAGCTGTCCTTAAAATCCCATTTCTGTTTACTTTGCCTCCTCTATGGGTCGCTCTGGAATTTCTTCGTGGCTGGCTGTTCACTGGTTTTCCCTGGGCCATCCTCGGCTATTCGCAACAGAATTTTTCTCTGGCGATTCAGAGCTCTGATGTCACCGGGGTTTATGGTGTCAGTTTGATGCTGGTAGCAGTGAATTGTGCCATCGCCGGAGTTGTTGCCGGGCCAAAGAGCCGTTTGGCATGGTTGGGGGTGTCTTTAACTATCGCGATCTCGATCAGCCATTTTGGTTATGGTTTCTGGAGGGAGGCACAGCCTCTTGAGCAGCGAACGGAACACTTGCGGGTTGCTCTGATTCAAGGGAATATTGATCAGGCGCAGAAATGGGCTCCCGATAATCGGCAAGCCAGTATTGATCGCTATCAAAACTTGTCAGTTCAGGCGCTGGCAAATCAACCCGATTTAGTTGTTTGGCCTGAGGCGGCTACACCATTTTTTCTGCAGGATCATTCTGAGCTTACGTTGCAGGTCAAGCAATTGCCCAAGCAGTTAAATGCCTTCTTGCTGGTCGGCAGCCCGGCTTATCAACAATCGTCTTCTGGTGAGTATAAATATTACAACAGTGCTTTTCTTCTGTCTCCGGCGGGGGAGGAGTTAGGTCGTTCTGATAAAAAACATCTGGTCCCTTTTGGTGAGTATGTACCATTGGGGAAGCTGTTGGCTTTTATCGATAAGTTAGTTGTCGGGGTCGGCGATTTCTCGCCGGGGGAGGTGCGTCCTTTGCCGTTGAATGGCCATCATCTTGGCGTACTGATCTGTTACGAAGCTATCTTCCCGCAGTTGGCACGCGAATATGTACGGCAGGGGAGCGATTTGCTGATCAATTTGACCAATGATGCCTGGTTTGGTCACTCATCAGCTCCTTATCAGCACTTGGCAATGACCCGTTTCCGGGCGATTGAAAACCGTATCTGGATAGCCCGGGCGGCTAACACTGGAATTTCTGCGCTGATTTCTCCCGCCGGCAATATCACCTTAGCGGGGCCTATTTTTGAGTCGCTGCAATTGGGTGGTTTGGTCGGGTTAGGAGCCAAAGAAACTTTTTATACCAGATTCGGCGATATATTTGCTTATGTATGCATAGGGATAAGTGGCGTATTTCTCATTGTCCTGCTGTGGATGCAGAAACGCAGATCATTCTTTTCCAAATTTTGAAAGGTTTACCATGAAGGCGACAGCAATTATCCCTGCCCGTTACGGATCGACCCGTTTTCCTGGGAAACCCCTGGCATTAATCAATGGCCTGCCGATGATTCAACATGTTTATCAGCGGGTTGCTAAGGCCAAAATGGTCAGCCGGGTTATCGTTGCAACTGATGATGTGCGTATCGTTTCAGTGGTTGAAGGTTTTGGTGGTGAGGTGGTGTTGACCAGGGCTGATCATCCGACTGGTACGGATCGTTTGGCTGAGGTTGCTGCAAGCATTGATTCTGAGTTGATCGTCAATGTCCAGGGGGATGAACCACTTATCGACCCGAGGATGATTGATCAGGCGATAGCTCCGTTGGTCGTGAATCGACAAATTCAGATGGGAACACTTGCCAGTAAGATCGATCAGCTTGAGGACTTTTACAACCCCAATGTGGTCAAAGTGGTTAAGAGTCAATCAGGGTTGGCACTCTACTTTTCTCGTGCTCCGATCCCCTGTCCACGTGATTTGAACCCTGACCAGCTTGCGGTAGCCTTGCCGCAGTTGGGTTTTTTACGGCATATTGGCCTCTATGTCTACCGGAGGGAGCTTTTGCTTGAGTATCCTTCCTGGCCGACAACACCACTGGAGAATATTGAGAATCTGGAGCAATTGCGTGCTCTTGAACGAGGAGTCGAGTTGTATGTGGCGGAGACCGAGTTCAGTTGCCACGGAGTTGATACGCCGGCAGATCTTGAACGTGTTTCCAATCTTATGTCTGCAGAAAATCAATAATTAAAACGGGCTCTTATTCTCTTTTAAAAATATGGAAGGTTTTTTGCATGAACAGGGTTTCTTTCGCCTCAGTTTCATTGTAGTATCAATTTTTCACAGGTGTAGAAGTTTTTGATTGTTGTCAATGCTGTCGCAAAAACAGCCATTTTTGATGAAGAACGGAATGAAGTAAATGAAGACAAAGTTTCTCTTTGTAACCGGCGGTGTGGTTTCTTCTCTCGGGAAAGGATTGGCGGCCGCCTCTATTGGGGCGCTGATGGAAGCTCGCGGGCTGCGGGTGTCAATGCAGAAAATGGATCCTTATATCAATGTGGATCCCGGGACTATGAGCCCTTTCCAGCATGGCGAAGTTTTTGTCACGGACGATGGTGCAGAGACCGATCTCGATCTGGGTCATTATGAGCGTTTCACCTCGGCAAAATTATCACGCAAATCAAATTTTACGACTGGGCAGGTTTACGACTCTGTGATTCGCAAGGAACGGCGTGGTGATTATCTGGGCGGAACGGTTCAGGTTATTCCCCATATTACCAATGAGATTAAGCAGAAGATTCTTGACAATGCCAGTGGTGTTGATATTGCAATTGTGGAGGTTGGCGGTACTGTCGGGGATATTGAATCTTTACCATTTCTTGAGGCCATTCGCCAGTTTCGAGCTGATCGTGGGCGGGAAAATGTTCTCTATATCCATCTGACCCTGGTTCCCTACATTACAACCGCCGGCGAACTGAAAACCAAGCCAACTCAACATAGCGTCAAGGACTTGCGTGAAATTGGTATCCAGCCTGAAATTTTGCTATGCCGCTGTGATCGTGAGATCCCGCGAGAGATGAAGGCGAAAATCGCCCTGTTCTGTAATGTGCCCGAGGAAGCAGTTATCACGGCCCGTGATGTGGAGACAATCTATGAAGTCCCCACCGCTTTTCATGCGCAAGGGTTGGACGAACGCATTGTTGATTATTTGAACATTTGGACCAAATCTCCTGATTTGTCTTCCTGGGAGAGAACTGTCGAGCGAGTGAAACACCCGGCGAATGAGACAACTATTGCGATCGTAGGAAAATATGTTGGCTTGACCGAGAGTTACAAATCATTAGCCGAGGCCTTGACCCATGGTGGAATTGCCAATAATTGCCGTGTCAATTTAAAATATGTCGATTCTGAGGCATTGGAACGCCACGGTATAAACAGCGCTTTTGACGATGTCGATGGCATTCTGGTTCCCGGTGGTTTTGGCGAGCGAGGGAGTGAAGGTAAGATTGCTGCAATTGGCTATGCTCGGGAAAATAAAATTCCTTTTTTCGGAATCTGTCTGGGGATGCAGATGGCTGTCGTCGAGTTTTCCCGGAATGTTTGTAATATTCAGGATGCCCATTCCTCCGAATTTAAAGAGACGGCTGAAAACCCCGTGATTCATATTATGGAAGACCAGAAAAAAGTCAGGAAGAAGGGGGGCACCATGCGGTTAGGGGCTTATCCCTGTGACTTGGTTAAGGGAACGCTGGCCGGTAGAATCTACGGAACCGATCATCTTTCTGAGCGCCATCGACACCGCTTTGAGTTTAATAACGACTATCTCAAAAAATTAAAGACTTGCGGGTTGATTTTTTCAGGAATGAACCCTGAATCAAATCTGATCGAAATCGCCGAACTGGCTGACCACCCTTGGTTTCTCGGTTGCCAGTTTCACCCCGAATTCAAATCTCGACCAATGGAGCCACATCCGTTGTTCGAGTCTTTTGTTGGTGCCTGTCAAAAGCAACGCGAGGAGAAATAAATGAGACAAATCAGTGTTGGACCTGTCTCCTTTGGTGGTTCCAAACAATTAGTTCTGATTGCCGGACCCTGTGCTATCGAAGATGAAAACCTGACTTTGCGGATAGCTGAAGGGCTCAAGGAAATTACTCAGGCCCTTGGGTGTGAGTTGATATTCAAAGCTTCCTACGATAAAGCTAACCGAACCTCTGTCACCTCTTTTCGTGGGCTCGGGGTGGAGCGGGGCTTACGGGTTCTGGAGCGGGTTAATAAAGAGCTGGAGCTGCCAATTGTTTCCGATGTCCACGATGTCAGTCAGGTTGCCGCAGCTGCAGATGTCCTGGACGTGCTGCAAATCCCTGCTTTTTTAAGTCGTCAGACCGATTTGTTGGTCGCTGCTGGTAAAACCGGGAAACCGATCAATTTGAAAAAGGGTCAATTTCTGGCACCCTGGGACATTGAGCACGGGGTCAATAAAATTGCGTCAACCGGAAATGAAAAAATTCTGTTGACCGAGCGGGGTGTCTCTTTCGGTTACAATAACCTGGTTGTCGATATGCGCTCACTGGTGATTATGCGTGAGATGGGTTATCCGGTCGTTTTTGATGCCACCCATTCAGTTCAGTTGCCGGGTGGTGCTGGCGGTTCATCTTCGGGACAGCGGCAGTATGTCGGTGCTTTGTCACGAGCGGCAGCAGCGACTGGTATTGATGGTCTGTTCTGGGAAGTTCACGAAAATCCCGACCAGGCACTCTGTGATGGTGCAAACTCCCTGCCGTTGGCGCAGGTCAAGGCGCTGCTAGAGCAGATTTTGGAATTTGATGCGACTTTTAAACAGACTGACACGGGAAATGAAGACTGATGATTGAAACAGCAAAGCGGGTTTTGCAGATCGAGGCAGACGCTATTTTGGCATTACAGTCCCGAATTGATGGTGATTTTTCACAAGCGGTGAAGATGATTTTAGATTGTCAGGGGAAGGTTGTCGTTACTGGAATGGGAAAGTCTGGATTGATTTGCCAGAAAATTGCAGCAACCATGGCTTCAACCGGGACTCCGACTTTTTTTCTGCATCCCGCTGAAGGTCTCCACGGCGACCTTGGAATGTTGTCCAAAGGGGATGTCATTATCGCTGTTTCCTACTCAGGTGAAACCGAAGAGGTCAGCCGGATTCTACCTGTGATTAAACGGATGGGGTTGCCGCTGATTGCGATTTCAGGAAAACCACAAAGTACTTTGGGAATAGCTGGAGATGTTCATCTCGACATCAGTGTTGCTGAAGAGGCTTGTCCGCTAGGATTGGCTCCGACTGCAAGCACCACCGCAACGCTGGCTATGGGTGATGCCCTGGCGGTTGCTTTGCTGAATGAACGTGGATTTAGAGCGGAAGATTTTGCCCTTGTCCACCCCGGGGGTGCCCTTGGGAAAAAGCTGCTTCTGCGCGTTGAAGACCTGATGCACGTTGGTGATGCAATCCCACTGGTTGCGCCAGAAACTTTATTGCGTGAGGCTTTGTTCGAAATAACCGATAAAAAATTGGGCGTAACAGGTGTTATTGATACTCAGGGCGTTTTAGTCGGGGTTTTTACTGACGGTGATTTGCGCCGGATTATGGAATTGGGTCTGGAGAGTTTACAGCAACCGATCCATCAAGTGATGTCGACTTCACCCAAGCGGATTCTACGCCGTAATCTGGCAGCGAAGGCATTGCAATTCATGGAAGCTCATTCGATTACATCGTTGTTTGTTTTTGCTGATGAACAAGGGAAGGAACCGGTGGGTATTGTCCATCTGCATGATCTGCTTAAGTCAGGGGTGGTTTGATGCAGGATAAACTGGCTAAAATCAAACTGCTGTTGCTCGATGTTGATGGCGTTCTGACCGATGGCCTGATTATCTATGATAATCAGGGGAACGAGTTAAAGGCGTTTGATGTTAAAGATGGCCACGGATTGAAGATGCTTCAACGTGCGGGATTTAAAGTTGGTATTATCACTGGACGGTCATCCGATGTTGTCAGTCGACGCGCTCGGGAGTTGGGCATTGAGATCCTCTACCAGGGGGCTTTGAACAAGCTGGGCCCCTATCTGGAAATTCTTTCCGCACAGGGATTGACTGATGAGCAGGTTGCCTATGCTGGTGATGATGTTGTCGATCTGCCAATTTTGCGCCGGGTAGGATTCAGCGCAACTGTTGCCGATGCTGTTCCGGATGTTTTTCCCTTCGTCGATTATGTGACTTCTCGTCCTGGTGGTCGAGGTGCTGTCAGGGAAATCAGTGATCTGTTGTTGCGAGCCTCGGGCCAGTGGGATGAATTGACAAAGAAATATTTTGACCCTGCATTTGTAATGGACTGATGTTTAATTTTCGGCGCTTGCTGGCTCTTCTCATCCTGATTTCTATCATCGCGTTGACGATAGTTATTTATCGTCATCTGCAACAGCAGGGCCCGGAAGAAATCCTCAATATGTTGCCAGAAAACATTGATCTTGCCCTGGAAGATCTCCATTATACCCAGAATGAAGATGGGCAGCGGCGTTGGACTCTGGATGCCGATACGGCTGAATACCAACGCGATAGTAGCCTGGCAAAACTTGAAGTGGTCAAGTTGCTTTTCTACGGGACTGGACAGTTTGGCGACATTAATTTACAGGCCGATTATGGACAGTTGGCGCAGGATACGCGCCAGGTTGATGTCTGGGGTCATGTCATATTGAAAACCGAGCGAGGTGATCAGCTTCTTACCGAGCGGCTGCACTATGATGATCAGCTTCGTCAGTTGAGCACCGAAGATCCAATCCGGTTTTTTTCCCCTGAATCAGAGTTGACGGGCACCGGTCTACAGATAGATATCGATCAGGGGCGTATGCTGGTGAAAGACAATGTCTGGATGGTCTTGTATCCAGGCGGCAGGGAGAAAAAATAAATGATGGGCAGAGGACTTCTGTTGATATCGCTTGCTATCTGTGTACCGGCTGCTTTTGCGGCTGAAGCAACACCTGAACTGGATCGAAATCAACCCATTGAAATCACTGCACAGCAGCTGGAAGTGTTGCAACAACAGCGGCAATCAATTTTTACCGGGAATGTTGTTGCCAAGCAAGGTGAAATGACCCTCTATGCAGAAAACCTGATTGTCGTTTTTCAAAAGGATCAAGATCAAGTTGAACGTCTGGACGCGATTGGCGAAGTACGAGTGCTACAGCTTGACCGGATTGCTACCGCAGAGAAAGCGGTTTTTCATCAACTGGAAGAAATCCTGGTTTTAACTGGAAATGCTGAGGTTACGCAGGGAAAGAATAAAATCTCAGGAGATGAAATTACTCTTTATCTTAAAGAAAATAGAACTCTGATTAAAAGCTCTGAAAAAAGTCGGGTTAAAGCGATCATCGTTCCGGAAAAGAAACAGGAACAGCAGTGAGCAGAGTTCTGAAGGCAACTGGACTGCATAAATCTTATGCGGGTCGGGAGGTTGTTTCCGGAGTCAATCTGGAAGTTCACTCCGGGCAGGTTATTGGCCTTCTGGGCCCGAATGGCGCAGGGAAAACAACCAGTTTTTATATGGTTGTCGGGCTGGCTAAGCCGGATCAGGGGAAAATTTTTCTGGATGACCAGGATCTTACTGATCTGCCGATGTATCGGCGTGCGCGTTCCGGGATATCTTATTTGCCGCAAGAGGCTTCAGTTTTTCGTAAGTTGACAGTGGCGGAAAATCTGTTGGCAATTATTGAAACTCTGAAGCTCACCAGCGGGGAACAACAACAGCGTCTGGAAGGGTTGCTGGATGATTTGAATATTGCCCACATCCGTGATTCAAAAGGATATGCCCTTTCTGGGGGCGAACGGCGCCGGGTTGAAATTGCCAGGTCACTTGTGCTTGAACCAGCTTTTTTGCTGTTGGATGAACCTTTTGCCGGAATTGATCCGATTGCAGTGGTCGATATTCAGAATATTATTTTCCAACTCAAAGAGCGGGGAATTGGTGTTTTAATTTCAGATCATAATGTTCGTGAAACACTTGGTGTTTGCGATCGGGCCTATATTTTGAATCAGGGTAAGTTGCTTGAATTTGGAACTCCTGAGGAAATAGCCGCAAGCCCTCTCGCACGGGAAATTTATTTGGGAAAAAAATTCAGACTATAATCCCGCACCTGGGTGGGTATTGGCATCATAGTTTTTGAAATTATTAATGTTTTTTGGTAGGCAGCGCCTGCCTTTGGAATTAAAGAACTTTATGGCTATTGATCTTCGACTACAGGTTAAACTCAGTCAGCAACTGGTGATGACTCCTCAGCTACAGCAGGCAATTAAATTATTGCAGCTGTCGCGGATGGAGCTGGTTGATGTTGTGACAGAAGAGCTGGCTGAGAACCCACTTCTGGAAGAAGGGGCCGAGACGAAAGAGGAGCATGATGAAGGAACTGCCAATCTTGAGGGAGAGGCCGTAGATTTTGCTGAAGCTGCTCCTGAGCAGGAAGTTAAGGCTGACTCGGAGGGGATGAACGACATCGACTGGCAGACCTATCTTGAGGGCTACAGTCTCAACAGCAGTGATACCCGCAACAGCTATGAGGATCACGAAGATCGACCTTCTTATGAGAGTTTGCTGACCCGGCAGGAAACTCTGAATGATCACCTGATGTGGCAGCTCAGCCTTTCTACCTTTGCAGAGTCTGAGCGGCTTGCAGCTGCTGAAATTATTGGCAATCTGGATGATGTTGGCTACTTGCATGCCAGCCTTGAAGAGATGGCACAAACTTCAGGACTGGATCTGCAAGTATTTGAGTCGGGCTTCAGACGGGTACAACAGTTTGATCCGGCCGGGGTCGCTTGTCGAAACCTTCAGGAGTGTCTACTGCTGCAATTGGACCGGATGGGATTGTCTGATTCTCTGCCTGCGACCATCTTGCGTGATTTTATTGCCGAACTGGAAGGACGCAAGTACCCTGTCATTGCAAAAGCACTAAAAGTTTCCCTGGATGATGTGTTGCATGCTGCAAAAGTGATCTCTGGCCTGGATCCTCGACCTGGAAGAGCATATAACGAAGAGGATGTTCATTATATTTCTCCCGACATTTTTGTCCATAAGGTCGGTGATGAATATGTTGTGACGCAGAACGATGATGGTTTGCCAAATTTGCGGATCAATTCATTTTACCGTAATGCATTAACCGATTCAAAATCCGTTGATAAGAAAGCCGGGGAGTACATTCAGGATAAAATGCGCAGTGCGGTCTGGTTGATCAAGAGTATCCATCAGCGGCAGCGCACTATTTATAAAGTTACCAAAAGCATTGTTAAATTCCAGCGGAACTTTTTCGACCATGGAATTGAATACTTGAAGCCTTTGGTCCTTCGCGATGTTGCTGATGATATTGAGATGCACGAATCAACGGTCAGTCGTGTGACAACGAACAAATATGTGCAAACTCCACAAGGCCTGTTTGAGCTGAAATATTTTTTTAACAGCGGGATCAATACAGCTGATGGAGATGCAATCGCCTCGGAGAGTGTGAAGAGTCGCATTAAAGAGATTATTGCCGAAGAAAATCCCAAAAAGCCTTATTCTGATCAGAAAATGGTTGTTCTTTTGGCGGAACAGGATATTAATATCGCTCGCCGTACTGTGACCAAGTATCGGGAAATGCTAGGGATTGGCTCATCAACTGAACGGAAAAGGTTATTTTGATGGCGTTGCAAAAAGTCCGTCCTCCTGTGTTACAGCAGTTTTTCAGGATCTTGACATACCATGTGTATGCCTTCACTCCCCGAAAAACTACTACGCCTTGTAGGCCGGAATTTTTGCTTAGCCACTGTGTTTTTTAAGATCATCCATTTTGATTTTTCCATGGTAAAGAGATACATCGTGGATGATTCTGCGTTATAGTTAAACTAATCCAGACTCCATACCGGAGCCTGTTGAAGCAAGGAGGTTGCCCTATGCAAATTGCCGTTACCTTCCGTCACATGGAAAGCAGTGATGCCATTCGCAGCTATGTGGAAGATAAGCTGACTCGGGTTAAAAAATACATCGATGAGCCAATTGATGCCCAAGTGGTTTTATCCGTGCAGAAAAAAATCAACCATCGAGCTGGGGTTACCATGGTCGCTAAAGGGCTGACCATGAAGAGTACCGAAACCAAGGAAGACATGTATGCCGCCATCGATTTGATGGTTGATAAAATCGAACGGCAGCTGAAGCGTTATAAAGATAAATTAAAGGAACACAAAGGGGACAGTGGAACCCAGCAACTGTTGGAAAAGACGGTTTCTGCAGCACCGGGTGTTGATGAAGGAGCCGACAGTCCTGAAATTATTCGCAGCCACTCATCCTTTGTTAAACCGATGTCGGTGGAAGAGGCGGTTATGCAGATGGATCTTTTGGATAAGGATTTCCTTGCTTTCACCGATGATAACTCTGAAGAAATGCATGTTGTCTATCGCCGCAAAGATGGCAACTATGGTTTAATTGTCCCCCAAGGGGCTTAACAATTTGTGATACGGGTCTTTTTCTTGCTATGAAAAAGACCCGTATATTTTATTTCTGACCAACTATAGATTGTGATTATGAAAATATCTGAACTATTGGACCCACGTGCTATTGTCGCCGATCTGCAAGCTAAAGATAAGGCTAAAGCTCTTGTAGAGTTGGCCGATGCGTTGATTTTCTGTGAACCCTCCTTGAACCGAGCTGATGTCATTGCCGTTCTTGAAGAGCGGGAAAGGCTTGGCAGTACCGGGATTGGTTATGGTGTAGCAATCCCCCACGGAAAATTAGCGGGAATCCCCGAGCTGAAACTGGTTTTCGGTCGGAGCCGTTCCGGGGTTGATTTTGACTCGATGGACGGACAACCCGCTTACCTGTTTTTCTTGCTGATTGCCCCAGAGGAATCGGTGGGGGTCCATTTGAAAACTCTGGCTAGAATCTCCAAGCTATTGAAAGATGCTTCCGTCAGAAAGAAACTGATGGATGCTCCTGACCAAAAAGCTATTTACCAGATCATTCTTGATGAAGAGGGGCCAGCCTGATTCTACTGAATCTCTAAGAGGTTCAGTGGTCCATCAGGGTTCTGACACTATGCCAAAACTGACCATTCAAGAAATTCTCGACGAAAAGGAAGCAGGTCTCGACCTTGATCTGTTGTCTGGTGCGGGTGGATTGTCCAATACTGTTTCGGTTCCAAGAATTCAGAAGCCTGGACTTGCGCTGGCAGGTTATACCGACAGTTTACATTCGGATCGGGTGCAGATCATTGGCGCCACAGAATTGAACTTCTTGCAGACCATGTCGCGGGACAAAGCAATTGAAATATTGGATGGTTTTTGCAGCAGAAAACTCGCCTGTCTGATCATTACTAAAAATCAGGAAGCCCCCGATTATCTGCTTGAACATGCTGAGGCTGAGAACACTCCACTGCTACGAACCAAACATCTCAGTTCTAACTTTATTGCCCTGTTGACTCGCTTTTTGGAAGAACGTTTATTGCCGACTTCAACCCTGCATGGGGTGTTGATGGATGTTCTTGGCATCGGGGTTTTGATCCAGGGGAAGAGTGGAGTTGGCAAAAGTGAGTGTGCCCTTGAGCTTATTCTGCGTGGTTATAGTCTAGTTGCTGATGATATCATCAAGGTGCGTTTTAAGCTCCCTTCAGTTGTTTTTGGCGAAGGAATGGATCTGCTCCACTACCATATGGAAATTCGTGGTTTGGGCATCCTCAACATCAAGCATCTGTTTGGTGTGGCTGCAATTCGGGAACGCAAAAAAATTGATCTGGTTGTTGAGTTGGTGCAATGGGAAGATGATAAAGAATATGACCGTCTGGGGTTAGAGGAAAAAACTTTAAATATCCACGGGGTTGACTTGCCGATTGTCCGGATACCAGTGGCTCCAGGGAGAAATATCGGTACTATTGTTGAAGTTGCAGCACGGAATCAGCTCTTAAAAGAGATGGGCTATCACAGTGCTCGTGAGTTTCAGGATCTTCTGGAAAAGCGTATGGCTGCAGCAGCGCACCGTCATTCCCATACTATCATCGGGGATGATCTGGAATGAATCGACGCTTACTGATTATTACGGGCTTGTCTGGTTCTGGGAAAAGTACTGCGGCCAGGGTTCTTGAAGATCAGGGGTTTTTTGTGGTTGATAACCTGCCTTTGGTGATGTTACCCGATTTTATGCAGCGTGCTGAAGAGGGGCTGAATCCAAACTCAGGCGTAGCAGTCGTTATTGATGTCCGTAATCGTGGTTTTTTAACCGACTATAAAAAGACCTTTGACCAGTTAAAACAGGATGGATATAAGCTGGATATCCTGTTTTTTGAAGCAGAAGATGCTGCCTTGCGGCGACGCTATTCAGAGACACGCCGTTCGCACCCGCTGGCGGCTACCGAGACCGTTCAGGATGGAATAGATCGGGAACGCCAGCAACTGTGGATGTTGCGGGATACCGCGACAAAGATAATTGATAGCAGTAACCTGAATACCCGTCAAATGCGGGATTTGATGCTCGATTTCCTTGGTGAAGAGCACGAATCTTTGCTGATTGTTAATTTGGAATCTTTTGGTTATCGCTATGGATTACCTCCGGCCGCAGATCTGGTATTCGATGTGCGTTTTTTGCCTAATCCCCATTATATTGATGAATTACGGCCACTGACCGGTTTGGATCCAAGGTTGCGCGAGTATGTTCTTTCGCAGCAGGCCTGCCGTGATTTTCGTTATCACCTTGATCATTTGCTTGGTTTTTTACTGCCCCATTATTGTGCTGAAGGGAAAAGTTATTTGACGGTCGCAATCGGTTGTACCGGTGGCAGACACCGAAGTGTTTCGATTGTTGAGGACCTTTATAGTAGCTTTCCTGAGCCGGATGTTATCCTGCGGATTAACCATCGTGATATTGATAAGGGTTAGCGGATGATCGGTATCGTGGTTGTAACCCATGCTGGTTTGGCTCATGAATTCCTACACGCAGCGGAGCTGATACTTGGTCCGCTTAAGGTCGTTGCGGCCGTTAGCATCGACCATGATATGTCAGTTGAAGTTGCCACAGAGGAATTGCAGGCAGCTCTGATTTTGGCTGGAAAAGATGGTGACGGAACGATGATTTTAACCGATCTGTTTGGTGGAACACCGACCAATATCAGCGCTGAATTTCTCCAGGAAGGGGTAGTTGAAATCCTTACCGGGGTTAATTTGCCGATGTTGATCAAAGGCGTCGGTGCCCGCGTTAATCACGACCTGGACGGGCTGGCTGAGCTGCTCAAAGATTATGCTCAAAACGCAATTATGCGCCCTTCTGAACTGCTACGCTCGGTTCGATAAATCGACTCTTTGGAGAATTGATGAACCTTGTTCTGACTCGTATCGATAACCGTTTAATTCATGGCCAGGTTTTGGAGGCTTGGGTTCCTTTTGTCCATGCGGACTGCATTGTTGTTGCCAATGATGATATCGCCGGGAAACCGTTGAAAAAAATGATGATGCAAGCTTCGGTTCCCAGCCGAATGCGGGTTGAAATTGGTACTGTTGTAGAATCTATTGCTTTGTTGAATTCGGCTCAGCTCAGGCGTAGTAGAGTCATTTTGCTGTTTGGCACAACTTCCGACGCAGTACGCGCATATTGTGGTGGCCTGGCATACGAACATCTGAATCTTGGCAACTTACACGCAGATAAGGGCAAGGCCAGACTCAGTTGTACCCTGTTTTTAAATCCCGCTGACATGGATGATCTGGAATTGCTTGATCAAGCTGGTGTCAAAATTACCTCCCGCTGTATACCGACAGATAGTGAACGCCCTTGGCGAAAATTGATACCAGCCCTTACAGGGAGAGTGTGATGGCGAGTAGCCTGGCCTTTGGAGCTCTGATCTCCTTAATCTGTGGGTTAGATCGTGTTGCAATTCTGCAGATTATGATTTCAAGGCCGATTGTGGCAGCCCCGCTGACAGCTTTTGTTCTTGGTGAGCCTCTCATTGGATTGCAAATCGGGGTGATGGTCGAGTTGCTATGGCTTGCCAGGTTGCCAGTAGGTGCGGCGGTTCCACCCGATGATACTCAGGTAGCTATTGCCAGTACTGTTCTGGGGATCATCCTGGGTCGTACATTGAATGCTTCAGGAATAGAGTTGCTGCTGCTTTGTCTTCTGATTGCTATTCCTCTCGGTAAGGTTGGGCAGTACTTGGATCATTATGCCAGGCAATATAATATACGGCTGATAAAGCAGGTTGATTCAGCTCTCGATCGGGGATCTTTGTTGGTGGCAGAATTGCAGCATATGCGCGGTTTGACCAGTTTTTCTCTAGCTGCAATAGGCACCTACGCCATTATTTTACTTGGTGGGTTATTAATTGTTCCTTTGCTTTGGCCACTACTGCAGCAACCGATGAGCTATTCATCTGCCTGGGTTCAATTGGCTCTGCCGCTGGTCGGCATTGCCGTCATTCTGGGGACGATTAACGTCAGCAGGGCAATTACGCTGTTTTGTGCGTCGTTTTGTATGTCCTTTCTATTGATGTGGCTGGTGTAGGGATGGCGATTCCACGGAAGACCCGCTTATATATCTGGTTTAGATTGCTGCTGTTGCAGGCAAGCTGGAACTTTGAAAGGTTGCAGGGACTCGGTTTTTTCTATTCTCTGTTGCCCGGATTAAAAAAACTATATAGCAATGAAGAATTGCTGTCGGTCAGCCGCAAGTATGTCGGATATTTTAATACTAATGTTTATCTAGCTCCGATGGTTGCTGGTGCGGTTTTGAAATTGGAGGAAGAACAGGCTTCCGGAATTGCAGATCCGACGCTTGAAATAGATGATTTTAAGGAGATGGTTGCTGCCCCCTATGCTGCAATAGGTGATGCTCTTTTCTGGGGTGGTTTGCGCCCCTTAGCAGCGGGAGTGGCTCTATTTTTCGCGGTTAAGGGAATTCTCTGGGCGCCGCTAGTTTTTATACTGCTCTATAATCTCGTGCCGACCTGGTTCAGGACAGTATTCTTTGTCCGCGGCTATCGCCAGGGGATGAAATCAGTTGAGTTTATACAAAGTCATAGATTGCCAGACTGGGCTATTCATACCAAGGAGACCACTGTTGTGGTCCTTGGTGGGTTGAGTGCATTTATGGTCTTTTCCCAGTTAACCCAGCAACAATTGCCCAGTTGGCTGGGGCTGTGGATTTTAATACCGATGGTCATACTCAGCCTGGTGGCGCGTAAAGGCGTATCAACGTTGCTGCTGGTTTTTATATCCGTTGCCAGTATTTTTTTAATCGGAGTGTTCTGGGCTGACATGGTTCATTTGATCGCTTCATGAGGGGTACAATAAATCATGCAAAACCGTAATTTTACAATA
>JAQIBX010000108.1 GCA_027858895.1 Desulfuromusa sp. | reverse complement strand
GACTGAAGACAAACCAAAAAAACCCCGACATTTCTGCCGGGGCTTTGGGCAAGTATGACGAATCCGTTTTAACTGTTATCAAAAGACATATGAAACATCCGCTGCTTGCCATCAGCCAGCTTTGTGCCGATCATGAACTTGTACGTTCCTTTTTGATCAAGAGTGACATCGGTACCAAATTGACCATCCATTCCCATCATCTTGTTAGCTTTGCTGACCTTTCCATCGGGAGATTCAACCTTAACCGCAACTTGGCCTTTTTCAATGTTATTCCCTTTACCAGCCATGAAACCGACCATGATGTGATGGGTCATCGACATGCCGTGCACAGCCATCTGTTCTCTGGTGTCCATCAAGTGCGCTGAAGCCTTCACGCCATCAACTTCGACATCTTGCAGCATAATCATGTCGCCACCCATCGCCATACCGCTGCTGTTATCCATTTTCATTTTACTGTGATCCATGGCCTTCATCGCCATAGCGCCAGTAGGAACCATCAACAGAACGACCATCATCATTATAAACAATTGTTTCTTCATTTTTACTCCTCCATCGTTAGCTGTAAAATTTCTTCTCGTGTTTTTCCAATAAGACACGTTCACTATCACTCGTTTTCAAAATGATGGTGAAACATCCGCTTCTTACCATCGACCAACTTGGTGCCAAACTTAAAATGGTACATCCCTTTCTTATCGAGAATGACATCGGCTCCATAATGGCCATCCATGCCCACCAACTTAATGGCCTCACTGATGTTCTCATCGGGATCTTCAATCTTCACCGCCACGGAACCGATTTCTACCGCATCGCCATTAGCAACATCTTCAAAGGCGATCATAATATGGTGGGTCTGTTTCATCCCATGCTCTGCCATCTGTTTACGCACATCGTTCATATGTGCCATCCCCTTAACACCATCGACTTCATGGGTTCCGAGCAGGTACATTTTACCGTCTGTTGACATACCAACAGAGTCCATATCTTTCATGTCACCGTGATCCATTTTTACCATCTCATGGCCAATTTTCTTGTTATGCTCACCGCGATCACCACTCGCAAAATTGGTTGCAGGGACAATCAGTAACGCAGCCAAAATCAATATAAATATCTTTTTTTCCATCTTTAGCTCCTACCTTCAGTAAGGTGAATATCAAATCCAAACTATCTACAAAATCAATCACCAGCTGCTTATCATTAGATCTTCTTTCTTTGGCTTTCGCCACCAAGTAGTCCTGGTTATTCGTGCAGTCCCTCTAATGCCGTCGGTTCTACAGACTTATTCAGCCCTCTCTGCCGCCAAATGAAATAGATAACCGGAAACACCAGCAGTTCCATCACCCCCGAGGTGATCACCCCGCCGACCATCGGCGCGGCAATCCGCTTCATGACATCGGCCCCGGCACCGTGACTCCACATGATCGGAAGCAGACCGGCGATAATCACACAGATGGTCATGACCTTCGGCCGAATTCGCTTGACCGCGCCATGGTGGATCGCCTGGATCAGGTCGCCGCGATTGAGCATCCGGCCGTTCTTTTTCCAGAGTTCGTAGGCCAGATCAAGGTAGAGCAGCATGACCACCCCGGTTTCCGCCGAGATCCCCGCCAGGGCGATAATCCCAATCCAGACCGCTACCGACATATTGTAGTCGAGCATCCAGAGAAACCAGAAACAGCCGACCATCGACAGCGGCAGAGCGATGAAAATAATGCCGGTTTTAATGATCGACTTGGTGCTGATATAGATGATGACAAAGATAATCAACAGCGTCAGCGGAATCACCACCTTGAGTTTAGCCTCGGCAGCCTGCATATATTCGTACTGGCCACTCCAGACGATATTGTAGCCTGATGGCAGCGTGATCTTCTCCTTCACCACTTTCTGCGCCTGCTGCACATAGGTGCCGACATCCACCCCTTTGAGATCGACGTAAACCCAGGCGGTGCGCCGGGCGTTCTCGCTCTTGATCCCCGGCGGCCCTTTCTTGATCTTGATCTCGGCGACCTGCGAGATCGGGATATGCTGCCCGGTCGGGGTCGTAATCAGCACCTGTCCCAGCGACTGCAGATCGTTGCGGTAATCACGGGCGTAGCGGATATTGATTGGATAGCGCTCCAACCCCTCTACCGTCTGTGAGACGTTCATCCCGCCAATCGCTGACTTGATGGTGTCCTGCACATCGCCGACGGTCAGACCGTAACGCGCTATCGCCTGTCGATCGATATCAAAATCCAGATAGTTGCCGCCAACCACCCGCTCGGAAAAAGCGCTTAAGGTTCCAGGGATCTCCCGCACTACCGCTTCAATCTCCTGACCGATTCGTGACAGGATTTCTAGATCATCCCCCATGACCTTGATACCGACCGGAGTTTTGATGCCAGTCGACAGCATATCGATACGGGTCTTGATCGGCATGGTCCAGGCGTTGGTCAAGCCGGGGAACTTGATCGCATCGTTGAGCAAGGTTTTCAGCTCTTCGACATCGATGGTCCCCTCTTCCGGCCAGACGATCCGCAACGGTTTTTTCGTCCATTCATAGTCTTCTGGCCACTCGGAGTAAAAGCGTTTTTTCGGTACCGTTCGCCACTCCGATTCCGGCTTGAGCATGATAGTAGTTTCCAGCATCGACAACGGCGCCGGGTCGGTGGCGGTCTCAGCGCGACCGACCTTCCCGAAAACACGCTCAACCTCAGGGAATTGGGCGATAATCTTATCAGTCTGTTGCAGCAGTTCACGCGCCTTGGTGATCGAAATTCCCGGCAGAGTGGTCGGCATGTAAAGCAGATCGCCTTCGTAAAGCGGCGGCATGAACTCGGAGCCCATTTTACTGAGCGGAAAATAGATCGACATGGTAATCAGCACGGCGACCAGCAGTGTCATTTTCCGCCATTTGATGACGAAATCGACCATCGGGTTATAAGCCCAGATCAGGAAGCGGTTGATCGGATTTTTATGCTCTGCGGGGATTTTCCCGCGAATGAACCAGCCGAGCAGCACCGGCACAAGGGTCACCGAGAGCAGTGCTCCGGCCGCCATGGCGTAGGTCTTGGTATAGGCCAGCGGCTTAAACATCCGCCCTGACTGTTCCCCCAGGACGAAGACCGGGAAAAAGGAAACGGTGATCACCAACAGCGCGTAAAATAGTGAGGGGCCGACCTCCTTACAGGAGGCGGCGATAATCGCCCAATGATCCTTCTTGCCGCGATCCCGCTCCAGGTGCTTGTGGGCATTTTCGATCATGATGATGGCGGCGTCGATCATCGCGCCGATAGCGATAGCAATCCCGCCCAGACTCATGATATTGGCATTGATCCCCTGAAAGTACATGACCATGAAGGCCATCAGAATCGCTATCGGCAGGGTCAGGATAGCGACCAGAGAACTGGGCAGATGAAACAGGAACAGCGCCGTGACCACCGCGACAACGATACTCTCTTCGATCAGCTTTACGGTCAAATTGTCAACCGCCCGCTCAATCAGCCCGCTGCGGTCGTAGACCGGCTTGATGGTGACCCCTTCCGGCAGACCGGCCTGCAATTGTTCCAGTTTCTTTTTAACGTTCTCGATGGTTTTCAGGGCGTTGCCGCCATAGCGCATGATGACTACGCCGCCGACCGCCTCGCCCTGACCGTCCAGTTCGGCAACCCCACGGCGCAACTCAGGACCGATGCCGACCCGCGCCAGATCGCGCAGCAGGATCGGTGTTCCCTTGCCGTCGTGGCCGACAACCACCAGTTCCAGATCCTCGACCGACTTGATGTAACCCAGGCCGCGAACCATGAATTCGGTTTCGGCCATCTCCACCAGTCGTCCACCAACGTCATTGTTGCTCTTTTGGATCGCCATGCGGATTTTCGGGATGCCGATATTGTAGGCGCGCAGCCGGTCAGGATCGACTTCAACCTGATACTGTTTGACATAACCGCCGATCGAAGCGACCTCGGAGACCCCGTTAACCGAGGTCAGTTCGTAACGCAGGAACCAGTCCTGAATCGAGCGCAGCTGCTGCAGGTCATGCCGGTCGCTTTCCAGCACATACTCGTAGATCCAGCCGACCCCGGTGGCGTCCGGCCCTAGGCTCGGATTCACACCCTGCGGCAGCCTGCTGGCCGCGTAGTTCAGGTACTCAAGAACTCGTGAGCGGGCCCAGTAAAGATCGGTGCCGTCCTCAAAGATGATGTAGACAAAGGAGAGGCCGAAGAACGAGTAGCCGCGCACGGTTTTCGCCTGTGGTACCGCCAGCATCTGGGTGGTCAGCGGGTAGGTAACCTGATCCTCAACCACCTGCGGAGCCTGCCCCGGATACTCGGTGAAAACAATCACCTGGACATCCGAAAGATCGGGGATGGCGTCGAGCGGAGTATTTTTCAGAGCGTAAAGGCCGCCGACAATCATAAAGAAAGTCAGCAATAGCACCATGAATTTATTCCGAATTGACCATTCGATAATTTTTTCGAGCATGAAGATTATTTCCTTGTGGTGATCCGATTAGTTGAACAGGCCCTCAAGATCCTCTTTGCCTTTTTCCTCATCCTCGGCAAACAGATTTTCCGAATCATCCCCTTGCGCGCTCCGATCCGGTGATTCTGCCCGGATCGGCTGCAGCATCTTTTGGATCGCCTCGCGCAGCTTGCTTTCGGAGTCAAGCATAAACTGAGAACTTGTCACCACCTGTTCCCCCTCGAACACCCCCTGGAGAATTTCGACCTGACCGTTTTCATCCTGCAGCCCGGTCTTCACCTGGCGCGGCTCAAAACGACCGCCGGTCAGGGCAACAAACAAGGTCTGTTTCTCGCCGGAATACAGGATCGACTCTTGCGGAACTAAAAGAGCGTCTTTCACCTGTTTACCATCGAGATAAACATTCACATACATGTCGGGACGCAATTCAAAATCGGGATTAGCAAACTCGATTCGTGCTTTTATCGTCCGGGTTTTGGCTTCAACATATGGGTAAAGGTAGCTGATCTTCGCGTTCAGAATTCGGTCCTTGACGTAGGGAAAAACAACTCTTGCAGCCTGACCAACCTTGACCCAGGGGAGCTGATATTCGTAGATATCGGCGATAATCCAAACCCTTGAAAGATCGGCCAGGTTGAGAAGAGCCACCCCAGGCTTCACATACATCCCTTCATTGACCATCTTCATGGTGACGATGCCACCATAAGGGGCATAAAGAGTGACCGTCCGCTGGACCTTGCCACTTTCTTCCAGCCGGGCAATTTGTTTCTTACTGACATCCCAGAACTGCAGACGGTTGCGCGAGGCTTCCAGCAAGCGTTTTGCGCTTTCGGAAATCTGTGGAAAGCTGCTGCCTTTGAGGGAATGGTAGTTATCTCGCGCCAGAAGCAGTTCCTGCTGGGCGGTAACCAGTTCGGGGCTGTAGATGTCCAGGAGCTTCTGCCCCTTTTTCACCTGCTGACCGGTTTCAGTCACATAGAGTTTCTCCACCCAACCGGCGATCTTGGCGTTGACCACGTACTGCTTCGATTCCTCGTAGCTGACCAGCCCGACGGTACGGATGGTGCGTGACAAATCCCCGCGAACCACCGCAGAAGTTCGGACCCCCATATTCTGCACCGTGGCCGGATCGATGGTAATCATCGTCCCACCGCTCGCCTCATTTTCGTAGACAGGAACCAGATCCATCCCCATTGGTGATTTGCCCGGCTCCTCGCTGATGTAGGTCGGATCCATCGGTGCCACCCAGTACTTGATCTTGCCCTTATCCACTGATGCATTGCCGGAACCTGCCGTCTCTGCTTTCAGCGGAGTCAACTCCATGTGACAGATGGGACACAGGCCCGGTTCATCGACGATGATCATCGGGTGCATCCCACAAGTGTATTTTGTTTCACCTTCATGATTGTGCTCAGCCTCAGCCAATGCCGACGGTCGTAGGGTCAAGTTAGTGGCCATGAAAATGCCAAACCCAAGAGCCAGAATAATCAGCAGATAAAAGATATACTTCAATGGTCGCTTCATATCAGAGTGTCCCTTTATGCTTGCCAGATTGCGTGATCAGCTGATCGGCATTCAGGCCGCTGGCAGCCTCAACTCGTGCCAGACTGCGATGTTGTCCGCTAATTGCTTGCAAAGAATCGATTTCGTAACGATAAAGGGTCATCAATGAATCAAGCAGATCAAGAAAATCGACTTTATCGACCTGATACGCGCTTAAAGTCGCTTGAAACGTCTGATTGGCCTGAGGAATGATGCCGTTTTTATACAATTCCACTTGGCGACTGGCCTGTTCCAGATTGGCCAGTGAGCGGTGAATTTCAAGCGAAACAATGTTAAGAAAATCGCTGCGTTTCTGATAAACCATTCGCAGGGAAGAATCGGCTTCGGCCACGGCTGCCGACCGTCTGGCTCGACGTACTGGTAAATTGAAACTGACTCCGGCACTGACAAAATCCGTTCCACCGTCGTTAAGTGCATCATCCCGCCAACGATAACCGGCCCAAAGGGTGAAATCCGGTCGATAATTCAGCTTAGCCAATTCTTTTTCAGCCCGATACTGTTCAGTCAGTGCGTCGAAGGCAGCAAACATCGGTCGCGACTGTTCTGCCTGTTGCTGAAGGTCATGTAAGCTATATTGAAATGAAATTTCAGATAGGGTCTCATCAACATCCAGAGGCTGAGATGTCAACCGTCCGGCTAAACTGTTCAATTCAGCGCTCGTCACGTCTTCCTGCAGTTGCAGACTAATCAGCTTATCCAGTTGTTTTGAGCGCTGCAGATGTGCTTTCAAAACATTTTGTTGCAGACCCATGCCAACTTGATAGCGGGTTTCGGTCAATTTGATAAAATCTTCCAGCAATTTCAAATTGCGGTTTGTCAATTCAATCGCCTGGCGCAAAAACAGCAAACGAAACCAGGCATCTTTGACTTTTTGCCGTACCTGAAGCCGGGTGTCCTGATAAACCAAATCAAACCAGCGACTTTTATGTGCCGCCGATTTTCCTTTCGCATCAAGCTTTCCCGGAAATGGAAACAACTGTGAGAGCCGCACTTCATTTCCTGTCATCGGTGTTATATCTGATTTAATTTGGTCACTCGGATAATTTAAAAAAGATATCGACAACACCGGGTCATTCAACGAAGTCACTTGGTCTATCTTGCTCTCAGCGACACTGATCTGTTCCTGTGCCACGATTAACAGCGGATTCTTTTGATCTGCGTCATCAAGCAATTGTTGCAGAAAAGGACTGGCTGCAAACGCAGGCGGACTAAAAAGGAGACACAAGGCAATCAGTAAGTATTTTTTTCTTGTCAGGTTGCTCATTTATCATGCTCCGAATAAAGACAATACATAGATTTCCCAGTGTTTTTATCAACTTTCATGCCAAACTGCTATCTAGCTGTTTTACAGAAGAATTTTATATGATGTGGCAAATTCAAAAAAATAACTGTTGAATATTCAACACCGATTGACAGAATATTCTTCAATTAACAAACGAGGTTTATATGAAATTGATGGCGGATTTACTAAACAAAGCGGATAAAAAACCAACTACATCATTAATTCAATTTCACTAGAAGTTTTTCTCTGTTATAATGTTTGGTCAACGCTTGAGTTTGCCCGCGTCTCCGCATAAGTGACGTTGAGACCGGTAAAACATATAAAAAGCAGTTCAACCCAGCCGATCCAGAGGGGGTCGGCTATCGCAGTACCCAATTTAACCGGAAGAATCCCCAACTGACCCCGTTTAAAACGGTGAGGTCACCCACAGAGGATTACCGGGAAGCACCGCAACAAATGCGGACTGAAAGGTTTAACAAAATGAGCAAGAAGATGCTGATCAACGCATCTCACCCGGAGGAAAACCGGGTGGCGATCGTTGTGGACGGAATTTTGAGCGAACTCGATATCGAGATCGCGGGGCAGGAACAAAGTAAAGGTAATATTTATAAAGCAGTGGTCATTCGGGTAGAAACCGGACTCCAAGCTGCCTTTGTCGATTATGGCGCAGAAAAACTTGGATTTCTGCAAATCGGCGAGATCCATCCCAAACTTTATCCATCCCAAAACGAAAATAAAGGTCGAGGACGAATTGCTGACATTCTTCAACGCGGCCAAGAAATCATGGTTCAAATTGTTAAGGAGGAGCGTGGCAATAAAGGTGCAGCACTAACGACTTTCTTGTCAATACCCGGTCGCTATATGGTGCTGATGCCAGATAGCACCACCAAGGGTGTTTCACGCAAAATCAGCCTTGACTCTGAGCGCAGAAATTTGAAGAAGACCATGGCTGAGCTGGACCTGCCAGAGCGAATGGGGTACATCGTACGGACTGCGGGGATCGGCAAGGACAAAGACGAACTTAAACGCGATTTTGATTATCTGGTCCGTTTGTTTGAAGGCATTGTTGCCCGCAAAGATCAGATCAAAGCTCCTGCTCAGCTCTATCAGGAATCCAATCTGGCAATCCGTTCAATCCGTGATTATTTCAGTACTGAGATGGATGAAGTTCTGGTTGATGATCATAAGATTTTTCAGGATACTAAAGATTTCTTCGCCCTGGTGATGCCAGAGCTGAAACATCTAGTGAAACGTCACCGTGAACGCCGCCCGATTTTCTCCCGCTACCAAATTGAAGAACAAATTGATGGATTATCCAAAAACCAGGCCCCCCTCCCCTCCGGTGGATCGATTGTGCTCGACCAGACAGAAGCCTTGGTCGCTATTGACGTCAATTCCGGGAAAATGTCAGGTGAAAGTGGGATAGAAGCAACTGCATATAAAACCAATCTGGAGGCAGCGACCGAAATCGGGCGTCAACTACGACTGCGTGATCTCGGAGGGCTCATTGTCATCGATTTTATTGATATGCGTGATCGTAAAAATATTCGCGAAATCGAGCTGGAAGTGCGCAAGGCGTTAAAAGATGACAAAGCCAAAGTTTCGGTTGGAAGGATCAGCCAGTTCGGACTTCTTGAGCTGAGCCGGCAGCGCTTGAAACCAGTATTAAGTGTTGGCGCCTATCTTGAATGCCCTCACTGTAAAGGGATCGGGAAAATAAAAAGCATTGAAGCACAAGCGGTAACATTCTTGCGTCAAGCCCATACTGCAGCAGCTAAGGGACAGATTGGCCATATTGAAGCCAGCGTTCCGCTAGAAGTTGCGAATTATCTGCTCAACCAGAAACGCGCCACCATCATTGAACTGGAACGCCAGCTGCAGCTAAAGATTTCACTGCTGGGTCGCTCCGACCTCTTGCCCGGGGATCTGGAGTTGGAAATACATAAGCGTGAGAAAGAACAGGAAAGCATCCAACAGATCATGCCGGTTTCTCATAACAATCAGATTGAAATTGCCTTGGCTGCCGCCCAACAAGAAGAGCAAGAACCTGAAAAACAGGCCGAAGAACAATCTGAGAACGAATCAGCGGATCCTATTGTAGAGCAGGAAAACGGAGTAGAGCCCGCTGAAAAAACTAAAAAACGCCGCCGTAGACGGCGTAAAAAACCAGCTGCCAGTATCCAGGAAGCAGTGGAAGAGCCCCAACAAGTGCAAAACGAGGAGACTCCTGCGGAGCAAACCCAGACAGAGCAGATGACCCAGCCAGAGATTGGGATAACTGCAAATAATCAGCAAATAGAGCCAATGCCGGAAGTCAATAGTCAGCAGGAAAGCGAAAAACCGCTGGAAGAAAAACCTAAACCACGCCCACGCAGAAGAAGTAGAAAAAAACCATTCGCCTCAGCGGAAACAATTGCGGCAGAAATAAAAATTGATGCAAAGCCAGAACCAGAAACGACTGCAGCAGAAACAGACGTAGTAGCTGCCACTGTAGAAGAAAAACCGAAACGACGCCTCAGGAGAAAACCGAAAAAAACAACTGAAGCTTCAGTGAGCGTTACAGGAACGGATCCTGAGGTAGGAACTGTCGCAGAAACAACGTCTTCTGAGAACAGGGTAGCCACATCGACAGAAATAGCTGCCGACGAAAAACCAAAACCACGACGCGCTCCAAGAAGGACAGCTAAAAAAACTGTCGATACCCCTGCACCGATTTCAACAGCAGAGGCGGTAACAGAAGAAAAACCGAAACCACGTCCCCGGAGGACTTCAAAGAAAGACACAGAGGCGCTGTCTGCTTCAACAGGGTCTTCTGCTGAGACACAAACCGTTGAAAAAGAGACGCCCAAGCGGCGACCACGAAGGGCACCAGCCAAGAAGAAAGAACCAACAACCGAAATACCGGTCGAATAACGGTAGTTACGGTAGTCGTGGCAACTTGATCTGACAGGTCTCTTCCTAAAGTAGTCACTGTCAGGTCAAGCTTTTTTTTGGAAGGAATCAAATAAAATTCCTGTCCCTCAGGGTGATTTCATGTCAAGTGAGAACAAAAAACTGACCGACACAAAACGTGACCAGATTGTTTCTGACATGCGCCGTGAAGAGCAACAACGCCAGTCAGGCTACCGGGAACAAGCGTTAAAGCTGTTTCCCCATGTCTGTGGTCGCTGTAGCCGAGAATTTGAGGGGCAGAAGATCCGCGAACTGACAGTGCACCATATTGATCACAATCACGATAATAACCCGCCTAACGGCAGCAACTGGGAGTTACTTTGTCTCTACTGTCATGACCACGAACATACTCGCGGGGTACAAGAAGACCGAGAAGATGACAATTCCAGTGATAAACTGAAGCAGGACGATCTTTCTCACTCCCCCTTTGCGGCTTTGGCCGAACGTTTCAAGCATCCCAAATAGCTATTAATAGCCAAACAGCTTGAATGAGCCAAACAGCATCTGCCAACAACTGATGGTCAAAAAGACCAACATGCCAGCCATAGCAACCCATAACCAGCGCTTCTCAAAAGAGTCTATTTCCCGCCTCAAACTTGCATATTTACGCAACGGTTGACAGAGACCCGGTAGCATCCCGTAGAGAGTGGCAACAAATAACCCGACGTACAAAGGATATCCTATGTAGCTATAATTTGCCTGAAGCATATCGAAAGGACAGTGATGACTCGGCATCTGATAGATATAGGGGGAGATGAATGAAATGACCGCACCGATAGAGACAAAAAACATCAGCACGGAGACGATGAACAACAAGTGACGCAAAACAGACGCTTTGAAAACAATACAGAAGGATAAAACGACCAGATAACTGCCAATAATTGAGAAAAACAGCAGCATGGCCTGCCGCACTGGCATCCCCGCCAGATCACTGGCCACGCTGTCTCCTCCAGCACTGAATAATGAGCCGCAGCAGGAGGTTATGACTTCCGGTTGCAATCCGCTGAAATATCTCCACTGTAGATATAGATCGAGCACCACCAGAGGAGTGATCAAAACCAGAGCCAGATATTTTGGTCGCACCAACGGACAATCCTCGGTGCGTTGATCCAGACGATTCAACACAACCCAGAATGCCGCAGCAAACAGAAGAATCCCCTTGACCAGCAGAACCAGCCAACCAACTAAATTGGCATTAAGGGAGCCAGTCGCACACATCGCCCCGACAAACAGTCGATGTATATCTTCAGCGGTAAAAATGAATAGAACTACAGAAAATATTTGAAACCCCAGGGCATAATTGAGCAGGGTTGATACCAGCCAGGTTTTTCGCTCCAATAATAACTGTTCCTCAGAGCTGCTACTCATATCCCAACGCAACAGGATCTGCACTCCCAGCCAACTGGCAAGCAACATAACCAGCACCGTGATCAGTGAACCGCAGAGCAGCGCTAAAATACCCGGATGCAGAATCACCGGCTGTGCTCCTCGACAATCCGCCCATGACGTAGATCAAAACGACGCTGAACCAAAGAAGATTGATAGATGCTCGGATCGTGAGTTGCAATAACAATGGTTTTCCCAGCCGCATTCAAAACAGCCAGAATCTGTAGCAGATCTTGCGCTAACTCGCTGTCAAGGTGCGCTGTCGGTTCATCCGCAATAATTATTTCGGGGTCGGCAACCAAGGCGCGGGCAATAGCCACTCGTTGCTGCTCACCACCGGAAAGTTGCTTGACCTTTTTCTTCAACATGCCCGCTAACTCAAATTGATCCAGAACTGCCGTCGCAGCTTTTTTAATCTCACGCAAAGACTGGTCGGAGGGGTAAAGCGGCAACATCACATTTTCCAGCACACTGAGATCGCGTACTAAATTGTACTGCTGAAAAACAAAACCGAATGTTTCCCGCCTGATTTTCGCCAAAAATCGCTCCGGAAGCTTAGCCACATTGCTGTCCCGAAGCTGAATACTTCCGGAGGTCGGTCTGGACATACAACCGAGCAGACTGAGCAACGTCGTTTTCCCCGACCCACTCGGACCCGTCAGCGCGACCACTTCACCCGCTAAAATCTGCAAGGAGATATCCTGCAAAGCGGTCATCTCATCCGGTTGATGACGATGATAGATTTTGTGGAGCCGCTCAACAATTATTAGTTGCGACATAGCAATTCAGCCCCTCATAACATATTCAGGCTCAGTGACAGCGGTCTTCCAGGAAGGGATCACAGTACAGGCGAGATAAGGAACTATTGTCAGGAAGCCAAGCACGAAAACCTGATAGAAATCGACTGCAGGAGTTAATTGAAATTCAGGAAAAAGAACCGACCACCCCTTGAGTAAGGGGACCAAAGCCGGAGCTCCGAAGGCAAAGACATGTATCCATGCCGCCAGTATACCCAAAACGAAAGAGGTCAGCGAGATAACAGTCCCTTCCCAGAACTTGACCGCCAAAACATCAGAAGTTTCCCAGCCGATCGCTTTTAAGACACCAATCTCCTGCTTTTCCTCGGCACTGATTCCGGTTGCTTTGTCCCAGGCAAGAATACAAAAAGAAATCAATGCCGCCACCGCAACGGCGAGCATCATTCCACTGCGCCAATTAAACAGGGTATCGTAGGTGTGCAGGATTTCGTCACGCGTGATTGGCCGGGTATCGGGTAGATTATATTTAATCTTTTTCGCCAGCGTTTTGATTTCCCGCTGATTATGGACCTGCACAACCAGGTCGGTCGCCAGTTTTTGATCCATGGAGAAAAAATCTCTGAGCGCCGCTTCCTGTAAAACAACCAGATCGTTGGTTAACAAGTTGGATTCAGCCCGGAAGATCCCGGTTATTTTAAAAACCGTGCGGCTCTTTCCGCTGTCTTCAAGAACCAGATCATCGCCAATAGCCGGGCCAAAAGCGATGGCGACACCCCTCCCGATGGCACATTCTTCGGCATTGTCCGGCAACCGACCTTCAAGCAATTCCAGATCACCTTGATAACTGCTGATCCCGACGAGAGTGAGATTAGCTTTAATCAGAGAATCATAGTAGTAACCCCAAACTCGCGGCGTCACGGATGCAACGCCCGGCAACTTGCTGATCACCTCTGTGTACGCTGTTGGGATTAAATCGTGGCGCCCGGCTGCAACTCGTTGCACCACAAGCTCAGGAGCGGTCGTCAAACTCCCGGTTGCTTCCATTTTCAATGCGTGGGTCAAAAACAATACTGATCCCAGGGTTGCTATCGTGAACGCGTAAACGGTGATCAGAGAAAGGTTTTTATACTTCCGCCGCAGCAGGCTGGAAAGGGTAAACTCAAGAATTTTAAGTTGCCGCAACATCAGTTTTGTTTTCCTGAATGGTGTTGAATTTTGACCCGGCTGAAAAATCCGACCGGATTTGGCGCAATAATTGAGCCGGTCGGAAAATGTTCAAAGGCTGCCGGAAAATCCTGAAAGGCAGAAAAAAGGTCAGCCTGCGAGGGATGCCGAGTGTAACGTGCCTCGCTGGAAAGAGAGAGATCTGTGATACCAAGGGCCTGTACCAACTGACGCTTTTCGGTTAAATCAATAATTCCAGTAGAACTCGTGATCAGCAGCCCAGTGGTCATAAACAATAGAACTGCAATAAATATCAGGTAGATGGTTCCACGCGTCATCAGTTGGCCGGTACACTAGCCGGCGTTAGTTGCTTGAATGTCAGAATCTGCGTGCCGGAATGATCGCGCATGAATGTTTCAGCCAATTCCTTGTCGGCCACAGGAACCAACTCCTTACCCATCGGACCGTAGACATCACTGCCGAGAACGAAGAAAACTTCACCAGCTGGCACCAGCTTAGTACTGTAGTATTCTGTCACATAGATTTCAGCGATTCCCCCCCGGGTTCCTTTGTCCTGTCCTTCAGGAAGAGAAAAGTAGTAGCGCAACAGATCCTTACAGCCATCAAAAAAAATTTGACTCTCATCTTTCAGGAGAATCGTTGCGATCCAATCCGGATAGGGGGAAACAAACATTCCACAGACCGGACAACGATCTTTCTTCCCAGGCAGCTTCGGTTCAGCGGCTAGAAGCGGGCCAACGAATAATCCGCTTAGAAAAACAATCGTAACTAATATTTTGAGCAGAAATCTCATAGCAACCTTCTTATTGTTTTTTCATTTTCATCTTTTTCATCGCTCTCATTTTACGAATTCTTTTGGTATCCTGGTACATATCTTCATAACTGGCTTTCATCGCCTGATCGAAACTGACAATATCACCGCCATGTTTAACTATAAATGCTTCTGCATCAGCCTGTTCGAAAAATGCCCATTTTGCCCTGGAGGTCATCACTCCCTGTTTGTCCCCCCCAAGCACCCACACCGCTTTTTCGGCATCGATCAATTCGCGAGAATTGAAATCCCCGACCAGAAGATGTTTCGGCATACGATCAATGGCATTGGCAAATTCAAGAGCCATACAGTGAATGCTGCAGGTTCCAACTTCCCCGCCATCTTCATACTCCACAAGCATTCGGCTTTGCGCAAACTTGACGCGATCCATCCCGCAATAACTGCAAGCAACATGAGCAGCTTGGTCATCATGTTGAGCAGCTGACGCAATAACTGCAGTCAAGCTCAACCCACAAATAAGTAAAATAGCGAGCATTTTTTTCATGTGATCCCCTTTGAATATTGCAAATTAATTGGTCAGACACTGACCATATTGGATGGTAAAAAATTCCGCTGAACGAAAATATAGCACGTAAAATGTGGCTCAACAATGCAATCACCACAACTTTATTAAAAGATTAGAAAACTTGACATATCTTAGCCTTGCCTTATTATCAACCATCAACATATAACCTTGTTTTATTTTACAATGCAGACTACCTGATAAATAGATCAGCCATCAAAAGGACCCTTTATGTCATTTTTTCGCAGCATTTACACAAGTTTGGAAAAAAGTTTTTTCCAAACACTGACGCGTAAGCTAATCGGCAATATTGCAGTACTATTTTTATTACAATTGCTGTTTTTTACCTGCCTCTTTTTCAATATCAGCGCGATACGCGATATTCTCTCTTCAGGAACTAATCCACCAATTGACCTTCTCAACAGTATTGCAGATCGTGCAATCTGGCAGGCAACTATACTACTGCTGTTTTCCACATTGACCATCATTGGGTCGCTGTTATTTCTGCGCTATTTGATAGTTCGACCAGTTCATGATCTGAACAGTCAACTTGAATTGATGAATAGTGGTGAAATCAATTTATCAAATCGTCTCCAGTTAGCATCCCATGATGAATTTAGCGATTTGGCAGATAATTATAACCAGTTCCTTGATCAACTACGGGAGACGGTTCACAGCCTACGTAAAATGGGGATCAATGTCGCGGTTGGTTCAACAACCGTTGTCAACCAACTAAAGGAAGCCTCAGGCAAGGCAATCAGCCAGGGAGAACTTTCAGGTATTGTTTTTGGCAACAGCCAGGAAGCGACCCAAACCTTGGGACATATTTCCGACAATGCTCAACATATTGCTGCATCAAATTCAGAAAGTCTCAATTCTGCGAGAGAATCACTGAATGAATTGCAATCAGTCAATCAGAATATGGGACAAATGCTAGAACAGATTCAACAGCATGATCAAACCATCAAAATCATGGGCGACAAATCTCGGGATATTCGTAAAATCATTTCTACTATCCAGGGAATTTCATTTCAAACTGGGCTGTTATCACTTAATGCTGCAGTTGAAGCGGCTCGCGCTGGCCAGGCCGGAAAGGGTTTTTCTGTGGTTGCCAGCGAAGTAAAAAAATTATCTGAGGAGGCAAATAAGGCCAGCGAACTGATTGCCGCTCAAATCACCGACATGCTCAGCAGTATTGATCATGCTCTTGCCGAAGCAAATAAAATCAACCAAGCCGCTGAACACACGATGAGTGTTTCACAAATAGCTTGCGATAATTATGGGGGTCTCATCAAGGAGTTTGATGAAAATCATGGCTTACTGACCCAGATTACTGCCTCGGTTGAAGAGATTTCTGCAACGAATATGGAAACCCATGCACAAGTCTCAAATATTCGTGATCTGAGCAACGTTGTCGGCGAACGCACCACTTCTTCAGAACAGATTGCGGTCAACCTGCAAACGACAAGTGAGTCGCTGCAGCAATTAGTCGCAAAATTTATTACCGGCGAAGGAGCCTTTGAACAGATTCTTGAGTTAGGCCGTAACTTCCGTGATAAGGCGGTAGAACACATTGGCCGTTTATCCAGCAGCGGGGTGAATGTTTTTGACACCAATTATCAGGAAATTCAAGACACCCATCCAATCAAGTATTCGACCAATTACGATCAACTGTTTGCCCAACATTTACAACCAATTTACGATCAAACTCTCAGTCAAATACCTTCAGGCATCTTTGCCATCTGTGTCGATGTCAATGGCTATGGGCCGACCCACAACAGCATTTTTACTAAGCCCCTAACCGGCAATCCTGAACAAGATGTTGCAGGAAGCCGCGATAAACG
>JAQIBX010000155.1 GCA_027858895.1 Desulfuromusa sp. | reverse complement strand
TGCTCAGCGAAACGAAAAACCTGCTCGATTTTGACAATTGGCTGCTCCTCTATGGCGGGCTGGTAATCGTCAAATCGTTACATGAGATGGGGCATACGCTGGTCTGTAAACGCTTTGGCGGAGAAGTTCATACCGTTGGCATCATGTTCATTGTGTTTGCTCCAATGCCGTATATGGATGCCACCGCCAGCTGGTCTTTCCGCGAACGCCGCCAACGGATTCTGGTCGCAACGTCAGGAATGCTATTTGAGTTTTTTGCCGCAGCCGGAGCCGCTTTACTCTGGGCCAATTCCGGTCCCGGAGCTATTCACAGTCTGGCTTTGAACATCCTGATCGTTGCCTCGATTTCAACCCTGCTGTTCAATGCCAATCCACTGCTTCGCTACGACGGCTATTACATCCTTTCTGATCTACTGGACATCCCGAACCTGCAGCCTCGTTCGCAGGCCCATTTAAAACATCTGGCACGGCGCTATTTTTTCGGCCTGAAACAATCCAGTAGCCCGACAGACAGTCACAAAGAGGCTTTCTGGTTGACCGGGTACGGCATTCTCAGCGGCATTTATCGACTCTTTGTCTATGGAGCCATCATCCTCTTTGTCGCTGATCGTTTTCTACTGGCAGGATTATTGATGGCGGTTTTTTGTCTACTGATCTGGGGAATCCTGCCGATCGGCCGTTTCATCAACTACCTTATGACCAGCCCTGAGTTGAGCAGGGTTCGCCCAAGAGCCCTCATCAGTAGTTTGACTGGAGGTGTATTAATCGCTGCGCTGATCTTAGCTGTTCCACTCCCCAACCGGTTTCGCGCTCCGGGCATCCTTGAAGCGACCAACCATACGGTCGTTTCCAATCAAACAGATGGGCAGCTGCTTGAGGTGCTTTGTTCCAACGGTTCCCAGGTAGCTAAAGGTGAACCGCTATTTCGGCTGGTCAATCCAGAGCTTTTCATTGAACTGCAACTGGTCACTGCCCAGCGCAATGAAGTCCTGTTCCTGCAGCAACAAGGGGCAGTGCTGCAAGGTGGTACAACGCGTGCTGCGTTGCAAAAACGCCTGCAAGTCCTGGACAATAAACTGACCGAATTGCAGCAGCGGCAACAGTCTTTGCTGATAACTGCAACGCAGAGCGGAACCTGGTTTGCTCCGCAGCAAGGGCAACGGATTGGCAGTTGGCTACCCAAAGGGGTCAAGCTGGGCGAAATTATTTCTAACGATACGTTTCGCTTCACTGCGATCGTTCGTCAGGAGGAGGCAGCAAACATTTTCTCTCTTCAGACTGCCGAACAGATTATTGTCCGGCTGGCGGGAATTGAAAACAACGAGTTTCAGGTCAAAAACTATCAGGTGATCCCTTTTGAGCAAGGGCGGCTGCCATCTGCAGTCCTCGGCTGGAAGGGTGGAGGGGTCATCCCTGTCAGCGGGATGGATGCGCAAGGATTGCAAACCATTGAACCATTTTTCCAGATTTCTGCCCATCTGGAAAATACTGGAGAGCAACTGCTGCGGCACGGACATTCTGGAAAAATTCGCTTTCAACTCCCCGCTGAACCACTGCTGCAACAGCTTTATCGGAAAACCAGGCAGTTTTTACAACAACGGTACCAGACATGAGCGGGCTTCCACTACACTATCAAATAAGCTCATCCATGCGTCCCGAACCGTTGCATAAAGGGCTGGATCGATCGATCCATCAACTGTTGGGGCGCTACCGGCGTAGGAAAGGATTGATGCAGAGCTGGCAGAAACAGGCAGAAGAGGTTTTGCAGCAAACCAGCCAATTGCAAAAGCTTTCCGATCAAGAACTGAAACAGCAACTAATGCAGCTGAAAAAAATCTATCGACGACGCAAAAAGGGACCAGCAGATTCCCCGCGAGAAGCCTTTGCCTTGATTACCGAGGCTGCGTTCAGATCCATGGGAATGCGCCCCTACGAAGTCCAAATCCTGGCGGCTATTGCACTCTTGCATGGTTCCCTGGTAGAGATGGCGACCGGTGAAGGAAAAAGCCTCACTGCCTGTTTCCCAGCGATTCTTACTGCGTGGGAGGGACGCCCCTGCCATGTCATCACCGCTAACGATTATCTCGCTGAGCGTGATGCCAAAGAGCTGACCCCCCTGTACAATTTTTGCGGCATTTCAGTCAGTTGGGTCGACGGTACGATGGCCGCAGCAAGCCGGAAGCAAAGCTACAGCACAGATGTCGTCTATACCACCAGTAAAGAACTGTTGGCCGACTTCTTACGCGATCGACTGCAAATGCGCGATTGCCAGACCCCTGAACGACAGCTGCTCCAGCAAGCGATTGATCCTTGTGATCAAAGCAACGAGACTCTGGTCATGCGCGGCATTGATACCGCGATCATCGATGAGGCCGACAGTGTCCTGATCGATGAGGCCGTAACCCCTTTAATCATCGCCAAACCCCAGGCCAATCATTTTTTTCTAGATGCTATTCAAGCGGCACAAACGATCACCGCAGAACTGACGCTAGAGAAAGATTATCGGGTTGATTCGCACTATCGTGAAATCAGCCTGACCAAAGCTGGGGCAACAGTCATTGCGAGGAAGTCAGAAACTTTATCGGGTTTATTTCAGAATGAATCACACCGCAATGAACTGATTCTGACAACCCTGCGCGCCAGGGAATTTTATCATCGGGATAACAATTACGTCATAGTCGATGACCAAGTGATTATTATTGATGAGTTTACCGGTCGCATGATGCCGGGCAGAAGCTGGCAACAGGGGCTGCACCAAGCGATTGAAGCACGTGAAAACCTGCCCCTGTCCAACCCGAATGAAACCTTGGCGCGGCTGAGCTTTCAGCAATTTTTTCGCCTGTTCAGAAACCTCTCTGGCTTAACCGGGACCGCCCGAGAAGTGGCAAATGAATTCTGGGATGTTTATCGTTTAGCGGTGGTATCGATTCCCACCCATCGCCCCTGCCAGAGGAAAATATTTAAAAGCCGCTACTATTCGGATCAGAACAAAAAATGGCGGGAAATCTGTACCGAGATCGTCAATTGCCAAGCCACTGGTCAACCGGTTCTGGTCGGGACAAGAAGCCTTTCTGCAAGCAAAAAACTGGCAGAGATGCTTGATCAGAGACAACTGTCTTATCAGTTACTCAACGCACTCAATCATCGGCAAGAAGCCAAGATCATTGCGACTGCCGGACAACGAGGAGAGGTAACCATTGCCACCAACATGGCTGGTCGCGGAGCTGACATCAAATTGGGTCACGGAGTGGCGCAGTTGGGGGGATTACATGTGATTCTATCCGAACCGCATGAATCAAAACGGATCGATCGACAACTGCTCGGGCGCGGGGCACGACAGGGAGATCCAGGCTCAGTACGTACTTACGCCAGCCTTGACGATGAGCTGCTACAAAAAAACGATTCAGGGTTACTACTGACAATACTGGGGAAAAGGCTTGCTTGTGCTGGGGAAGGGAGATTGTTTTTTAATAAGCTGCTGAACCAAGCAGAAAGATCTGCCCAGAAAATAGCGTTTCAACAGCGAAAATCGGTTCTTGAAACGGATAACCAGCTGAATGATGCTCTCTCGTTCGCACCATCAACTACGGGCACGCAATAAAAAACCCCGAGCAGAATAACGGCTCGGGGTTTTTACTACCATAAAAATCTTTTCAGACCATCCGCTTCTCAGTGATCCGTGCAGCTTTACCACGCAGATTACGCAGGTAGTAAAGTTTGGCCCGGCGTACTTGGCCAACACGCATAACTTCAATTTTTTCGATGCTTGGTGAATGAAGCGGGAAAATCCGTTCCACACCAATCGCACCAGACATCTTACGCACGGTATAAGAAGAACCAAGGCCACTATTAACCCGCTTAATGCAGACACCCTGATAAATCTGGATCCGCTGCTTTTCACCTTCAGTTATTCTTACAGAGACTTTAATAGTATCGCCGGCTTTGAAGCGCGGGATATCCTTTTTGATCTGTTCCAGTTCCAGTTTATCAATAATGTTCATCTTTATTCCTCCTCGGTTTATCTATCCGTTTTTCTCAATCGTTTTTAAGTTATGCGAACAATATGTCAATTTTATAAGTTATCCAGTTTACTCTTTGGGCACGAGCTCTTTACGCAACCGTTCCAGGGCTTTTTTATCTTGAGCGTCCAAAAGAACCTCTTCTAGCAGTTCCGGTCGCCGCTGTAAAGTACGCAACAACTGTTGTTCCCGTCGCCAGCAAGCAATGCGACCATGATCCCCCGAAAGAAGAACATCCGGCACCGGCATCCCGTCAAAAACGGCGGGGCGGGTATAATGCGGATATTCCAGCAAACCATCAATAAATGAATCTGTCTCGGCGCTATCACTGGAGCCTAGAACGCCAGGAAGGTGACGAGATATCGCATCAATCATCACCATTGCCGGAAGCTCTCCACCCGTCAACACAAAATCCCCGATGGAGTATTCTTCGTCAACCAGAGTCTGGCGAACTCGCTCGTCAAAACCTTCATAGCGACCGCAGAGAAAAATTAAATTCTCCTCGCGGGCCAAATCACAAGCATGTTGTTGTTTAAATGGAACCCCCTGCGGAGTCATCAACAACACCTTTGCCGCCGGTGATTGTTGTCTCAGATCTGCAACAGCTCGTGCAATCGGCTCCGGCTTCATCACCATGCCGTCACCACCTCCGTAAGGAGTGTCATCAACCGTGAGATGTTTACCTTCGGCCCAATCGCGCAGGTTATGCGCCCGTACCTCAAACAATCCCTGCTTAATTGCCCGCCCGAGGATACTCTCTCGCAACGGTGAATCAAACATGCCGGGAAACAGAGTCAATATATCAAAGATCATTGTTCTTCTTGGATCAATCCTGCAGGAAGATCAACTTGCATGATCCCCGCTTCCAGATCAATGTCCAGCACAAATTGATGAACTGCCGGAATCAGAACTTCCCCGAGACGACCTTTCACCACATAGGTATCGTGAGCCGCAGTGCTGATTAAATCCTGAAGTTGCCCGATTTTTCCGCGCGTTCGGTCAACAACCTGTAACCCTTCTAGTTGCCCCCAGTAATACTCGTCATCATTCAGAGTAGGTAACAAATGTTCGGCCAATAAAACTTGACTGCCAACAATCTGCTCTGCCTGTTCAATTGAATCATACCCTCGCAAATGCAACAACACCTGCCCTTTATGCAAAACCTGACGGCTGATATCCAGATTAAGAATCTCGCCAGTCGGCAAACGTAAGCAGATCTTCTTTAACGACAGCAGAAGATCAGGGTTTCCAGATTTCAACCGAACCTTGAGGTCGCCACGTAAACCGTGGGTACCAACAATATTCGCAATTTCCAACAGTGCCTCAGCCATCTATTCCAACCAACCTAAACCCAGCATTTACTCCATGATCTGCAATAAAGCGTGGCGCTTCTCACGAGTTGCCTTGGCATTCAACAAAGTTCGCATCGCCTTGGCATTGCGTCCTTGCTTGCCAATAATCCGGCCCATATCTTCCTGTGCCGCCGCAAGTTTGACCAGCACACTACCGTCCGCTGCTACTTCCTCAGAAATAACAATTTCGTCCGGCTTCTCGACCAAGGATTTAGCGATATGCTCGATCAGGTCTTTCATAGGTCATCCTCCGGGTGGTTGGGGGCCGTTGCCCCGGATTCGGACCAGATTCAAGGATCAGGCTTCTACTGCAGCCTTTGCCTTGAACTTGGCCCAGACACCAGCATGCTTTAAAAGCCGGCGTACCGTATCGGTCGGCTGAGCACCTTGATTGAGCCATTCCAGGGCTCGATCTTCTTTGAAATTCAACAAAAAATCTTCCTGCAACGGATCATACTGCCCCAAATTTTCGATAAACCGACCATCCCGTGGGCAACGCGCGTCGGCCACAACGACCTTATAGACCGGTTTCTTTTTTGCGCCACCACGGGCGAGTCTGATTTTTACTGACATACTGTCTTTCCTCCTGGTGTTTCTTTTGTTGTCTGGATATCGAACAGGATACAGATCTATCACTATCCGCTAATTCAAAATGGAAGCTGACCACCTTGGCCAAGCATCCCCTTGAGACCTTTCGGACCCATTTTTTGCATTTTTTTCATCATTTTTTGTGCTTCTACAAAGCGTTTCAGCAGTTGATTGACATCTTGAACACGGGTTCCACTACCCTTGGCAATACGCAAACGCCGCGAACCGTTCAAAATTTTATGGTCTAGTCGTTCCTGCTGTGTCATGGAACGAATGATCGCTTCAACTCTTTTCAACTCATCTTCTGGAAGCTGCATCCCCTGAGATTTTTTAAGGGCCTTCCCTGCGCCGGGAATCATTTTCAAAAGAGAATCGATCGAACCCATTTTCTTGACCATCTGCATCTGCTCAAGAAATGTTTCGAGCGTGAAGCCACCCTTGCGCAGCTTCTGTTCCATCGCTGCAGCGTCATCAACATCAACTGCTTCCTGAGCCTTTTCGATCAGGCTGAGGACATCACCCATGCCAAGGATACGCTGAGCCATGCGATCCGGATGAAATTGCTCTAGAGCATCAAGCTTTTCACCCATACCAACAAGCTTGATCGGCTTACCGGTAACCGCCCGAATCGAAAGAGCTGCGCCACCGCGGGCATCGCCATCCAGTTTGGTCAAAATTACCCCAGTTAAAGGTAATTGTTCATCAAAACTGGCAGCAACGGTGACCGCATCCTGCCCGGTCATCGCATCGGCGACAAACAAAATCTCTTGCGGTGCAACTTTATCTACAATCCGCTTGAGCTCACCCATCAACTCAGAATCGATGTGCAACCGACCAGCAGTATCAAGGATGATTGTATCAAAACCATTGAGTGCCGCGTAATCTAAAGCGCGAACACAAATATCAACCGGGTCCTGTCCAACTTGAGAGTCAAAGACCTCAACATCGAGCTGGCGTCCCAGAGTTTTAAGTTGTTCAATTGCCGCAGGACGATAAACATCAGCCGGAACTAACAGCGGATTACGTTTTTCGCGCCGTAATTTTAGTGCTAATTTGCCACAAGTTGTCGTTTTACCTGCACCCTGTAAACCACAGAGCATTAATGGCACCGGCGGCTTAACCGCCAAGTTGAGGGAATTGACTTCCCCCTCACCCATCAATGCGGCAAGCTCCTCACGAACAACCTTAATCACCTGCTGAGCTGGGGTCAGACTTTTAAGGACATCCTGACCAACAGCGCGTTCACCGACCTTGGCAATAAAATCTTTTACGACACGAAAGTTGACATCAGCCTCAAGAAGCACCAGACGGATTTCCCGCATCGTCTCCTTTATATGCTGTTCAGTCAGACGTCCATGTCCACGCAGCTTTTTAAAAACTGAGTCGAGCTTGTCAGAAAGTGTATCAAACATACCGCTCTATCGACAAAATCCGTGAAAGAGTAAATATAAAAATAGCATTCCCTGCTGTCAAGCAAAAAGCGCTGACAATACAGGATGTTTCATGCTAAAGGTTGATATTTTCCAGCCCGCATCAGCCAAATTTCTGTCACTGACAAAGACAAATCAACCAAGGCTTGCCTGACCTCAGAATGCAATTCATAGGGGTACCTGATCGCCATTCCACAGTCAGCGCTCAATTGCCGGGGAGCAGGAATCAGTAGAACATTCAAACCCCGAGCCCTGAGAATTTTTTCCGCCTTTATCACTCGGTGAACTGAATGGAATATAGCGACACAATCCTCGTCATTAACCACTAACAGTATCCTAACATCAGAGTACAGCCGCGCATAATGGCACGTTTATAAATGCCATGCAAGCGCTATTCACAAGAGTGAAAATTGACAGTTGCCCTATTTAGAGAGTAAAGTAGTCAAGTTTTTATCTTATTGTCATAAAAGGAATTAGCTCTTGCAGCCTGATCAGATCCTGCCCCTTGCCATCCTCTTGCTTTTTTCTTTCGGCAGCAACCTGCCGCTCGGCTATTTGCGTGAAGCAAGTCGCAAATTTACTCTGCGCTGGGTCTTTCTCATCCATGTCTCGATTCCGTTTATTATTGCCCTGCGAATCCTGCTTGGGTTCAATTGGCACTGGATTCCCTCCACACTCTTCTGTGCAGTTGCAGGGCAACTGATCGGTGGACGGATTCGCAGAAGGAAGCTTGAATGAATCGCAGCAATCGCCCCCCAATGAAAAAAGCTGAAAAGGTCGGCTCGCTGTTAAAACAGATACTCGGGCAGCCTGGGATCGGGGAACAAATTACCCGGCATCAGGCCTGGCTGGTATGGGATCAACTGGTCGGGGAACAGATTGCCGCACGAGCCAGACCGCTCAAACTCCGTAAAGGAGTCTTGGAAGTCCAGGTTGACCATCCGGTCTGGATGCAACAACTGCAGATGTTAAAACCAAAAATTCTGGAAAAAATCAATGCCATAATACCCAATGCCGGAATCACCGATATCTATCTGCGTCAAACTCGAACCTCGCAAACATATAAACCACAAAAACTCCGGCAAACGTCAGAACCACCACCATGGACCCAAATTGAACTATCTGACACTGAAAAAGAATTGATTGAAGAAGGATTATCCCCAGTTGATAATTCAGATTTAAAGGACGAAATGCGCAAGCTGTTCACCCGGCAGAAGCAGTTGGATAAAGACCGGAGCAATTAACCCGGAGAATCCTCATACATCCGCAGCACCTCTTCTGTATAATCACGCACTTCCACGCTATCCTTATAAATATACAGTGGTTTTTCTACCAATAAACCAGGCCGTCCATCCTTGCGCCCCTCCAGCAACACCATTTTTGCCGCTTCACCCTGCCGGGGATGGATCATCCGCAGCCGTTTGGGTTCAATCCCAGCGATCACCATCCCGTTCATCAACTCAGGCAAACGTTCCGCCAGATAGATTACGGCAAAATGACCACCATTCTTTAATAACCAACTGGCTGCCGCAACAAAGTCTGTCAAGCCTCCCGACAGTTCATGCCGGGCAATAGCTCGTTCATCATTTGACGCTATCCTCCCGGAATCGGGCTGACGGTAGGGCGGGTTACTGACAACCAAATCAACACAATTTACCGGGAAGATATCTCGAATATTTCTGATGTCTTCCCGCATGATACGGACCCTGCCCTGTAAAAAATTGAGCTCGACATTCCGCTCTGCCCGGGCAGCCAACTCAGTCTGCAGCTCAACACCAATAAATTCTGCCGCATCACTCAATCGAGCCAGCAACAACGGCAGAATGCCGGCACCGGTGCCCAAATCAACAACCCGAGTTCCCTTCTTGATCTTAACAAATCGAGCTAACAGAATCGGATCTAGAGAATAACGATAGCCATTTTCCGCTTGCAACAACTGCAGATTGCCGATCGATAAGGTATCTAGTGTTTCTTTCATCTCACAATTAAGCCATCAGAAATAAAAAAACCGGCCTGAGCAACTCAGACCGGCATTTCAATAAATTCATAAGGATAAAGAAGTTACTTAACGTGACACTCTCTACACTTGGTAGGACCCTTTTTCATTTCTTTGTGGCAGCCCTTGCAGTTATCATGGATAGCGCTTTTATACTTGATCTTTGCCCCATCATCTTTAGCACCATGACAACTGTCACATGTTTCAAACCCACCAGTGTGGTGACAAGTTGCACAATCAGGCACATTACCTTGATGCGTGGCGTGATTAAAAGTGATGACACCCATTTTTGCTTTGTCCATTTTGATTACTGCAGGTCCCTTGTCTTGAGCAACAGCAATAAATGCTGTTCCGACAAAAGCGGCAACAATCAGCAGTACGATTAACTTTTTCATCTCTAACTCCTCCTTGTTAAATTAATGGTTGGCAACCGGAGCCAAATTAAATCAAAGAGAACACTGATGTCAACTTATAAATTGTATATTGTATACAACTCAAAGAGGACTAAATCAGTCCATCATCTGCCATTTTTTTCTGCACCAGATCTGACTTCTTGATCACCCCTGCAGCCATATCCTGCTTAAATTGCAGTAGCTTTTCTTCTAAATCAAGATCTTCAATTGCCAGTATCCGTGCCGCAAAAATACCAGCATTGCGTGATCCGGAGATACCGATAGCCATAGTTGCAACAGGAATGCCTGCGGGCATCTGTACCATCGCCAATAATGCATCGAGACCGCGCATGGAGGTTGCGTCAATCGGAACAGCTACCACCGGCAGCATCGTCTCTGCTGCTACCACCCCAGCTAAATGAGCTGCAGCACCAGCCCCGGCGATCAACACCTTGATCCCTTTTGCACGGGCACCCCGTACATATTGCATAGTCCGCTCTGGAGTACGGTGGGCGCTGGAAACAATCATTTCAAAGGGGACTTCAAACTGTTTCAAAATTTTAGCCGCTTCGACCATAATGTCGTAGTCGTTATCGCTACCCATCAAAATCCCGACAACAGGCTTTTTATCACTCATTTTTTCCTGCCTCCCTGTTTAATGCTCTGGCACCAATATCATGACGATAATGAACGTGATCCCAATTGATAACCTTGACGCCGGAATAAGCCTTGTCAATCGCAGCTCTGACCGTATCCCCAAGCCCGGTCACCCCAAGCACCCGGCCACCATGATTGACAATCTGACCATCTTTTAAAGCGGTTCCAGCATGAAAAACCATCAAACCTTCTATTGCGGCTGCGCTATCCAGCCCATCAATCGGAAGATTTTTTTCATAATCAGCTGGATAGCCACCACTGGCCATCACCACACAAACAGCCGCTTTATCGTACCAATCGATAGAATTCTGCTGCAACTCTCCACGCGCACAGGCTTGCAGCACCGGGACAATATCTGATTTCATCCGCATCAGTAGTGGTTGCGCCTCAGGATCACCGAAACGAGCATTGTATTCCACCACGCGGGGCTGACCATTTTTGATCATCAGTCCGACATAAAGAATCCCGCTGTACGGGCAACCATCCTTAGCCATGCCGCTAATTGTTGGCTTGACAATGGTATCAACAATGATCTGGTAAAGCTCATCAGTCACAACCGGAGCCGGAGAATATGCCCCCATACCACCAGTATTCGGCCCCTCATCATTATCGTTGGCCCGCTTATGATCCTGAGAAGAAGCGAGCGGCAGAATATTTTTGCCGTCGGTAAAAGCGAAAAAAGAAGCCTCTTCGCCATCCATGAACTCTTCAATGACAACACTGGAACCAGCGGCACCAAAAACCTGATTGAGCATGATGTTATCAACAGCAGCAATCGCTTGCGCTTCGGTCATGGCGACAACGACACCCTTCCCCGCCGCTAAACCATCCGCTTTGACGACAATCGGGGCGCCTTGCTCGCGGATGTAGGCAACCGCTTCAGCGTGATCAGTAAAGCTCCGATATGCCGCTGTCGGGATATTGTGGCGAGCCATCAGATCTTTGGAAAATCCCTTGCTCCCCTCAATCTGTGCTGCGGCTTTATTTGGTCCAAAAATTTCCAACCCGGCGGTCTGAAAGAGATCAACGATCCCCATGGTCAATGGGACCTCTGGCCCAACAATGGTCAGATCAATCTGCTCCGCCAGGGCAAAATCACGCAAAGTCTCAATTTCATCGGCATCAATATGAACACATTCAGCCAGCTCAGCGATTCCGGGATTTCCCGGCGCACAGTAAATTTGTTCCACCAGTGGCGACTGAGCAATCTTCCAGGCCAGGGTGTGTTCACGACCACCGCCACCGACAACTAGAATTTTCATTTTCAAACTCCCTTATCCGGCGTAGGGGCGAACCTCGTGTTCGCCCTTGGGCGATGACAAGCATCGCCCCTACAGTCACCGTCAATCATTAATGCCGGAAATGGCGCATTCCGGTAAACAGCATTGCAATCCCATGCTCATCTGCCGCAGCGATGACTTCGTCATCACGGATCGATCCGCCCGGCTGAATAACCGCAGTAATACCAACCGCAGCAGCACTATCAATCCCATCGCGGAAAGGGAAAAAAGCATCAGAAGCCATGGCAGCGCCCTTGACATCCAGTCCGGCGTGTTCAGCTTTGATCGCAGCGATCCGTGCTGAATTGACCCGACTCATCTGCCCCGCTCCAACGCCGATAGTCATGCCATCCTTACAATAGACAATGGCATTTGACTTGACAAATTTAGCCACTCTCCAGGCAAAATCAAGATCCTGGCGCTCCTTGTCAGTCGGTGCCCGCTTTGTAACAACTTTCAGATCCGCACTCAGTAGCAGATCGGCATCCTGCACCAGCAGGCCACCATTCACTCGCTTATAATCGAGTCGCTGAATAGTTTCCGTTGTCCACTCACCACATTCGAGCAATCGCACATTCTTCTTCTGGGCAATAATTTCTGGGACATCTGCGGCAACCTTGGGCGCAATAATCACTTCAACAAATTGCTTGTCGACAATCGCCCTGGCTGTTTCAGCATCCAGTTCCCGATTAAAAGCAATGATACCGCCAAAAGAGGATTCCGGATCGGTGGAAAAAGCTTTTTGATAGGCTTCCAGAAGATTGGCACCCGTAGCCACACCACAGGGATTGGCATGTTTGACGATGACACAGGTAGAGGCTTCGCCGAATTGTTTGATACATTCAAGGGCCGCATCGGTATCCCCGATATTGTTATATGAGAGCTCCTTACCCTGCAACTGGTGTGCAGTTGCAATTGAAGCTTCAGTCACATTTTTATCTACATAAAATGCAGCCTTCTGGTGCGGATTCTCACCGTAACGCATCCTCTGGGCTTTCTGAAATTGCAGGCTCAGGGTCGGGGGAAAATCAACAGCATCCTCACTGGTGCGCTTACCCAACCAGTTAGAAATAGCACCATCATAAGCCGCCGTATGTTGATAAACCTTGACCCCCAGCTGAAAGTTAGTTGCCATTGAGACCTCGCCACCGCTCTGCTTCATTTCGGCAATCACAGCTTCGTAATCGGCCGGATTAACCAGAACAGTGACAAATTTGTTGTTTTTCGCCGCACTCCGCAGCATCGTTGGGCCACCAATATCAATATTTTCGATAGCATCTTCCAGGCTGCACCCTGCCTTAGCTATTGTCGCCTCAAAGGGATAGAGATTAACCACCACCATATCGATCGGTTCAATAGCGTGCTTCGCCATAGCAGCAACATGCTCAGGATTGTCGCGCAACCCGAGCAGCGCACCATGCACCTTCGGGTGTAAAGTTTTCACCCGTCCGTCCATCATTTCCGGGAAACCGGTATAGTCCGAAACATCCATCACCGGAATTCCGGCATCGCGGATCAATTTTGCGGTTCCCCCCGTTGATAACAATTCAACTCCGAAATTTTTCAATTCACGAGCCAAATCGACAACACCCGTTTTATCAGAGACTGAAATCAAAGCACGCTTGATGGCGGCCATAGATTTTCCTTTCCTTTAAGTATAACCTTGCACTGACAATAGAAAAAAAGCAGGACAGCGAACTTTCCAGCGCTGCCCTAAAACCTTGAATGCATTTGTTTGTACGATATTTATGTGCGCAACGAAGAGTGTTTGTTGAGCTAGCCTGATCGACCAGAAAGTGAGTGTTTAATTAGCATGATTCAGCCCTGCTGACAACCGCTTTTAACGTTATTATTCATGCTGGTAGCGGCGCGGAACCCGGTTTCCGATACGACAAAAAACTTCGTAGGAAATAGTATCCAATTGTTCTGCCCACATATCCCCGGTTATTGATAAACCGTCCGCTGAACCGAGCAAGGTGACACAATCACCAACGGCAACACCAGAAATCTGGCTCACATCCAGCATAATCCAATCCATACAAACTCTGCCAACAACCGGGATCTTCTGTCCACGCAAAATTCCCTGCCCACAATTACTGAAAAGGCGATTATAGCCATCGGCATAGCCGATCGGCAAAACAGCAACCTGCATATCATTCTGAGCCTGATAACAGTGGCCGTAAGAGACACCACTCCCGGCGGGCAACTGTCGCAATTGAGCGATACAGCTGCGCAGATGCATGACCGGCTGCAAATCTAACTTAGCGGAGAAATCGGGACCGGGCAAGCCACCATATAGCATGATTCCAGGCCGCGACAGGGTGCACTCAGGGGACTTCCAGCCGCTTAACCCGGCACTGTTATTAAGGTGAATTTCACGCGGCTCAATCCCTGCTTCGCGTACCATTTGCAACATCATCCGAAATTGTGTCTGCTGGTCTGTTGTCACTGTGGAATTCAAATCATCAGCACAGGCCAGGTGAGACATGAAACCCTCAATCACCAGCCCGTTTAGTTGGCGTAACTGAGACAGCGATTCCTGCAACTGCAGCGGCAGAAAACCCACCCGCCCCATACCGCTATCAACCTTCAAATGTACTTTCAACTGTTGTTGCTGCCGTACCGCCTCTGCATTGAGTCGCAACGCCGTCTCCATATCCAGCAGAGTCGGCATTAAATTATACTGTAAAAAAGCACCTTCCTGACCGGGGTAGCAACTGCCGAGAACCAGTAAATTATCGGCGATACCGGCATGCCGCAGTTCCAAAGCTTCTTCCAGTGTCGCCACAGCAAAATCATGGATGTCAAAGGATTGTAACGCCCGAGTCACGGGAACGGCACCATGGCCATACGCATCGGCCTTAACAACTGCCAATACACGTTCTCCGAATGAACATAAACTTAATACTTGCTGTAAATTATGGCGTAATGCCGACAAATCAATTTCGGTCCAGGTAGGCCGGGAAGGATAGATCATCGCTCAAATTTCTCCAGGAGGTAAAAAGGGAAACCCGTTGTAAATCAGGAACTATAAATTATACTGTCGAAAATGTTCTGTAAAGGAACTATAGACTGAAAGATTAATTGACACCAAGATTTTATACTGTTATGATCCTGCACTCATTTTGGAATTTTCATTCTAAATTTTTTAGAATTGCTATTTACACAAAATAAACGACAAGCCATTAGTCTTATCACCTTAATATTAAAGGGAGACTGCCAATGCTTTCCGGCCTCTATCTAATAACCGACAACAACCACGATGGAAAATTGCTGACAAAAGTGGAAGCAGCGCTGATTGGTGGAGCAAAGGTTGTCCAATACCGTGCCAAAGATATCCGCCCGGATGAACGCCGGGAGATGGCGGAAAGCCTGAGAGGCCTCTGCAACCAGCATGACGCCCGCTTGATTATTAATGATCTGCCTGAACTGGCTCACGACATTAATGCTGATGGAGTTCACCTTGGACAGGATGACATGTCCATTAGCCAGGCTCGCCAGATACTTGGCCATCACAAATTAATCGGAATTTCCACCCACAGTGTTGACGAAGCCCTCAAGGCTGAAGCACATGGTGCTGATTACATCGCCATTGGCAGTATTTATCCAACTGAGAGTAAAGATACGACCACACTCGTTGGGCTTAAAACCTTGAGAATGGTGCGCAAGGCGGTTCGCATTCCGGTCGTTGCCATTGGTGGCATGACGCCCGACGGCGCATTTGAAGCGCTCGAGGCAGGAGCTGATGCCATTGCGGTTCTTTCCGGAATTATGGCAGATACAGATCCCGCCCGTGCTGCAAAAGAATATTCCCTATTGTTTAACCGAAACAAACCCGCTCCCAACGGGACAGTTTTGACAGTTGCCGGATCAGACTCCAGTGGTGGTGCCGGCATTCAGGCCGACATCAAAACTATCACCCTGCTCGGCAGTTATGCCAGCAGTGTTCTGACCGCCCTCACCGCCCAGAACACCCTTGGCGTTAGCGACACTTACATGGTTCATACCGATTTTGTCATCAAACAATTGGATGCAGTTCTGGATGATATTGGCGCGGACACCATCAAAACCGGGATGCTCAGCTGGGGTGGAATCGTCTCACGAGTCGCCAGAGTTATCGAAGAACGTTCACTGCTGGCCGTTGTTGATCCCGTGATGATTGCCAAAGGAGGCGAACCACTGCTCGACAAAGAAGCTCACGACAGTCTTATCTCCCGCTTACTGCCCCAATCCTACCTGTTGACCCCGAATCTTCCAGAAGTCGAAGTGATGACCGGAATCGATCCGCGCACCGTTGAAGAGATGATTGACGCGGGGCGCAATCTGCAGGAACTAGGTGCGCGTAATGTCTTGATTAAAGGTGGGCACTTAAACGGTGATGCCACAGATATCCTGTTACTGGGAGATGCCGAATATCAGCTAACATCGCCGCGCTTTGACACCATCAATACGCATGGCACCGGCTGCACCCTTTCTGCAGCCATTGCAACTTTCCTCGCCCAGGGCTACCCTCTGAAGCTCGCTGTGGAACGAGGAAAACGCTTCGTTTCCCTGGCAATTGAACATTCAGTCCAGATTGGCCGAGGACATGGTCCAGTTAATCATTTCCAAGCTGCCATGCAACTCTTGCATGAAAAGGCCTCTTTAGTTTAGACTACCCCAACTACATTGTTCCATATCTTTCAACTGCAGTGCAGCCGCCATAAATGTGGCAGGCACTGCTTTTTTCTGTTTGAGGTATCTCTTCATGACCCAGCTGGAAATAGCCCGTAAGGGACAGATCAGTGATTTAATGCGCCAAGCCGCCACCGCTGAAAATATTGACCCGGAAATTCTACGCCAGAAAATTGCCGCCGGAACTGCTGTTATTTGCCACAATAACAAACGCACCAATGGACGCCCGCTGGCCGTTGGCGAGGGTTTACGCACCAAAACCAATGCCAACCTCGGCACCAGCCAAGATGACACCAGTATCGACAAAGAACTGGAAAAAGCTAAGGTTGCTGCTGCCGCGGGAGCCGATGCGCTGATGGATCTGTCAACCGGTGGCCCAATTGATGAAATCCGCGCGGCAATTATTGCCGAAACGGATCTCTGCATCGGTAGTGTCCCGCTCTATCAGGCGGCCTGTGATGCAGTGATAACGCAAGGCAAACCAATCGTCGATATGACGGTTGAGGATATTTTTGCCGGAGTCAAAAAACATCTGGACGACGGTGTTGACTTTATCACTGTTCACTGTGGTGTCACCCGCGAAACTGTGGCCAGAATGGATCGTGAAGGGCGGTTACTGGAAGTTGTTTCCCGAGGTGGTTCCTTTACTGTCGGGTGGATGGCCTACAACGATGCTGAAAACCCCCTCTACGAATTCTATGATCGCCTGCTGGAGATGGTTCGCCCCTACGATGCAGTCCTCTCACTGGGAGATGGTTTTCGCCCCGGCTGCCTGGCTGATGCAACCGATCGTGCCCAGATTCAAGAATTGATTATCCTTGGTGAATTGACGCAACGCGCTCAGGACGCCGGCATTCAGGTCATGATTGAAGGGCCCGGCCACGTCCCACTGAATCAAATCGAAGCAAACATTAAACTGCAAAAACGTCTCTGCCACGGAGCCCCTTTCTATGTACTTGGACCTCTAGTGACCGATATTGCCCCAGGATATGACCATATCACTGCGGCCATTGGTGGAGCTATTGCAGCTGCTGCTGGAGCCGATTTCCTCTGCTATGTCACGCCAAGTGAACATTTACGTCTGCCCACAATTGAAGATGTTCATGAGGGCGTTATGGCAGTCCGCATTGCTGCCCACGCTGCCGATATTGTAAAAGGTATCCCCGGAGCAATGGAAAAAGACAATACCATGGCCATTTATCGGAAAAACCTTGATTGGGAGGGACAGTTCTCTGTTGCTCTTGATCCAGCAAAAGCTCAGCGGTTGCGTGCAGAGTCAGGGGTTGATGAATCCCATGGTGCCTGCACTATGTGCGGCTCACTCTGCGCTTACAAAGTCATGGACGAGCGGGACGAAAAAAAAGCGGTATAGTCAAAACTATTGTTGCCTAAAAAAGTATTGCTGATAATTTATCGCACCGGGTCAACATGCCCGGTGCTATTTTCAGAAAAGTCTTTTTGCTCTGCGCAAAAAAATCACCCTCTAGCGCAAACCTAAAATCAAGCTGCGCAGTTTCGACCATCTGGCTAAAATCTCTTCTTCAGCCTTTATGGTTAAAAAATTGGAAGATGTAAAATGAAGAATAAATACTTTTTTATCCTATTGATCATGATGATTCCACTTATAGGCTGTCAACCGGCCAAACAATACCTGGGTGATCCAGAGATGCCCTACCCTCCCGATCGTAAGCCGGTTATCGGAGATATCCTTCACCTGCCAACGGGAATTTATGTCGATCAACAAGTCATGCTTGAGCAAACCAGCCATACGCAGGTAGTCTTTGTCGGTGAAACCCATGATAATCCCGCTTCACACCGCCTACAGGAAGATATCCTGAGGGCTTTGCAGGAACAAAATCCCGGCAAAATTACCTTGGCAATGGAGATGTTCACCCCGTCACAACAACCGGTTCTGGATCTCTGGATTGGTGGCAAACTGTCCGAGAAAGAGTTTTTACAGCGGGTAGACTGGTATCAGAACTGGCGGATGAACTTTGCCTTCTATCGCCCCTTGCTCAGCTACTGCCGCGAGCATAAGATTCCGATCCTGGCTCTCAATGCAGACAATAGCCTCAAACAAAAAGTGGCTCGAACTCCGCTGGCCGAACTGTCCGATGAAGAGCAGCAACAACTCCCCGAGATGAATCATAGCGACCCCTATCAGGAAGCAATGGTTCAAGCCATTTTCAGTGACCACAAAATGGGGCAATCCATGCTCGATGGCTTTCAGCGCGTCCAGACCCTCTGGGATGAAACCATGGCGCAAAACCTGGCAAATTATCTCAACAACAACGGAAAAGATCGACAGATACTGGTTATCGCTGGAGGTAATCATGTTCGCTACGGATTTGGCATTCCCCGTCGCCTGTTCCACCGCATTCCCGTCAGCTATCTGCTGGTCGGCTCAACTGAGTTGGACATCCCGGAAGACAAGCAGGATCGACTGATGGACGTCATCAAACCAAACTATCCGATGCCCCCCTACCACTTTCTCACCTTTACTGAGTATGAAGACCTGCCGAACCCGGGAGTTAAACTGGGCATCATGCTGGATAAAACAGAGGGTGGTCTACTTATCAAAGGAATAGTTCCCGGATCAATTGCAGAGCAGCAAGATTTACGGGAAGGGGATATTCTGACTCAAATTGACAATCAGCCCCTGGATCAACCTTTCGATTTGATCTATGAGTTACAGCAAAAAAACAGCGGAGAAAAGGCTGAGCTGTCTCTGCAACGAAACAATGAGTCATTAACCAAGACAATTCATTTTTCTCAACCTTAAATCGGTGAACACTACGACGGCGATTTCATGCACTTAGATTCCAGGCTGTTGATTTTTAGCAAATATCCTGTTCCTGGAGAGGCCAAGACCAGGCTCATCCCGGCTTTGGGGCCTGAAGGTGCTGCGCAACTGCATCGGCGCATGACCGAGTCGGTTGTAAACATTGCCCGATCCACATATGAGGCAAGTCCCGAAAATAGAGACAGAGTCACGGTGCACTACACCGGAGCACAGTTAAGAGATTTTCGTGCCTGGCTCGGTCCTGATCTACAGTATAAAGCTCAACCTTCAGGCAACCTGGGTCAACGGATGCAGAATGCCTTTCAAACAACCCTTGAACATGCCGCCGATCACTCCATAGCCGCCATCGGTTTTGGTACCGACGTCCCCGACCTATCTTCCGCTATTCTCCAGCAAGCCCATGCAAGCCTTGGCAATCACGATATTGTTCTTGGCCCGGCCGCCGATGGTGGCTATTACCTCATCGGACTGAAATCCTTCTACCCTGAGCTATTTGCCGACATTGACTGGGGAACTGAGCGGGTCTATGGACAAACCCGGGAGATAGCCACTCATCTCGGTCTCCGAATCGCGGAGCTACCCATGTTGAGTGATATTGATCGACCAGAGGACTTAAGTACGCTCACAGGCGATCCCCGCTTTTGCGATATTATTGAAAAAGGACGAAAGCTATGAATACCATTATTGGTCAAAAGCGAATGAGACACTCGGGTCCCTCCTTATTATTGATATTCTCCCTGTTCTTTTCGCCGCTAGCTGCTGCTGCAGAACAAACAAATCCCCTTGCTCCGATCCAGATAGGACGTTTTTCCGAAAACAATCTTGATGGCTGGGTCGAAAAGGAGTTTGTCAATCAAACCAGCTACCAGCTGATAACAGAGGATGGTCAAACTGTGCTCCACGCAGAAGCAATCGCTGCGGCCTCCGGGCTATTCAAAGAGATGTCCGTCGACCTGACAACCCATCCCTACCTCAATTGGCAATGGAAAGTTGAAACAGGGCATCCCCCTTTGGCAGAAAGAACCAAAAACGGTGATGACTATGCAGCACGTATCTACATTATTGTTAAAGGGGGGCTAGCGTTCTGGAAAACCAAAGCGATCAATTATGTCTGGTCTTCCGCGGAAAAGAAGGGGGCAACCTGGCCCAGCGCATTTGCCGAAAATAACGCAATTCTCATGGCAGTTCGCTCGCCTGAGGACAACACAAATACCTGGTATCAAGAAAAACGAAATATCTACGAAGATCTAAAGCAACTCTTTGGTGAAGAGATAAAAAAAATTCAGGCCATTGCCATTATGACCGATAGTGATAACTCAAAAGGTTCAGTCCGAGCCAGTTATGGTGATATATGTTTCACCGCTGACTAACCTACCGCGCCGCAAGCTTGAGCTATTAACTGCCGCAAAAGCAGATATTTCTCGCATTGACTCTATTTGGTCGCACTACACTGAGCAGAAACGTTTTATCACCATCAAATAACAGGAGCATATCATGGCAAAAGTTCTCATCTGGTTGGCTTCCGGAGATCTTGAAAAATTACAACCGGGGATTATTTACGGCACAAATGCAAGAAAGCACGGCTGGGTAGATGATGTTCAATTCGTCGTATTTGGTGAAAGTGAGCGACTCATGTTGGAGCACCCGGAAACATTTGAATTGTTGCAGAACAACAATACTGCTTACTGTAAGTTTGTGGCTGATGACATGGGAATTACCCCTACGTTGATAGAAAAGGGAGCTAATGTTGTTTACGTCGGCGATTACATTTCAAACTTCATCAAAGATGGTTATCAGGTTATTACGTTTTAAGTCATGTGGCTGAAGACTTATCCAGTCTTCAGCCACAGATTAAAAAACGACCGCTACAAATGGAAGGCAGCGTTTTTTTTAGTTCTTTGATCAAAACGGATCAAGCCTTACCGGCACTCCCGACAACAGCCTCATTCTTATGTTTAATCAGGCTGATCAGTTCCTTACGGGCAGCACCGAGATACTTGCGTGGATCAAATTCACCAGGATCGTTAGCCAGGTATTCACGGATTTTCGCTGTGACTGCGAGGCGGCCATCAGAATCGATATTGATCTTACAAACGGCACTGGCTGCAGCCTTACGTAACTGATCTTCGGGGACACCAACAGCCCCGTCCATCTTCCCACCATACTGGTTGATCAATGCAACATACTCAGGAATAACACTGGAGGCCCCATGCAGCACAATCGGAAACCCGGGAATCCGCTTTTCACACTCTTCGAGAATATCAAACCGGAGTGGTGGCACCGACTCCCCTTCCTTGAGTTTAAATTTATACGCACCATGACTGGTACCAATGGAAATTGCCAAAGAGTCGACACCGGTTTTTTTCACAAAGTCTTCCACCTCTTCAGGCTGAGTATAGGTCGATTTTTCTGCAACCACCTCATCCTCGATCCCGGCAAGTACACCAAGCTCACCCTCAACAGTCACATCATGAGTATGGGCATATTCAACAACCTGACGGGTCAAAGCAACATTTTCATCGTAGGGGAGATGAGACCCATCGATCATGATGGATGAAAATCCGGAATCGATACAATTTTTACACAGCTCAAAAGAATCGCCATGGTCCAGATGGAGGACGATCGGGATATCTCCACCCATCTCTTTAGCCATTTCGACCGCGCCCTTGGCCATATAACGCAGCATGGTTTCGTTGGCGTAATTACGTGCCCCCTTACTGATTTGTAGAATCACTGGCGAACGAGTTTCCACACAGGCGGTAATAATTGCCTGCAGCTGTTCCAGATTATTAAAATTATAGGCCGGGATAGCATACCCGCCATCAACCGCCTTGCGAAATAATTCCCGCGAATTTACCAACCCCAGATCTTTGTAACTGATTGCATCACCCATCGTTTATTCCTCCATGATAATTGCGGATAGAACTCATTACCCAGATAAGCCAATTTTTCGTTTCAAACTAAATACGACAGCTATTTTTATCAACCCACTCCGTAATTGTCCAGCAACTGTTGGATAAAATGGCAATTAGTTCTCTACGGAAAGAGAGTTGCAAAAGCAGTTGAGTTAAATTAGTATACGCAGGTTTCAAGGGCACGGAAAGATAAAATCCCCGTTATTCTGCTTACACTGGCATACTACGAAAGGGTTGGCTCAATATGGTTGACACAAAAACTGACGAGTATTTCAAAGAATGGAAAGAGCGCGAAGCTATCGCCGAAGCAATGGCCCCGCTGATAGGAAAACTTTATCGAGATCAAGAGGTGATTTGTACCGTCTTTGACCGCACTCTGGTCAACCAACCAACCATCGATATTTTACGGGCACACCGCTTTGCCCGGCAAATCATCAAACAAGAAATCTGGGTCAAAGATACCTACCCGATACTGCAAGCCATGGTTGAAATGGATCTTGCTCCCGGCAAAGTCGATCTGGCCAAACTGGTCATGCGTTATCAACAACAAGATAACGGCTCCATAAAAAGTTTCGTTGCCGAACAACTTAATGATCTGAATACGGGGAAAAGCCACCAATTAAATGAACCCCGTGATGTTGTTCTTTACGGTTTCGGCCGCATTGGTCGCCTGGTCGCTAGAATTCTTATTGAACAGGTTGGTGGCGGTAACAAACTCCGACTGCGGGCAGCAGTCGTCCGCAAAGGAAGTGAAGATGATCTGGCTAAGCGTGCCAGCTTACTCCGCCGAGACTCGGTTCACGGTCATTTCAATGGAAACATCAGAATCGATAAAGAAGAAAATGCCATTATTGCCAACGGCAATATGATCCGGATTATTTATGCCGATAGCCCCGAGGATGTCGATTACAGCAAATACGAAATAGAGAATGCGATCGTCATCGACAACACCGGAAAATGGCGAGATCGCGAAGGGCTGGGAAGGCATCTCAAAACCAAGGGAGCGTCCCAGGTTCTGTTGACCGCCCCGGGAAAGGGAGATATTCCCAATGTGGTTTATGGAGTCAATAATGAACTGCTTGAAGCTGAGGAACGAATCCTGTCGGCAGCCAGTTGTACTACCAACGCGATTGTTCCAATGCTGAAGGCAATCAACGATAAGTTCGGCATCAAATCAGGGCATATTGAAACTTGCCACAGTTATACCAATGACCAGAATTTGATCGACAACTACCATAATAAAGCACGGCGCGGTCGCAGTGCCCCGTTGAACATGGTGATTACCGAAACCGGTGCAGCTAAAGCAGTTGCCAAGACTTTGCCGGAACTTGCTGGAAAACTGACCGGAAATGCGATCCGGGTTCCCACACCGAACGTTTCACTGGCGATTCTCAACCTGACATTGACTCAAGCAACCAACGTCGAAGAATTGAACAACTACCTGCGCAACATGTCTCTGGACTCACCGTTACAAGATCAAATCGACTTTACCAATTCGCCTGAGGCAGTTTCTACTGACATGGTTGGTTCATTCTACGCTGGAATCGTCGATTCATTGGCCACTATCGTTCAAGACAATCATTGTGTCCTTTATGTCTGGTACGACAACGAATATGGTTACAGTCATCAAGTGGTACGAATTGTTGAAAAAGTGTCTGGAATGAATCTCGGTCACTGGCCTAAATAAATTTACAGCGACACTTTTAAATTAAAAGCGGGCTTTCCTTGTGGGGTGCCCGCTTTTTTTGTGGGGCATTTGCCTACCCGACATCGGGAAATGACCATCCGTCCAACAAAAAATAATAATATTTATTAATTATACTCCCCTCCTTCATTAAATATAATGCTAATTTTTCTCATTATTTTCAACGGATTAACTTTTAGAATTTTTACAGACAGACCTTCAATCTGTTTATGGCATGTATTTCGCTCAGAGCAGTGGATCAACAGAAATCAATACATTCAACATTTACAAGGTGGGGGAAGGCGATGTCTCATATTTCAGCTTCTGCAAATGCCAATCTAGCGATCCTAAATTCCAGGGCTATTTCTTTGAAAGAGGGGTTAAAGGAAACGACAGTCGGGGAAAAATCTACCGGACAGCTTGAAAGAATAGCCGAAGCAATTGCGCGGCAGCTTGAACTTGAAGAGCGAACCATGGAGAAAGTCGGAAAATCTCTGACGATCATCCATATTGATGAGCACAAGAAGATGCTTGAAGAAATTGCGTTATTAGAATTCAACTGGAAAGCAAAGCGAATCAGCAATGAAGTTTATATCAAGGCCCTTAACTATAAATTTGAGTTTCATTATCACTACTTTGATGAAGCACAGCTCTTATCTCTTATTGATCACTGTGATCCGGAATAAAACCTGTTAGGTCTCCGGACAAAACAAAATAGCCTAAAAAAAAGCCGACCCGGAACCCGGATCGGCTTTTTTTCATTGTTTTTATCATTAATATACAAGCAGCTTAGTTAAACCGCTTCATCGCACGTTGCTTCTTACGTAAACGACGCTGGGCTTCTTTCTCTTTACGTTTTCGCTTAATACTTGGCTTCTCGTAAAATTTACGTTGTTTCATTTCACGAAAAAGACCTTCTTGCTGTAACTTACGCTTGAGAACTTTAATCGCTTTTTCGACGTTACCATCAATAACAGTGATTTCCACTGACAATCACCCCGCTTTCTTTGCTATCTTTGCGGAGTCCCCTCCACAAGAGCTGGCACTTATACCTTCTGACCCCAGGACAAGTCAAGACTTTTCAAGCAAAGCGACCTTAATTCCACCGTTTGCAAAACGAAGTAATGGAGAAAAGGAAATGCCGGTTGTTTTTATAAGTTCGGACTCCGGGCAAATTATAACCCCCTGCCAGTCGGCAAAAGTTTCTCCATAAACCCTGCCTAAATCGTGGTACAGAGATTTTAAACTCGCATTTTTACCGAGGCGTTCCCCATAAGGAGGGTTACAGATCATCAGCCCGTTTGGAAACTGCGGTTGAAGCTGCTGCATATTGCCACACGACAGTTGAATCAACCCATCCAGGCCAATTTCCTCTAAATTTTTCTGTACCGCCGCAATCGCTTTCGGATTATTGTCAACCGCTAAAATTGGGGCAGGAATTGTCGATTTTTCTTCCCGCTTTGCCTCTATCAACAGCTGCTGCCATAATCCCGAACGATATTTAGGCCAATTCATAAAGGCAAAATCACGCGCCATTCCCGGAGCCCTGTGTAATGCAATCAATGCCGCCTCTATAGCAAAGGTTCCCGAGCCTGTCATCATATCAAGCAGAGGGGATGAGCCGTCATAGTTACAAGCCAACAAACAACCAGCTGCCAGAGTTTCCCGTAATGGTGCCGCAACTCTCGCTTGCCGATAACCACGACGATGCAGATTTTCCCCAGAACTATCGATAGAAACCTGACAACGATTATCATTCATTCGGAGGAAAATCTTCTGCCGCAGCTCCGATTCCCCATTTTTCTCACCCAGAACTTTGGTCATAGCGGCCTCGCACACTTCCGCAATCCGACCAGTGTGTATTAATCGAGACCCGCGACTGACAACCCGAATTTCATAGGCCTGCCCCGGCTTGACAAAGCGTCCCCATGGCAACCGTGCCAAGCGCTGAAACAGGATCGGGAAATCGCGTGCTGCTACCTCTCCCAAGCGAACCAAGATCCGCGAGGCACTACGCAGCCATAAGTTGGCAAGATAAAGTTCCTGCAGGCCACCCTCAAATTCAACACCGCCACGGATTATGTTGATCGGTTGAATGCCAAGATTAATTAATTCTTTAGCACAGATATTTTCAAGCCCGGGCGCGGACACCACAAAATAGAGATTTTTCTGTTTCTGCATCAGTACCTCCGGAAGAGAAAATAACAAATTTACGTTAAGTTGTTAAGATTTTTAACTTTTTCTTCTATTTTAAATTTATTTTCACGATTTCAAATTATTGGTTTGTTCTTATCTGTGAAAAATTATAAAATAAGCAGGATCAACCTGTATCAACAACATAAAATGGGATTAACAGAATGAACTATCAACGCTATTTTAAATCGGGTCAGCAGCTTCTGCTCAAAGCACAGAATGACACAGAGCAAAAAGGTCGCACAGAGTTTTTGACGGTATTTGTTGTTTCTCTGGAGGAAGATTCACTTCTCCTATCCCTACCTTATGGTGCAAATGCAGTTGACCAATACCCCTTTAGTGAAGGGCTTTCCTTTGAGATCAGTACCGAAGCTATGGGGTTAGGAGTACGAACCACCGGAAGCTTTAAAGAAAAAATTGACGGGGAGAAGTTCACCCTGCAACTCAACCCTGATTTAGAAATGTTCCAACGGCGCATCAGCCAGCGTTTCGATTGTCAACTTCCCATCCGCTTCAGTCGAGCAGCAAAAACTCTGCAAACGATGCGAGAGATCTGGGAGAAAAATCTTGAAGCTCTTCACAGCCCGGAAGCCCCGCTTGTCTTTGATGGCTTCAAGTCGTGTCGGGTTAATATCAGTTCTGGAGGAATGCGATTTTCCATCAAACCACCAGCTGACCAAGGGGAACTCTGCCTGATTCTTATCAATCTGGAAGATGGAAACCCCCCAGTCTGCGCAATTGCTGAAGTTGTCTGGATCTGCATGCAGGACGAATCAGTGCTCACAGCCGGGATGCGTTTTAGTAATATCCTGAGTGAAGATCAGCAACGAATTGACACGTTTATCGCTAAAGGAAAATGAGTAATTCACCCGCATTCATCCAGAGTTTCAGGATAGACATCAAGCACATTCTAGGCTATAAAACCTGATAATCGTCCGACCAGCTATCAGCCAGGAAAACATAATGACACAGGTGACAGACACAGAAGTTTTTCGAGCGTGCCGAACCTTGTTTGGCTCTAAACTTCAGCTAGACAGGGACTTCTTGTTTTATCTGCAACCAGCGGGTGTACGCTCAGCCTATCGTAAGAGGGCTAAAACAACCCACCCTGATCGCTTTGCAGTTTCTTCTGGCGATACCCGCACAAAACAGCATCGCATGTTCCAGGACCTTAATCAGGCACATCAAACGGTTCTGACTTATCTCAAACAACGAAATCTGTTTTCCTCTGCAAATTTTTCTTGCAGCTATTCTACATACACCCCAGCAAAGCAACGACCTCAAGCCCCACCCGATCAGCAGCAACGACGCGGTCCACTCCCGACTCGACCACTGCAGTTCGGTCTATTTCTCTACTATTTGGGAGTCATCCCATTTCATGCCATGATCGCGGTAATAACCTGGCAAAGGCAGCAGCGTCCCGCTCTGGGTATGATCGCCCGGCGCTGGGGCTGGCTCAATGAAGGAAACATTCAACAAATCATTCACCATCGCAGCGGCTTCCGTAAGTTTGGTGAACGTGCAGAACACCTTGGGCTACTCAACCAACGACAGGTTCGTACCCTCCTCTTTCACCAGCGAAGCCAACAAAAACAGATGGGCCAATATTTTGTTGAGCAGGGTTATTTTAACGAAGCAACACTCAATCAATTACTCTTGCAACTCGCCGAACACAACCAAACCTTCCGCAATGGGTTCAATAGTCATTATTATTATTTTCACCACAGCTAAACAGGCACCTTCTTACTGAATTCGCGACTCTCAGACCCTCACATGTCTTAAAGGAGATCCCATGGGCTTTCTGGCTACATCCGCCAGTATTTGTTATTTTCAAGTGACTGGTTCACTCAATCCTCAAGAAAAATATCAAGATCTACAGGAAAAACTGGCGACAGAAGGGTTCCGTTCCATCGAACAGTCTGCCGATGAACTATCAACCGGCTGGGTTCAGCTGGATGATTACGATTGCAGCGATTTCACCTCTCCAAACTGCTGTTGGCGCGACCACTATTTGTACTTTAGTTTACGTCAAGATCGTCGCCGAATCCCCGCGGCACTGCTAAAACGACAAGTGATTCAACTGAGCGAAAAATTCCTGGCAGAACAGCCGACCCTGAACTACGTCCCAAAAGGGGAAAAAGAACAGATTCGCGATCAGGCACGCAGCTCACTTCTGGCACGGACATTACCGACACCATCGTTTTATGATGTAATCTGGGATACCGATCGGCAACTGATTCGTTTCTGTTCCCTCGGTCAGAATACAATTGACAGTTTCCAGGGATTATTTCATCAGACTTTTCCAGACCTGCGACTGCAATTGTTTCATCCGCTGGCACGAGCTGCACAAGTCCTTCCTGAACTACTACAAGAACCACTACAGCAAGCGAATAAAGCGCAAACTGAAAACATCCTGGAACAAATAGAAGCCAACCGTTGGCTTGGAATTGATTTTCTACAGTGGCTGTTTTATCGCACCCTCAATTCAGACTCCCGTTATCAAGTCACAACTTCCGGACCACTCCTTGAAAAGCAGCCCTTTACTGCCTTTCTTGACAACCGTTTGGTGTTGATCGGTGGTGGGCAAGAAGGGGTGCAAAAAATTGTCGTCGCCGGCCCACAGGATCAATATCTGGAAGTCAGAGCGGCCCTGCGGCAAGGGAAACTGATTGAAGAAGCGACAATTCATTTACAGCAGAATGAGGATGATGGTTGGAAACTGACGTTAAAGGGTGAACGCTTCCAGTTCGGCAGCTACCGCACCCCTATGATCCGCCCGGAAAAAGACCCAAACGATGATCCCTTGGCGGAAGCAGAAGCAGCTTTTTTCACCAAACTTGCCGCGATTGAAGAAGGCGAACAGATGTTTGACAGTTTGCTGAAAACTTTTCTCAACTTACGCCTTGATGCCCAATGGAAAACTGAACAAGCAGCTATCCTGAGCTGGCTGGAAGAATAGAAAATAATTGATTAGACTTTTACTCTGTTTCAAAGCTGCTATGCTTAGACAGAAGATAGTTTTTTATGTGGGAAAAGAAAAAACCATGGGAACCCTATGAAGTTTCGCACCAGGCTTTTGATCCTGCTATTAACGATCACCTTACTCCCTTTGAGTCTAAGTTTTCTTTTCCAACGGGGCTCAATGCTCCATTTTGGCAACAAACTTGCCAGCGATACCCACGTTCTACTTAATAGTAGTGCAACAACCCTCCTCCATACCTTAGTCGATGACTTTGGTCGAATCCTTAAGCGGGATAAAGCAATGGGGTTGCTGGCTCTGCAGATTCAGGCACAGGCGGTTGAATGCAGATTATCTTCTGCCGCTCCCGAATACCCCCAACCAATCTTTTTTTCTACTGACTATGCCTCCCCACAGAATCGCCCAGAAGATCTGATAGAGACGGAAAAACGCCAACGCCTGACTAAAGGTGGGAAGCTGATACCGATCCCAGTGTCCTATTCCCAGCAAGTTATTTTTCTAGCTCAAGGGAGAAAGCCGCTCGAGGTTGCTGAAGAACTCAAGCAAATGAGCAGCATGCCTGACGTCTACAAGACCTTACACAATATCCAACCCGACCTGTTTCTCTGGCAATACACCGCACTGGAATCTGGAATCCACTCCAGTTATCCCGGCAAAGGGGGCTACCCGGACTCCTACGACCCACGGCAACGCCAGTGGTATAAGGACGCAGTCGCCAAAGGGGAGCCAATCCAACAGATTCTGACGGATTTGACAACTGGCACCCTGATCTTGACCCTGGCAAGACCAATTTATGCTGCTGATGGCAAATTAGCAGGGGTCACAGCCCTGGATATCGACTACCGACAATTCTTTGCTGATTGGAGTATCCCGGCTGAATGGGTCGATGACGCTAAAAGTATGGTTCTTATTTACCATGAAGACGCACCTGATCCAATGCAACAGCTGGAAGTCCTACTCCGTAACCGGAGCGAAGACTATTCTTTAGATTGGCGGATGCCAGTTGAGCATGAATATCTGGATATGACCGACCCACAATTGCAAGAAATTCAGCATGACCTCATTAATGGAACTTCCGCTGTCAGAAAAATTACCTATCAGGGGGAGGAATCTCTTTGGGCCTACGGTTCTCGAATCGCAGATGAACCATTTCCGCTGGTTATTGTCCCCTATCAACAAATTATTACCCAAGCGGTCATTGCAGAAAAATATGTCAATCAACAAATATCCTTAAGTCTCAAAATCAGTGCAGCACTGACAGTTTTTGTTGTCGCTGCTGCCATTTTGTTAGCAATTATTCGTTCCCGCAAAGTCACCCAGCCGGTTATGCAATTGGCTACGGCAGCAAACCAGCTATCTGAAGGAAACTTTGATGCCAAAGTTGAAATTCACACCGGCGACGAGTTGGAAAATCTTGGTCATATTTTTAACGGGTTGGGGAGCAGGTTGAAAGAACGAGAGCAGATGAAACAATCCTTGGCATTAGCCAAAGAGATCCAACAACAGCTACTACCCGATTCAGCACCTATCTGTCCCAACTTTGATCTAGCAGCACTCAGTCTCTACTGTGATGAAACCGGTGGCGATTATTTCGACTATATTGAATTAAAAAGTTCTGGGCAGCAGAAGTTCGGTCTAGCGGTCGGCGATGTTTCCGGCCACGGCATTGGAACTGCACTGGTGATGGCGACTGCCCGTGGGGTTCTCCACTCCCTGGTTGACCGTCACGGATCTAACCTTGAAACACTGACTAGTGAGCTCAATGATTATCTCTGCAGGGGGACTGCTGATGCCTATTTCATGACCATGTTTTATGGTGTCCTCAATCCAGAAGATCGATCCCTGGCCTGGATATCAGCAGGCCATGCGCCATTTTTTTTCTATCAAACAGATGGACAGGTGAAAGAACTTTACAGCTCGGGAATTCCTTTGGGGATTATTAAAGGCACTCCGTATGAAATGGGCCCGATCACAAAGTTTATACCAGGAGAGATCCTGTTAATCGGCACTGACGGAATTTGGGAAGCACGCAACATGGATGGAGAGATGTTCGGCACCGAAAGGGTTCATGAACTATTGATTCGGCATGCAGAAGCCAGTGCTGACAGCATCGCCAAACAACTGATCACAGCGCTGGACAGTTTCAGAGGTGACCAGTCCCGGGATGATGACATCACCTTGATGGTGGTCAAGGCTTGCTGATATCATACTCAGAGAGCTCTTATTTCTAAATTTTCCGTCCGTTTCGCATCGAATACAAGACCGGAAACCAATGAAGCACACAGATCAAGACAATTCAGGAAGCAGATATTTCTCCCAAAGAGTCTCTTTGAATTGTGACCGGAAAAAACCAAAATGCCCGATCTTTTCTACACTGATCTCACTGGGACTGATCCTTTTCATCGTTCGTGGAGCTGACGAATAAAATTCATGCAGAGATTCAATATTGCGTGCAGACATATATTCATCGTCAGTAAAAGACAGAGAGGTTATCGGAATTGTTACATTGGAGTATAACTGTCGAGTCTGTTCACCTTCCACACCAACAACATAATCAGGATTAAGGCACCAGCGCCGCCACTGCGTCATGACATCATGTGGCAAATCACCGACCTTGCGCAGTCGCTTGCCAGGAAAATACCCGAACAGTCGCAATGACAGTGGCACCATCAAGTACCACAAATACCAGGAGACTCGTCGAAGTCTCGGTGGAGCGTCACGCCAGTAGCCACTCCCAGATGCCACAGTGACCATTTTATCCACATACGACTGATCAGGCATAAATGGAAAAAGCTGCCCGCCCAGGCTGTGCCCAATCCAATAGAGGGGTTTTCCACCCGCAACATCAACAACCGCTTTGACCATCGCTGCACTATCAAACCGCATCCAGTCTATTATATTGGTTTGAAAATCCCGCAAACGCCCGGAGAGGGACAAGCCGATACCGCGATAATCAAAAGTGGCAACCAGATATCCCTGCTCGCTCAGCCATTCGGCAAAAGCTGCGTAATAGCGCTGCTGCACCCCCATCCCCGGAACAATCAAGACTGCGGCAATCAGCTCACCTTCTGGAACGAACATCCGCCCGACAATGGTTTTGTTATCCTCAGTGCGAACGTCTATCTGGGAAAAACGCATCATCAGCCTGCCTCAAATTTGTTCCTCAAAAGGTTAAAGTGACAAATATTCGGCGACAAAATCGGCGTCTTTATCACCGCGACCAGACAGGTTGATCAGAATCGTCTGCTCTTTTGGCAATTTCTTTGCAAGCTTCATCGCATAAGCAACAGCGTGGGCACTTTCTAAAGCAGGAATAATCCCTTCCAGGCGGGATAACTTCATAAAGGCATCCAGGCATTCTTTGTCATCGATCGTCTCATATTGTACCCGCTCAATGTCCTTCAGGTAACAATGTTGCGGACCAACTCCGGGGTAATCCAAACCAGAGGCAATAGAATAAACTGGTAACGGATTCCCTTCGTTATCCTGCAAATTATAGCATTCAAATCCATGAAGAGAGCCCTTGCTCCCCAAAGTCAGAGTTGCGGCATGATCCGGAGTATCCAGACCCTTGCCCGCAGACTCTACTCCAATCATTTTAACGTCTTTATCATCCAGAAAAGCGGTGAACAGACCCATGGCATTGGAACCACCCCCAACACAGGCCATCAGATAATCGGGGAGGCGTCCCTCTTTGGCCTGAAACTGTTCGCGCGCTTCGATACCAACAACAGTCTGGAAATCACGTACCATTTTTGGAAATGGGTGCGGTCCAACCACCGAACCGATGGCATAGAAAAAGTTAACTGGATCTTTCAAGTATTCTTCAAAGGCGCTGTCAACAGCATCTTTCAGGGTTCTGGTGCCACGACTGACAGGAACCAGCTTACAACCCAGGATTTTCATTTTGGTGACATTGGGATGCTCTTTTTTGATATCGATTTCCCCCATATGAATTTCACACTCGATACCCAGCAGTGCACATGCTGTAGCCAGAGCCACGCCATGCTGTCCCGCACCCGTTTCAGCCAACACCTTGGTTTTCCCCATATGTTTAGCCAGCAGTGCTTCGCCCAAACAATGATTGATCTTATGTGCGCCAGTATGATT
>JAQIBX010000051.1 GCA_027858895.1 Desulfuromusa sp. | reverse complement strand
TGCTCATCTAAAAATACCTTACGGAAGCGCCCGGTTGCAGCATTCCAGCTACTGATAATTTCCCTGGCATCATCCTGGTAATGGCCGATGGTGGCGACGTCAATGCCAAAAATTTGAGTAATGTTGTTTTTCAGGCTTCCTTGATATGGACATTCTCTGCCAAGCATATTAAGAGCGGCATTTTCTCCTTGCTCTACAGCTGTCATCCAGTTCCCTTGGATTGTTGCTTCGCCACTGATAAAGTCTGCTCCCTCAGCAGCATCGCCAGCGACAAAAATATCCGGGTGATTACTGCGGCAGAATTTATCTATAATAACTCCCTCAGCAACTTCAAGTCCGGCTTCAACCGCTAGCTGAGTATTCGGGGCGACACCCTTGCCGACAATCAGCAGATCACTGGTCAGTTGCTTACCCGATCGCAGTTTCAGCTGCAATTGTTCTGCCTCGATAATCTCACCAATATCATCTTGTTTGTGAATTTTTAAGCCTTTGGCTTCCAGTAGATCTTCGATGATTGTGGCAGCTTCAGTATCCACAACCCGACTGAAAACTCGATCAGAACCGATTATCAAGTGTTTTTCAATCTGCTCAGATGCATGGGACAGTAAGGGCAAACTGACCAACCCGGCACCGATAGCGGTGACACTCTTTGCCCCCTTCAGCAAAGTGACCAGCTTTTCCGCATCGGCTATATGTCGCAATACGCACGCCCGCTCAGAGGAGACAGCGATAGTTCTTGCTTCTGCCCCAGTAGCCAGTAATAGCTTGCCAAAACCAATCTTGAGACCGTTTGCTAATTGCAGGGAATGTCCTTCAGGGTTCAGTGATATGACCGACTGGCCAAAAACTGTTGTCACAGCCAACTTTTTGTAAAAGGCTCTGTCGACAATATCAAGGCCCTCACGGGGAATATGGCCACCAATGTAGTAGGGGGTCAAAACCCGTGAATAGGCGGGGCAATCTTCGCGATCAATGATGGCAATTGAGGAGTTTCGGTCGTGATGCCGTAAAGTCCGTAACGCCTGTAGTCCTGCAGCACTGTTGCCAATAATGACGAAGTCATAGTGTTCAGCCATAAGAACATCCCCAGAAATTAAGTTTAAATAGGTATTCAGTGGAACCTGCGCTCCCTGTCCATATTCTGGAGCGCAGGTTTCTTATTATGCGAATAATTATTATTGAGTGATAACTATCTTAGTAGCTAAGCTAGGCCAAGAGCCTCAAGCCTTTCATCAGTTGGAATTCCTCCTTCGCTCCAGCCTCGTTCCTGATAATATTCGGGTAGCATCTGACCCAGCTTACTGACTTCACCCTTGAGCGGGCCATCAGAGATTGGCTCTTCCAGCAGCCGTTTCGGCAGCGTATCCTGGGAGGCATCAATCCCGGCCTTCAGGTTGAAAACCCGCTCCATATTATAGATACGTTCACCTATTTCCATCAAGGTCTCTGCGGTGAACTCAGCTCCGGTAGCAGCGGTACAGAAATTGGCAAACTGTGGTGCGCCAATGGCAAAAGTTGTAAACAAGCAAACACCGGAAGAATCGACTGCAGCGGTAAAGTCCTGAAAAATCTTGGTCCAGACAGCTTTATCTTCGGTTGCTTGAGGATCAAGTTTTTCTGGCAAACCAAGGACTTCCGGTGAAATCATGTAGCCGCGAACGTGGCAGGCACCACGATTACTGGTCGCATAATTCAAGCCTATTCCCTGGATGCCACGGGCGTCGTAGGCGGGGAATTCCAGCTTTTTCACCGACATCGACAGCTCCGGAGCACCGAAACTTTCAGCCAGCCGATAGGAACCCATGGCGAGTTTTTCACCGAACCCTTCGCGTTTAGCTGTCATTTCAACCAGCTTAACCATCGCATCAGCATCACCAAAACCGAGAGTCATCCCAATTTCTTCTTCGCTGACCAACCCTTTTTCAGCTAATTCCATGGCGCAAGCCACTGTGGCTCCTGCACTGATGGTATCCATGCCGTACTCATTGCAGATGTAATTGGCCCTGGTAATGGCAGCCAGATCATCGACACCGCATGCTGACCCTAAAGCAAAAAGGGTTTCATATTCAGGCCCTTCACCATCACCACCAAAGCGAGTCCCGGCTAAACCGGTGACACGACCACAGCCAATAATGCAGCCCATACACCCTTTGTTTCGCTTCAGATAGGTTGAAGCTAGCGCCTCACCTGAAATTGACTCGGCTCCGTCAAAGGTGTCCTTCTGAAAATTCCGGGTTGGTAGAGCACCGAGCTGGTTAATCACATTGACCAGAACCGGGGTGCCAAGTGCAGGGAGCCCTTGGCCAGAGACGGGGTTCTGCTTCAGCATGCCGTAAGCTTCAAGTGCTGCTTCGCGGTATGCAGCTGGATCGGCAATCTTGACTCCGCCGGTACCACGGACTGCTATCGCTTTGAGGTTTTTACTTCCCATAACGGCGCCAATTCCGGTTCGGCCGGCAGCACGATGCTTATCATTGATAATCGCGGCAAAACTGACCAGATTTTCGCCAGCGGGGCCGATGCTGGCAATCTTGGCATCACCGTGGAATTCGGCAAGAATCAGATTTTCGGTCTCTTTGGTTGACTTACCCCAAAGATGAACCGCACCCACCAGCTGAGCTTTATCATTATGAATTTGCAGATAAGAGGGATATTCAGCCTTGCCTTCAAAAATAATCATATCGTAACCGGCGTAGCGAAGTTCACTAGGAAAGTAACCCCCAGAATTGGAACTTGCGATTGTGCCAGTCTGTGGTGACTTGGTGATGACCATGTAGCGACCATTAGCGGCCCCGTAAGTGCCAGTCAGAGGCCCGGCTGCCAGGATCAGTTTGTTTTCGGCTGAAAATGGATCAACATCGGCAGCGACTTCTTCAACAAAATATTTAGTTCCTAAACCGCGCCCACCGAGGTATTCTTTTGCCCATTGTTCATTGAGAACTTCATCGGTACAGGTTCCGGCGGTCAAATCGACACGTAACAGCTTTCCGCTCCACCCTTTTAGATCAAATCTACTCATATCAAGCCTCCATCTGCCCGTCTTTCATTGCATTAACGAAACGCAGCACTTTTTGCCGCAGCGGCTTGTCCTCTTCCTCCAGAGACAAACATCCGGTCGGACAGAAAGCCACACATTCAGGGGTATCCCCACCGCAAAGATCGCATTTGTCAACTTTGCCCAAGGAGGCTACATATTTGATCATCCCGAAAGGACAGGCACTGACACAGGTTCGGCAACCAACACAGCGATCTTTATCGACAAGCACGACGCCGGATGGCATCTCTTTACTGATGGCTGATTTGGGGCAAGCTTTGACGCACCAAGGATCATCACATTGCATACAGGTGACGGTAATGAATTTGGCTTCATCGAGAAAAACTTCGTTGTAGATACGTGAACGACTGGGAGCAAATTCCCCTGTGTGCTTAAAAGAACATGACAGCTCACAGGTTTTGCAACCAATACACTTCGACGGCTCGATGCGAATCAGCTTCTGCATAGTTTGACCTCCTTGAAGAATTGATTTTGCAGCAGTCAGAATGAAGGGAATCTACTGATTTATAAGGTATGTGGCAGATCAGTAGCACCCCTCAAGGTTTTTGTACAGCTGACAAATTATAACAGCTTTATATTTTTCAACAAGAAGATATATGCTAAGATTTTCTTATTTCTAAAAAACCAGTCGTGGAGATCGAAGATTCATGCGTTTATCCGATAATTTTGGCCGAAAAATTAACTATTTGCGGTTGTCTGTGACCGGCCGTTGTAATATGCGCTGTATTTATTGTATGCCGGCTGACGGGATCGATAAGCTGGGACATGCTGAAATATTGAGCTATGAGCAATTTTTACTGATTGCCAAGGCGGCTGTTTCCCTTGGAATTGAAAAAATCCGTGTGACGGGTGGAGAACCTTTAGTCAGAACCGGGATCATTTCATTCCTGCAACAGCTGGCAAAGGTTTCAGGGTTGCAGCAGCTGGTGCTGACAACCAACGGGGTGCTTCTGCCAGAGATGGCACAAGCGCTGAAAGATGCGGGGGTGCAGCGTCTTAATATCAGCCTTGATTCGCTGCAGCCAGCCATATTTGCCCAATTGACCCGCCGTGACCTGCTTGCCAAAGTGTTGGCTGGGATTGCTGCTGCCGAAAAAGTCGGAATCCCGTACAAAATTAATATGGTGGTGATGCGCGGCCTTAACGATAATGAAATCCTCGACTTTGCCAGACTGACGCAGGAGCACGATTGCACGGTGCGTTTTATCGAATATATGCCGACGCTGAAAGATAAAAACTGGCGCTCGCTGGTTGTTTCCAGTCCCGAAGTTTTACAGCGCTTGAACGACCATTATTCCCTCCATCCAGTTGATCGGGGAGCTTTGGCGGGTCCGGCGGAAGAATTTGCAATTGACGGGGCACAGGGACGCATCGGGTTGATTGCCCCCTTATCCGGGCACTTTTGTCAGGACTGTAACCGCATCCGTATCACTTCTTCGGGGGCGGTCAGAACCTGTCTTTTTTCCAACCATGGTTTCGATTTAAAACCGCTTCTGATTCCGGGGAACATGGATACCGTGGCCAGCGAATTACGCCGCTTGGTCAGTGATAAACCTGCCTGTCATACCTTGAATTCTCATACGTCCGAATATTCCCCATTTTCTATGGCACAAATTGGTGGGTAGGTCGGTGGAGTGCAGGCTGTGGAGTGCAGGCTGAAGGCTGAAGGCTATCAGGTATTAAAGCCCTAAGCACCTACAGCCTACAGCCTACAGCCTGATTGTGATTGCCTGCTTCCCCAAAAAAGGAATAAAATGGATATTTCCAAAACAATCGCAACGATGAAACAGGATCCGGCGTTTGCCGAAAATGTCGGCATGGTTTTGATTCATAATGGCACGGTGCGGGGTTGGTCGCGTGGTGATCATTCTCCAGTCAGCCGGATTGAAGTGACTGCAGACCCAGTTAAAGTTGAGCAAATTCGTGGTGCGATTGAGCGAATGGAGGGGGTTTTTAAGGTTGTGGTAGAAACTCACTCGGGGGTGATGCAGCCTGGTGATGATCTGCTGTTTCTGATTGTCGCAGGTGATATTCGCGAGAATGTCAAGCCGGCCCTGGCTTTATTGCTGGATCGGATCAAGGCAGAAGCAATCAGCAAAAATGAATTTTATGAGTAAAGAAGACGCTTATGGCCAAGAGTTTTAAAGCTGCAAGAAATATAATTCTGGAAAATGTACCGCCACTGGAAGCTGAGTCGGTTGAGCTTTTCCATTTGGTTGGACGGGTCCTGGCCGAGGAAATCCGGGCTCCTTGGGATCTGCCTCGTTGGGACAACTCGGAAATGGATGGTTTTGCGGTCAGAGCTGTGGACTGCCAGCCGTTTGCTCGGTTGCAGGTTGAAGGCTATCTCCCTGCTGGAACGGTAGCCGATGGAGTTTTTGTCCGCCCCGGAGCTGCGGTGAGAATTATGACCGGGGCGCCGATTCCGGTTGGTTGTGATGCCATCGTGCCGATTGAAGATACCGAACTAGAGGGGAATATCATAATCATCAAACGGGCAGTGCGGGGTGGTGATTATATCCGTTCCCGTGGCAGTGATATCGCTGCAGGTGAAGCTATCCTTCCGGCGGGAACTTTTCTCCGCCCGGCCGAAATCAATCTACTGGCCTCTTTTTCCCGGTTACAGGCGTCGGTTGTTCGGCAGCCACAAGTGGCAATTTTATCGACTGGTGACGAACTGGTTGCACCGGGAGAAATACCTTCAGCGGGGCAGATTATCGACAGTAATTCCTGGTCGCTCGCTGCGGCTGTCAGGGAAATCGGTGCGACACCATTGCTACTTGGTATTGCCCGGGACAACCGCGATAGCCTTACTGAAATGATTAATTTGGGGCTTAAAGCCGATGTGTTGATCACTTCCGCTGGAGTTTCGACCGGTGATCGGGATCTGGTGCGTGAAATTCTGGACAATGCCGGGGTCAAGCGGTTGTTCTGGAAGGTTGCGATCAAGCCGGGTAGGCCGACAGCTTTTGGCCTTAAAGGGAACAAGCCGATTTTCTCCCTGCCGGGAAATCCGGTTTCGAGCATGATTGGATTTGAAGAATTGGTCAGACCGGCATTGCTGAAAATGATGGGGCATCGCGAGGTTATTCGACCATTGACCAGGGCGACAGTGAAGGGTTCCCTGCGCAACAAAACCGGTAAAACCCGTTTTCTGCGCGTAAAAGTAGAGAATACTCCAGAGGGTTTAGTGGCGGAGAGCGCCGGCGATCAGAATACCGGCATCCTCAGTACCATGATCAGAGCCAATGCGATTGCAGTTCTGTCCGCTGAACAAACCGAGCTTTCTACCGGTGAACAGGTCGAAGTTCAGTTGTTGAATCGGGACCAGTTATCTGGATTTGAACAATGAAAAATGTGGGGCAAGTTAAAGCTGTCTCGTTTGTCGCTAAATCGGGAACGGGAAAAACCACCCTCGTAGAAAAGTTGATTGTTGAGTTGCGAGCCCGTGGTTATCGAATTGGTGCGTTCAAGGCAGTTTCACATCAGTTTGATATTGATCAGCCAGGCAAAGACAGTTACCGGATGGCAGCGGCGGGTGCCGAGGCAACCATGATCTGCTCGGCGGGAAAACTGGCATTTGTGCAAACTCAAACAGAGCCACCCGATATCGATGCTTTATTGAACCATTATTTTCAAGCCGTCGATCTGGTTCTGGTGGAAGGGAACAAACACGGGTCGCTGCCGAAAATAGAAATTTGTCGGCAGGATCGTGGTGAATCGCTACTCTGTTGTGACGGCGGTTACAATCCGAATTATATCGCTGTAGCCAGCGATGGCCAGCTTGATTTAGAAATACCGCTTCTTAATTTGAACGATTCGATTGAAGTTGCAGATTTTCTGGTTGAAAAGTTTTTACAACATTAGAATAGCCCACCAAGTCCCATCATCCCCTTAGTCAGTATCAAAATACCAAAGACAATGAGCAACCCACTGCTGATCAGTCGAATAACGAGTGGATGAGCATTGACCTGCTTGATTTTCTGGCGCATCGATTGAGATGCGTAGCCCAGAAGGAGCATGGGGATTGCAAAGCCGAGGGAATAGCAGGCCAATAAGATCAAACCGGTAGAGAGCCTGCCGTCAGTGGCGACCAGAGTCAGCACCCCCGCCAGCATCGGCCCGACACAGGGAATCCAGACCAGGCCCAAAGTTAAACCCATCACCAGCCCTGACCAACGTCCACGGCTGCCACTTTGAATATTAGAAAACAGAGTCAGTCTCTTGAACAGGTTGATGTCAAACAGCATCAGCAGGCCGAACACGAGGATGAGAAGACCCGCCCCCTTTTCAAGCAGCGGCATCACTCCGGCAATAGCTCCGCCAAACAGGGAGGTTATCATCCCCATTGCCATGAAGCTTAGACTTAACCCAAGAACAATCAATAACGGGCGGTGTTTATGATCGGTTTCGGTTCCCGTGACAATAATTGGAACAACCGGCAGGACACAGGGTGAGGCAACACTGGCGATTCCAGCAAAGATGGTCATCGCCATGGTCGCAATGCTCAGATCAAGAGGTGTCATCATGTTAGTCTCCCGGAATCTGCTTCAGCAGCTCGCGAATTGTCTCTGCAGCATGGACTCCAGGTGGGAGTCGTTTAATTTCTTTCCCCGAGGAGTCTGCTAACAGAAGCGTTGGCAGAGCACGAATCCCATAAACAGAGAAAATATTCATATCTGCTTTAATCGTCGTTTGGACTGGCCTGACCAGGACCTTACCTTTAAATTCGTTGGACATCTGGGAGAGAATGTCTCCCTGCATCCGACAGGGGCCACCATCCGGATTGATGAAAAAGACCAACAGATGCTCAGCGACTACAGGATTACTTTGGGTTGTTTTTGTTTCTGACGCTGATGGTGTGGCCGTTGGTGCCGACTGGATTATCGGTCGATCCGATTGTTCTTGTGAACAGCCGAGCAGCAAGATAATGGCCATCAAGAGGACGATATTTTTCAGCATATAATAGGCTCCTGTTTGTTTTATTCTATATATAGGGTTTTCCTTATACATGTCAAGCGTCTGCAAGAATTTTTGGCCGCAGGAGGGGGTGTTTACCGGAAATAATTGACAGGGTCAAGCATAAGTGTAGAATTTCACTTGCCACCACCACAATCATCCAGGGGAGTTGCACATGTCAGAGGAAACCACCTTTTTTCTACCGGTTAAGGATTATTATCAGCGTCGACTGATTACCTGCAATACAAAAGATACCGTGATGGTTGCCGCTGAAGAGATGCGGAAAAACGGAATCTCCAGTTTAATTGCCTGTGATGATAACAGTCAACCGGTTGGTATTTTGACTGATCGCGATTTGCGAAATAAAGTCATTGCTGGTGGGCTGGATCCGTTGGTGGTCAAGGTCAGTGCGGTGATGACTACACCAGTTATCTCTGTGCATGAGGACGACACTTTATTTGAAGTCCTTTACCAGATGTCCCGTAACCGGATTCATCGGGTTGGTGTTGTTGATGCCCATTACAAGCTGGTCGGCCTGATCAATGAATCGGACATCATTCGTTTACAGAATCGCTCTCCGCAACGGCTACTGCAATCTGTTGATGACGCACAGTCAATCGCTGATCTTAAAAAAATCCACCATGAAAGTGAACAACTGGTGGTTTTTCTCAGTCGGAACGGGGTTCGCACCAACGACCTGGTAAAAATGATTTCACTGATAAATGACCAGATTGCATCGCAGTTGATTGGTTTGTTGAAACAGGGCCGTTTCGCGGATATGGGGAAGAAAAGTGCTTTTATGGTTCTTGGCAGTGAGGGTCGTCGGGAGCAAACCCTGAAAACCGATCAGGATAACGCGATGATTATCGCAGATGATGCCAGTCCCGATGAAATTGCTGATATTGAAGCATTTTCTCAAATATTGATTGATGCGCTGATCGAGATAGGAGTCCCGGAATGTCCGGGTGGCATCATGGCAAGAAATGAATTCTGGCGGCGTAGTCTGGCGGATTGGAAAAGCGTGATTGCAAGTTGGGTGAGTTCACCAAGCGGTGAAAATATTCTTAATTTCAGTATGTTTTCTGATATGCGGACTCTCTGTGGTGATGAATCTCTGGAAGCTCAGTTAAAAGAATATATTTTACAGGTCGCAGAAGAAAATACTCTCTTCCTGGCTAAGATGGCACAAAATGTCTGCCATTTCCCCCCGCCCCTTGGAATGTTTGGTCAGATCAAAGTCGAATCATCCGGGACTCGTCTTGGTATGTTGGATCTTAAAAAAGCGGGCATTTTTGCCTTGACCGAAGGGATTAAGATTCTTGCATTGAGTGCCGGAGCCTTAGGTGGTAGTACCCTGGATCGATTAGCAATTTTGCAGGAGAAAGGGCTTCTCAGTAAAGAACAAGTCAATGATATTGAAGCCAGTTTCAATCTGTTAACTTTTCTGCGCCTACGTGGGCAGGTTAATTCTGCAGCAGCGGGGCAAGAAATCACCAACTATATTTCGCCGGGTTCCTTGGATCGAGTTGAAAAGGGGCGTTTGAAGCTAGCTCTAGAGGTGGTGAAATCTTTTCAGGGGACGCTGCGCCAACATTTTCAATTGAATATGCTTAGAAATTGAAAGTTTCATGATAGTGAAAACCAACTCCCCTTTTCAAATTCACAATGTGCGGATGTTCATCCTTTTTCGGGTGTTGTTCAACGCTCGTTTCTACTATCCGGTTTTTTCCATCCTGTTTCTCGATTTTGGTCTGACGCTCTCACAATTTGCCATCCTCAATGTCGTCTGGGCAGCCACAATTGTCCTTTGTGAAATTCCGTCCGGCGCGCTGGCCGATACCATCGGACGACGGAACCTGCTGGTTTTTGCCGGATTTCTGATGGTTATTGAAATCGCCATCTGGGCTTTTGTTCCGCGCGCTAACCTGACCCTGCTGTTCTGGGTTTTTGTCCTTAACCGGATACTGAGTGGGATGGCCGAAGCAGCTGCCAGCGGTGCCGATGAAGCGCTTGCCTATGACAGTTTACAAAAAGAGGGAAACATTGACGATTGGGGTCGGGTGCTGGAACGGCAGATTCAGGTTCAATCGGTTGGTTTTATTATCGCCATGACCCTGGGTGGGGTGATTTATGATCCACAGTTGATGCAGAAAGGGGCCGATCTGTTGGGACTGGGGATGGCGGTCTCCCGCGAAACGACCTTGCGCTGGCCAATTTACCTGACCTTGATCACCGCAGTCCTGACCTTGCTGACAACGTTGCGGATGCGAGAAGTTGTCGGAATGGAAAGGGTTGCAAGTATCCAAAGGCGTCAGGCGGTCAAAGATTCTTTTCGTCTTATCTGGGCGGCGGGGCGCTGGATTTTTAAGACCCCTTTTGTCCTGGGATTGATGCTGTTTGGCCTGCTTTACGACAGTGTCGTGCGGATGATCATAACCATGGGCAGTCAGTACTATCGTATCATTGAAATTCCCGAAGCTTTGTTTGGAGTTCTGGGTTCTGTGTTGGCACTGTTCGGATTTTTTATCCCCGGCATAGCCCGCCGCTTGAGTGAAAGACGTTCAGCTCTCTTTAACCTGCTGCTTACGGCAGGTTTGATCCTGCTGGGACTGGTCGGGATGTCTCGCGTCTGGCCAACGTTTGGCATTTTACCGGCGCTGCTTTTGTTCAGTAATCTTTATCTGATGGGGTTCTTTCTCAGCTATTATCTGAATCAGGCCACCAGCTCTGAGCGACGGGCGACGGTCCTTAGTTTCAAGGGGCTGTTTCTGAATCTGGGTTATGGCGGCATCGGCATCCTCTATTCTCTTCTGTTGGCACATTTGCGTGGTCAAGTCAGCTCTGGGCAGGTAGCCGTGGCTGAGGAAACGTTGAAGAATATTGTCTTTGTTGATTCTCTCCCCTGGTTTAGCTGGTACTTTGTTGTTTGTCTGTTGATTTTGCTCATCTGTTTTACAAAACCCTTGCGCAACAAACTCCTTTGAGCTGTTTTGAACGTCGTGGTATTTACACGTCTAATCCGTGAATAGATTTTTTACTCACTAGGCCTCATACTCTAACTTTAAGCAACGTTGTGGTTCTCGATGCGTCCATATTTTACCCTGCTATTTGGCGGGATCATATTATCTCTCCTCTGTTCCTGTACCCCTCCCTCGCGACCAATTTCTCCGTCTGTTTCTGACCCTGATCCAATTTCTGAAATTCTTGAAGGGACAGTTTCCTCTCCTGGCTCATTGTCAAAAATGGGTTTTTCGGTTCAGGTTGGAGCCTTTCAGCAGCTTGATAATGCGGTACGGCTGGAGCAATCGTTAGCGCAGCGTGGTGTTGATGCCTATTATTTTCGCCATGAATCGGAGCTCTATAAGGTTCGTTTTGGCAACCATACAAAATATCGTGATGCCCGTAGCGAAGCGGAACGTCTGCAAGTGCAGGGGGTCATCGGGAACTTTTTTATTGTTATCCCTGAAAATTATGCGGCCGCCAGGATTCAACGCAGCGGCCAGGGTGATTTACGCTCGGAACTGGTTTTGACCGCGCAGCGATTTCTTGGTGTTCCCTATCGTTGGGGTGGAGAGGATCGCAACAACGGGTTTGATTGCAGCGGCCTCAC
>JAQIBX010000016.1 GCA_027858895.1 Desulfuromusa sp. | reverse complement strand
TCATAAAGTTGGTGCTGATCATATGGAAATCCATACTGGAATGTACAGTGAAGTGCGGACTGCACGTGAGCGGTTGGAACAACTGCGGCGGATCGAGATGGCAATCAGTGCAGCCCGCCGACTGGGTCTCGGGATAAATGCAGGACATGGAATCGATTATCGCAATATTAAACCACTGGCCGCTTTGTCGGGGATTGAGGAATTTAATATCGGCCACAGTATAGTTTCACGTGCTGCTCTGGTGGGGATGGAAAGAGCGGTACGGGAAATGCTAGAACTGGCGAAAGGGTAGTTTTGGCAATCATCGGAATAGGGACCGATTTAGCTCGTAGTGAACGGTTTCGAAAGTTTCTCGATCCAGATAATAAAGTGCTGGAACGAATTTTTAGTCACGAGGAACGGTGCTATTCGCTGAAAAAACGCGATCCTGCGCCGCATCTGGCCGCCCGATTTGCTGCAAAAGAAGCTTTTTTGAAAGCTTTGGGAACTGGTTTGCGCGATGGCCTTGCCTGGCAGCAGGTCTGTGTGGTGCTTGATTCCCTCGGTTGTCCTGCACTTGAAATTTCAGGTCGAGCAGCTGAGTTGATGACTGCACGTGGTTCCAATAAAGCTCATCTCAGTTATTCCCACGATGGTGATTATGCTGTTGCCACGGTTATTTTGGAGGATTGATGCGACTTTGCACCGCCAATGAAGTCATGGCCCTTGATCGACAGGCGATCCGCCAGCTCGGTATCCCCGGAGTGGTATTGATGGAAAATGCCGGGCGGGCTTGTAGTGATCTGTTTACGCATAAATTCAGCGATTATTTTCCAGGTTCGGTGCTGGTGCTGGCAGGCAAAGGGAATAATGGTGGCGACGGCTACGTGATGGCGCGAATCCTTGCCGATCGCGGTTGGCGGGTGACGACACTGGTTCTTGGACTGGAAGAGTCTATCTCTGGTGATGCCAGGGTGATGCTGGATATCATCCTTAAGTTGGGACTTCCAATCTGTTTTGTTGACGATATTTCGATCTTAGAGGAATGCTTCACAGCGGCAGCGCCAACACTCATTGTTGATGCAATATTTGGTACCGGATTACAAGCTGAGGTGCGTGGACTGCAGGCGGAAGCAATCACTCTAATTAATCAGTCGATTGCGCCGGTATTTTCGGTAGATATTCCTTCGGGGGTTGATGGTTCCACCGGCCGAGTCCATGGCATTGCAGTGAAGGCCGACCTGACAGTGACTTTTGATCATGCCAAAATCGGTCATGGCAGTCAGCCGGGTGCTGAGTATGCTGGGGATCTTGAAGTCGTTGATATCGGGATTCCGATGACTGGACGGCAGAAATTTTCCAGTCATGTTCATCTACTTGATGAAGCTGAAGTTCAAGCCCTTCTTCCGAATCGTTCAGCTGTTGGTCATAAAGGTAAATTTGGGCACCTGTTAGTGCTGGCCGGTTCCCCCGGGAAAACTGGGGCTGCTGCTCTGGCCGCTAATGCGGGGGTCCGCAGTGGCTGCGGATTGGTGACAGTGGCAACTCCGGCGTCGGTTCATGATATTATTGAGGTGAAGCTGACCGAAGCGATGAGCTATCCACTTGCTGATCTGGACGGGTTGATTTCTTCTCAAGCACAACCGCAGATTGAACAGTTGTTGGTTGAACGTCAGGCTTTGGCCATCGGTCCCGGATTGGGGCAAAGTGCCGATCTGGCTGAGTTGATCAGGTTTCTGCTGAGTTCTGCGTCTGTGCCCATGGTTATTGATGCTGACGGCTTAAATTTGCTGGCGGGACAGCTTGAGTGTCTGCAGGGACGCAGTGGCCAACCATTGATTCTGACCCCACACCCTGGAGAAATGGCTCGTCTTACCGGTTTGACGGTTGGTGAGATTGAAGCGAATCGGTTTGAGATTGCGCAACAATTTGCAATTAAATACGGAGTTGTTTTGTTGCTGAAAGGGGCACGCACACTTATTGTTGCACCCGATGGTCGGGTCAATATTAATTCTCGCGGGAATGATGGGCTTGCCAGTGGCGGCAGCGGTGATGTGTTGACCGGATTGATCGGTGGTTTATTAGCTCAGGGAATGGACGGTTTTTCTACTGCAACCCTTGGTGCTTGGCTGCATGGTCGAGCCGCAGAACTGGTCGCTGATCTCCAGGGAACTGCTGGGATGACTGCATCTGATCTGCTTACTCAATTACCGGTTGCCCGACAACAATTAGCAAAAGGAGGCTACTTATGTTGACTGCACGAGATATTATGACTGAAGAAGTTGTTTCGGTCAGGCTGGACACCAGCTTAAAGGATCTGGCCAAGAAATTTGTTGAAAGTCGTTTCAGCAATCTTCCAGTTCTAGATGAAACAGGAGCCCTGGTTGGAGTTATAAGTGAAACAGACTTAATTGAACAGCACAAGCCGCTTCATATTCCGACTGTCATGACTTTATTTGACTGGGTTTTTACTTTAGGCAGTGAAAAACGCTTTCAAGAAGAGGTTGATAGGGTCACAGCAGCTACCGTCGGTGAACTGTATCACAAAAATCCGTTGATCTGTTCTCCCGATACTACTGTCAGTGAGCTGGCCGCATTGATGAGTCAGCATAAGATTCATTTGTTGCCTGTCGTTGATGCCGGAAAGCTGGTTGGTGTAGTCGCTCGTCTTGATCTGATCCGGGTTCTGGAGGACTGATTTGAGTTCGTGGTCAGTTCAGAGTGACGGTGAATCACAGACACTTAAATTGGGAGAGAAACTGGGTCGGCTGTTGCAACAACCGACTTTAGTTCTATTGAGAGGCGATTTAGGGGCAGGTAAGACAGTTTTTGCCCGGGGGGTTGCCCGTGGCTTGGGAGTTGATCCAATAATTCCCATTACCAGTCCGACCTTTACCTTGATGAATCATTATCAGGCTCGACTTGATCTCTATCACTTTGATCTGTATCGCTTGTCTGAGCCAGATGAATTGATTGAACTTGGTTTTGATGACTATGCATATGGTTCAGGGGTAGCTCTGGTTGAATGGCCGGAAAAACTTGAGAATTCTGAAATTTCTGGATTGTGGGTTCACTTGAAACGTATTGATGATGATCGCCGTGAGATTAGTTTTTGTCTCCAAGGTGAGACAGATGAAAAGTTGATTACCGCTTTGCAGGAAATCTGTCATTGGAAACAAGAAAATAATAACGGAAGGGATGTAGATTGATGGGCAGAATTTTGTTGTATGACACGACTTTGAGAGATGGGACTCAGGCTGAAGATATCTCATTTCAGGTTGAGGATAAGGTGCGGATTGCCAAACAACTGGATGACTTGGGGATCGATTATATTGAGGGGGGGTGGCCTGGATCAAATCCAAAAGACATTACTTTTTTTCAGGCAATCCAGAATGTAACTCTGAACCATAGTAAAATTGCTGCTTTTGGCTCAACTCGACGGGCCAGAGTAACCCCCGCTGAAGATAACAATATACAGATGTTAATCGAGGCAAAACCAGATACGGTCACAATCTTTGGTAAAACCTGGGATTTTCACGTTCGCGAGGCATTGCGGATATCTTTAGAGGAAAATCTTGAACTGATTAATGACTCTCTAGTTTACTTGAAGGAGCGGGTCAGCGAGGTTATTTACGATGCAGAGCATTTTTTTGATGGCTATAAAGCTGATCCGGAATATGCGCTGAAGACTCTGCAGGCTGCAGCTGACGCCAAAGTTGACTGTATTGTCCTCTGTGATACCAATGGCGGCACACTTCCCCATGAATTTCCTGCTATTATGGCAGCGGTGCAGAAAGCGGTGGCTACGCCGATCGGAATCCATGCGCACAATGATAGTGGCTGTGCAGTGGCAAACTCACTTATTGCGGTCAATTGTGGTGCGGTTCATGTGCAGGGAACCATTAATGGCTTTGGTGAGCGTTGCGGTAACGCTGACCTTTGCTCTATTATCCCATCCTTAAGTCTAAAGATGGGGCAGGAATGCTTGGGCGAGGGGAAACTTTCTACTATGCGCAGTGCCTCACGTTATATCTATGAGCTGGCAAACCTGACTCCAGACAAACATCAAGCCTATGTTGGTAATTCAGCCTTTGCCCATAAGGGCGGGGTTCATGTGTCGGCTATTCAACGCCATCCAGATACCTATGAGCATATTCGCCCAGAACTGGTTGGCAACCGGACTCGGATTTTAGTCTCTGACCTGTCCGGCCGTTCGAATATTCTCGTTAAAGCGGAAGAATGTGGCATTGAAATCGACAGTAAAGATCCAGTCACACTTGAGATCCTTGAAGATATAAAGAAGATGGAAAACCAGGGCTTCCAATTTGAAGGGGCGGAGGCCTCCTTTGAGTTGTTGATGCTTAAGGCGATGGGTAAGCTTAAGCACTATTTTTCTGTGACTGCATTTCGGGTGATTGATACCTTGCGAGAAGGTGATCAGGATCCAGTATCGGAAGCGACAATCAAGGTGAAAGTCGGTGGTAAAATAGAGCATACCGCCGCTGACGGGAATGGCCCGGTTAATGCCCTGGACACCGCCATGCGTAAAGCTTTGATCAACTTTTATCCACAGATAGGTGATGTGAAATTGCTCGATTATAAAGTGCGGGTTCTGCCGTCTAGTCAGGGAACTGATTCGATGATCCGGGTGCTGGTTGAATCTGGCGATCAGAACTTGCGCTGGGGGACTGTGGGGGTCAGCAGTAATGTGATAGATGCTTCTTATCAGGCTCTTGCCGATGCCTTTATTTATAAGTTATATAAAGATAATCAGTAGTAAAGAAGAAATGCATGATCGCTTGAGCGGCTCTTCCTTATGGGTGGAGCCGTTTTTTTGATAAATAGAAAAACGTCAATTATTCAACGGTGCCTCATAGTGATCGTCATACATTTGGCGGTTACCATGAGGTGCTTTTTTGTGAGATTTTATAAGGGAATATTCGTGGTCGCTAGTTGTATCTCTTTGAATTCAGTGAAAATATGGAGTTGGTCGGGTGTAATTAACCGTCAATAGATTGACGAAAGTTATTTTTTTGGTGGCTTTGTTGGATGAATAATTATAAGATAACCTACTGATATGTAAGGTGATTGTGTATTTGATTCACATTTTTCTCTTAGCTGGGAAATTTGGCATACCCCATGTATCTCTTATCAGGCAAGTGTTGCTGAAAGTTAGGTGGTGCTTAATACCTATCAAGGGGGTATGAGATGAAATGTCCAAAATGTAAGGGAAGGATGTATACCGAAAAGTATTATGATTTTGTTCGTGCGTTTGATGCCTGGAAGTGCAGCGCCTGTGGGGAGGTCATTGACCCTGTTATTTTAGCAAACAGGTCACGGCACAGTAGTATCTCTATGGGTTAATGTTTCTATGGGTTAACGACTATTTGATAGTGATCCCAAGGCCGAAGTTATTGCTTCGGCCTTTTTGTGTCTGGTGGACTGGTATCTCAAGCATTTTGATTGAGGCGTGTTTAAAGTTGTTCTGGGGTGAAGCTAATAACTTCATCGATCTTGTTTTTGTCGCAGAACAGCATGACCAGGCGGTCAATGCCGAGGGCAATTCCCGCTGAAGGAGAAAGGGCCGCCAGCTCATTAAGGAATGGGGCGGGACTTGGATAGGGGATTTTCCCTTTATTTCGTCGCTGCGTTTCTTCTTCTGCAAATCGTTGCTGTTGTTCAGCCGGATCGGTCAACTCAGAAAATGCGTTGGCGAGCTCCAAACCACCGATGTACAATTCGAAGCGTTCTGCAACCAGAGAGTCTGATGGTTTTGTTCTTGCCAGAGATGCATGTTTGATTGGGTATTCGGTGAGAAAAGTTGGTCGGTTAATGGGCAGCTTCGGTTCGATATCAAAAGCTATGACAGAGTCAAATTCATCAGTGGCAAGTGCTGTAGTGAGTGGTATGGAGCCGAATTGAGAAAAAGCCTCAGCAACCGTCATCCGTGGCCAAGGGGGAGATAGGTCAATTGTCTGGCCTTGCCAGATTATATGTTGATCCGAGCTCAGATGAAGAAAAAGAGCTTCGCAGTCGTGCATCAATTGATGGTAATCACAATGGCTGCGATACCATTCCAGCATGCTGTATTCGGGCAGGTGAGTGTTACTACGCTCACCGGCACGCCAACAATGGCAGATCTGAAACAGGTTGTCATATCCCGCCGCTAAAAGACGTTTCATGCAGAGTTCTGGAGATGTTTGTAGAAACCAATCTGTGGAAGGAATCGCATCAATATGAAGTTCTGGGGCATTGGCGGGAATTCGGTGCGGTGTTTCAACCTCAAGAAAATCCTGTTCGATAAAGAAAGCCCGGATCTGTTGGATAATCCGGGCTCGTTTCTCTAGAGTTGGCCGTTTACGAGCCAGTTGCCAATTTGGCTCCATTAATCATTCCTTGACGCGAGTTACATAGTTGCCGGTGCGGGTGTCAATCTGAATAAGGACTCCTTGATCGACAAAGGAGGGAACTTGCAGGGTGTAGCCGGTTTCAACAGTCGCTGGTTTATTATTGCCGGCAGCCGTATCACCCTTGACCCACGGGTCTGATTGAGTGACACGCAGATTGACAAAGTTTTGCAGACTGATACCGATGGCCCGTTCACCATACATCAGAATTTCTACATCCATATTATCGACCAGAAAGTATTTATCGTCGCCGAGCGTGTCTTCAGTGAGGATAATCTGTTCGTAGTTTTTTTTATCCATAAAGACGTAGCCGCTGTCGTCCTGATAGAGATACTGCATATCGCGTTCTTCCAGGCTGGCTGGTTCAAAAGACTCACCACTGCGATACGTACGGTCAAACAAAGATCCAGTAATCATGTTACGAAGCTTACACTTATAGAGCGCCTGGCCTTTGCCGGGCTTAGTAAAATCGTACTGAACAATGACATGTGGGTCACCATCAATCAGCAATTTAAGCCCTTTTTTAAGATCAGAACTACTGTACATATAAGTCTCCTTTTAAGTGCTTGAAATTCAATTTTAGAGGCGGCATTTAACCATAATCCCACTGGGTTTGCTACCGGAAAAGGTAGATATGTTCAGCACTATCGTCTTGTCAGGTGGATTCCGGCCAGCATGCAGCGGATTGAGCCTCCGGCAAGTTCAATGGTCGGTACCGAGAGAGAAATAATCTCAGTCGACTTTTCGATGATTGTTTTCTGCTCAGGTCGTAAAGCAGCGACAGCCCTTGATGACATTGCCAGTATTCTCTTTTTTCCGGTAAAAAGTTCGATTGCGTTTCCGGCAAACTCGTCAATCTGGTGATTATCGAGTTCAATAACATCTCGGCCCATCCCTTGTAATCTCGCATGAATTTCATCGCGGCGGGCTTTGTCTTTTATGAGATCAAAACCAACCATCGCGAAGTCAGTACCAATACACATCAACACATTGGTGTGATAGATAGGTCGTCCCTTGGGGTCTACGGCATCAAAAGCCATAGGTTCAAAATTGAAATGGGTACAAAACCGTTCCAGGGCTATCGGATCAGCACGGTTTGAGCGGGCGGTGTAGGCAACCCTGTCAATATGATCAAGAACCATGGCACCGGTTCCTTCAAGGAATAATCCGTCATATTCCAGGCAAGAATAGTCAATAATATCCTGCACCCGGTATTCAGCTTTCAGCATCTCCAGAATGTCATAGCGGCGTTCTCGTCTTCGACTGGGTGAATACATCGGGTAGACCGCAATATGACCTCCGGGATGGGTGGAAAACCAATTATTCGGGAAAACTGAATCAGGGGTTTCTTTTTCACCACGATCTTCAAAAATATGAACCCGCACTCCCTCTTTTTCAAGCTGCAGTGCCGCTTCAC
>JAQIBX010000176.1 GCA_027858895.1 Desulfuromusa sp. | reverse complement strand
GGTTAAGTGACACTAGCATGCCACTTAACCTCTTGCACTGTGCAGATGCGCAATTAATCATTTTTTGCGGCGTAGGTGGCGGAAGGCTGTGTCGGCCATTTCAACCATTCCTTCGATAGTTTTTTTGTAGAATCTGCGAATGGGGACATCGTTAACCCGCAACTCGCCATTGAATTTTTGTAGTTGTATTTTGTCGCCGGAATCCAATCCTTCCAATGGGGTTGCAACACTCGGATCGACCCCGATCAGGAAGCGGTATTTTTCACCCCCATGCTTTGCAGAGAAGAGCAGCAAGGTTTTTTGCGGCTTCCCCGTTTGGTAATTATACTGAGAAGTTTTTGTCAGTAGCTTTGCACTGCACTTGTGATCCTTACCTAGAATTGTTTCCAGATTGACTTCCGCAGGCTTGAGTGTGCCGAGTGGTGGTCTTGCTGTTGGCCGGTAGGGTTTAAATTCTCGTTGCTGGAAACTTTTTTCGGTCTCCAGAAGAACCACCACATTGTTGTTGATTGGCCCACCAATGGAATGCGACAGTCCCGAATGGAAATTGCCATTTCTGAGCATTTGGTGATTTTCGACAATCTGTACCATCCCGGTAGCTCCAAGAGGGTGGCCACGACCCTTTAATCCGCCGGTTAGATTGGTTGGAAAGCGTCCGTTTGGTCCGGTTAATTCGTCATCTAATAAACCGTCTAAAAGTTTGTCTCGTGGCACAACACCTAAATCGACCAGATTGATCGGACCGAAACCATTAAAGGGGTCATGCATGTTGATATGAATCGAACCCTCAAGTTCACGCAGATTTTTAAGTCCGGCCATGCCGAGCGCCCGATCCAGAGCAATTGTTGTGGCAGGAAAACTGGTTAGAGTAAGTCGATCAGCAATCGTTGGGATGTCAGTTCCTGAACCGACGCCAGAGACCCGAACCTGGCCTGTATCGGATGAGAGCAGACAGGCTGCAATGCCATCTGACATGGGACAGAAATCATAATAATTAAGTGGGTCGTAATAGAGATAGTTCGTCCCCTTTTTTAGATCAGAAAAGTACTTTTCAACGGAGATTTCATAGTTGAGATGGGCGTTCGGGTTGCGGGCCGCGTAAAATTGAGCACGTTCAGTCAACCGCGCAGAATATTCTGTCCACTGTTTACTGCTCAGATGAAATTCCTGCATCAGGGATTGAGCAACCAGGGCCCCACAAGCAGGCATGGTCAAGCCATATTCCGCTTCTTCACGATCGATAACCCCGGCAATAATTTTGGTCGCGTCAGTTGTGGAAACATCACTCATCTTCTGGATTCCGATGGCTAAAACAAGATTGTGCTGCCCCGACGCAACTTCCATGTAAGCGGCTTCAAACGCACTGGCTCCTGAGGACGAAGCTGTGTCCACCAGTAATGATTTAGCCCCACTGATCCCTAGACGACCACTGACCTTGGCAGCAACATTATCAATACCGGAAAAGGCAAAAGGATTCTGGCAGCCGACGACTACGCAGCCGATCGCTTCTTTGTTGAATTGAGGATTGTTCAATAGTGGTTGTAATGCATCGACAAGTTCCAGAAAACTCATTTTGGGGCGATGCTTGCCGTTGTATTTCCCGACTGGAAGCATGAAAGAGTCAGCCAGATAGACGGCGCGGGGAGAAAATGACATGATTTCTAACCTCCTGATATTTATAATTCTTATAGATTATAGCAGGCAGGATTGTGAATGAAAGAGAGGATAGTGAATTTATGCAATCAGAGAAAAAATTTAAAAGAAGGGATAAAAAAAGCCCCAAAGACCTGGAGGGGGGGTAGGTCTTCGGGGCAAGAGACCTTCAAGAAGATCTCTGATTTCAATATACAGGATTCAGATCAAAAAGTGAACCCAGAAAACCATAGAAGCATATCTAATTTTATAAATTAAGCGGTTTCAAGGCCAGAATTCTTTTGTCTAGTTGTCGCCTCATTTTCCGTTTCATTGCCCGTTTCATTTTGTAGTAGTGGAAAAACAACTGTAAACTTGCTTCCTTGGCCAGGGGTTGAGCTGACCTTGACCAATCCATGATGAGCATCCACGATCCATTTGACAATGGCCAGCCCCAGGCCGGATCCACCATCGTTGCGGTTGCCGGTTTTATCGACCCGATAGAACCGATTAAAAATTGATTCAAGATGTGTACTGTCCATGCCGATGCCCGAATCGGTGATAGTTGTTGCAACATTCTTTGCGTCTGTTGTCACCGCGATAGAGACCGTGCCGTCATCCGGCGTATACTTTATTGCATTTGTCAGCAGGTTCAAAAAAACTTGGCGCAAGCGCAAACTGTCGGCTTGAAGAAGAATCTGCTGTTGTGGACAGTGTAGTTCAACGTTGATGTTTTTAGCTGTTGCCAGGAGTTGGGCCTGATGGTGCAGCTCAGAAATCAGCTCGTTCAGGTGTAAAGGCTCCATTTTCAGCGGGATCTCACCTAGATCACCTTTGGAAAGAAGCAACAGGTCTTCGATCAGGTAACTCATCCGGCTGATTTCTTCCAAATTAGATACCAGTACCTCCCGGAGCTGTTTTTGATCTCTGCCATTCCTGAGTGCTAGCTCAGTTTCGCCACGCAGAATCGTCAGTGGAGTTCGTAGCTCATGTGTGACATCTGCAGTAAATTGTCGAGCGCGACGCAGGTTGTTTACTCGGCGCGTCATCATAGCATTATAACTACAGGCCAATTTTTGAATTTCTGGTCTCGCTGTTTCTGCGACCTGAAATGTTAATGGACGCATTTCTGTATTGGTTCGATCCATTAGCTGAGTCAGCTGTTTAATGTCTGTTAGGTTCTGGTTTCTTAGTTTGCGCTGTAAAACAGCAAAGCAGGTCAGAATGAAAATTCCAAGCAGAAACAGTATCGACGTGAATAGGAAGGATTGTTTTTTTATTCTGGACAGATCACTGCTGATGGAGAGATAGAGAGTGCGCTGCCCGCTTTTGCTAATCGGATAAGTGATGGAACGTAGGTATCCTTGGGAACCGACATCAGTTTGCAAGCTGGCTGATTCATTTGGACGAATTTTTTTCTGAAATGGTACTCGGCCGATGCCAGCAATTTTTTCGGCAAAACAGAGCAGCTCACCTTGAACAGAATAAACCGATATACTCGAAACAGTTGTTGCTAAAGCAGCGATTCCAGACAGATTTCCACATAAAAAATTCTGTGCTGACTTTCCAGTGGGGGCCTTGTCGTAGAAAAAGTCTATATCTCGAGCAGTTGACTGCAGTTGGCTGTCAAGTTGATCAAGCAGTTTCTGCTGCTGAGTTGTGTGCCAAAAAAAAACGCCCCCACCCAGAACCAATGCCAAAAAAAGTAGGTTCCATGAGGGGAGGCGGTTTTTTAGCCGGGGGCTAAGGTGCAATTAATCTGACTCCTTGAGGACATATCCGACACCGCGAACAGTGTGGATCAGCTTTTTATCAAAGTCGCGATCAATTTTTTTCCGTAGGTAATTGACATAAACATCAATAATGTTGGTGAATGAATCGAAAGTATAATCCCAGACATGTTCAGCGATCATGGTTCTGGTGAGAACCTGATTTGGGCTACGCATGAAATATTCCAGCAGTGCGTATTCTTTTGATGTCAAGTCGATTTCTTTGTTGTCACGCCAGACTTTATGGCCAACTGGATCGAGGCGAAGATCGGCAAAATAAAGTTCCGCACCGCGGTCTTGAGACCCCCGACGGATCAGAGCCCTAACCCGGGCAATCAATTCGGCAAAAGCAAAGGGTTTGGTCAGATAGTCATCGCTACCAATATCGAGACCGGACACAATATCTTCAACCGTATCTTTTGCGGTTAGACACAATATTGGAGCCGAAATGCCTTTCTCACGTAGTTCCTTGATTGCGCTTAAGCCATCTTTTTTCGGTAGCATTACATCCATCAGGATCAGGTCGTAGGTTGAGTTTTCTGCCATTTGCACCCCATCTTCACCATCGTAGGCAACATCAACCGTGAACTCTTCCTCTTCCAGGCCACGTTTAATAAAACTGGCAACCTTTTTTTCGTCTTCAACAACCAAGATGCGCATTGTGTATCTCCTTTGTTCTTTTTGTCGTCAGGACTAATTTCTCCTGATCTTCTCATGGGAAAATAATTTTAAAGGCCGTCATTTTTTTATTTAATCGATCGTAGCGCGGCTATTTTTAAGAATTTTTTTTTGTTGCCCAGATGTTTACTAGTTGCAGCTCATGAAAATTTTAAGCAACTTTAACAGAGACATTACGACTGTGCAAGCGGAATAATAATTTTTCTTTAATTATTATTTTCTGGAGAACTGTTTTTGTCTATTCCCCTGCAAAATTCAACTCAGGTTTGATCCCAGTCGACGAAATGATATCGATTTTTCTGTTGAGAAGAGTGGTTGTTTAGATTCTTTGTTGTTTTAAGTGATAGATTCTGTTAATTAAGTAATCATGAAAAATGAGTGGATTGTCATTGAAGTCAAGGTTAAGGGTGAGTTTGTTGATCTCATCAGTGCTGTTCTAGCCGAACATGGTAGTTCTGGAACAGTTGTTGAGGAGCTGAACCTGGATACTTTTGTTGTTCCAGATAGCGACCTGAACCTTTCAGGTGACTACGTTTTGCAGGCTTACTTTGATGCCGTTTCGGATCCGCAACAACTTGTTTCTGAAGTGGAGATTGCTTTTCGCAACATTCCTGTTCTCAAAAAACAGAACATTACTTTCAAATTGGGGGCTTCGATCCGAATGGAGGATTGGGCTGAAGATTGGAAACAAAATTTTTCAGCTTTTCATATTGGCAATCACTTAGTGGTTCGCCCAAGCTGGGAAGACTATATTCCACAGCTCGGAGAGGTTGTCATCGAGATTGATCCGGGGATGGCTTTTGGAACTGGAACCCATGGGACCACGCAACTTTGCCTGGAAGTGATCGCCGAACTGCTGGATCGTCCCGATCCTCCGGTGACGATGCTCGACGTTGGAACCGGCTCAGGAATCTTGGCACTAGGTGCGGCTGCACTCGGTTGTCAGAAAGTTGTTGCTAACGATCTCGATCCTGTTGCTTGTATCGTTGCTCGTGAGAATATTAATAAGAACCACTTCGACGAACAGATAGAAATCAGTGAACAGCCTCTGGAGAAGCTTCCGGGGCGGTTTGATTTGATTGTTGCGAATATTTTGGCAGAAGAAAATATCCGTCTCAGGCAAGCTTTTATGGAACATATGCGTCCGGGAGGCTGGTTGGTGTTATCCGGGATTCTAAAAGAAAAAGAGCCGCTGGTTCGCGCCGGTTTTGCTGATCTGGCCTTAGAGTTTTTTCCAAGTCGTTATCAGGAGGAATGGGTCTGCCTGATATTACGGCGATCGGTGATGGCGTCGCCATCTTAATTTTTGCTGCGAGATCTTCATAATTCAAATGCGTTGTTTCTATTTACCGGAACCAGAATTATGTGACGGAACTATTATTCGCTTACCCAAAGAGTTAAGTCGCCATTTACAAACGGTTCTGCGTTTACAGCTGGGAGATAAGGTTCAACTATTTAATGGTGCCGGTCAGGTTGCCAGAGCGATTTTAAGAGAAAATTCAGAAGCTGAACTTTTGGATGTGGTTCAACATCCTGCCCCCCTTTGTTCTTTGGTATTGATCCAGGGGTTGCCAAAGAGGGATAAGTTGGAGTTGATCCTGCAAAAAGGAACTGAGCTTGGCGTCAATGAATTTTATCTTACGACAATGGAACGAAGTGTCGGGCTTTTAAAGTCCGATCGAAAACAGAAACGGCTGGAACGTTGGCAAAAAATTGTTCAGGAAGCCGCCAGACAGAGCAGACAGTACCATCTTCCGCAACTCGTGGCGGACACTTCATTGACGGGAGCTTTGGCGACAGTTGAGGCTGATTTGAAACTGTTACTCTGGGAGGAGAGCGCGAAGCCTTTGCAGGAAGTTTTACCCCAATTGCCACCTCAACGGATTGCTGTTGTGGTGGGTCCTGAGGGGGGAATCAGTCAGCAAGAAGTAGATCAAGCCGAGGCTGAGGGGTATCTAGCTGTGAGTTTTGGCCCTAGAATTTTACGGACTGAAACAGCAGGGCTTGCGATAATGGCAATTTTACAATATCTTTATGGGGATTTGGCTTCAGGCTGGCATGGTTGAACAACTATGTATAAAAGAAAGGAAAGGTCATGAAATGTCCCAAGTGTGGCTACAACAGTTTTGACTATCTCGATAGCTGCAAAAAATGTGGTAAAGATTTGGTTGAATTCAAGCAGAACTATGGAATCAAAAGCGTTCTGTTCCCTGGACAGATGAGTCCGGGTGGTGTAGCTGAGGAAACAGAATTTGATAGTGCGACTGCAGATGCTGCCGTGTCAGCAGCTACCGGAGTCACTGCCGCTGCGGTCACGTCTACGGCGGCTACTGAACCTGCGGGAGATGGAGCCGATGGTGATGATTTCGGTTTTGACTTTATGGGAGATAGCGCTGAAGATGATGATCTCTCTTTTGATGAGCTGTTCGAAGAGGCTCCGGAAGATGAAGACATCGAAGAGACTATTGAAGCCCCCAAAGAGGCAGCAGCTCATGAAGCTGAATCCAGTGCTGATTTTTCCTTCGATCTGCCAGATGAAGACGCTGAGCTTGAAGATGATTTCGGCTTTGACCCGGAAGACGAAGTCAATGACTCTGTTGCTGAAGATGATTTTTCTTTCGATGATGCTGAGCCCGACTCAGTGAATGAGTCTGATGATTCAGGGTCCGAGGAGGACCCCAACCGCCCTTTTGACTTACCGGAGTCTCCACAGAGTGTGGGGGCTCCGGAAGACAACCCGAATCCTTTTGAAGAATCTCATTTTGTCCCTGTCCCAGTTGAAAAACCTGCGGACCTGTTTGTGGAGGATGCGGATTTTTCAATAGCAGAAGATGTGTCAGAAAGTTACATCTTTGAGCCGGAGGAGTCAGTTCCCTCTGCTTCGAGTCTGGAAGAGCAACCAGAGGTGCTCACTGCTGAGCTTGAAACGATTGCAGCGACCACTGTTCCTCTGGTTGCTGCTGTTACTGCCACCGCCAGTGTTGTTTCCTCAGTTGTCACGGAGTCCCTGCCTGAGGAGGCCATAGAGGATGGTGCTGTCCCATCTCCTTCACTGGGCAACTGTATCGGGGCTTTTGTCTTTGACTTTGCCCTCCTTGCTATCGTTGGAATCAGTTTTGTTGTGGCTGCAGAAGCTGCTATATCCACAGGCGAAACCCGATTGCTGCCTTCCCTGGAAACTCTGATTGATCTGTCGGTGCCGTATTTTCTGGTACTTTTTTTTCTGGCCTTTGGCTATTTTACCCTATTTCACTTTTTGGCGGGGCAAACGCCGGGAAAGATGTTGGCCGGGTTGCGGGTTGAAACGACCGAAGGGGAGCCTTTGACTTTTGCCCAGGCCTTTTTACGTAGTGTCGGCGGGTTATTGCAATTGCTGCCAGCGGGGCTAGGCTACCTGGTTGTTTTGTCTAACCCCGAACGCCGTGGTTGGAATGATCGCCTGGCGGGGACGCGAGTTGTCGCTTTGCGGGACGCGCCCTGAGAAATTTGCCAAGAAGGTCGCCGGTCAGTTTTCCAGTCGCAGTTTAATGAAGCTCTGTAGGTCCGTACATTTGAAATAATCATTATTTTTCAATTCCCAGCTGATTGTCGAAGTCACTGTCGGGCCATAATCATGACCAGGATAAACTTGGGTTTCCCCCGGTAGAGTTTTTAGTCGTTGCAGACTGTTATAGAGTGCTGTGACATCACTGCCTGGTAAATCGGCACGTCCACAGCGGCTGACAAATAGAGTATCACCAGTAATAATCTGGTTCCCGGTTTTGAAAATAACCGAGCCTGGGGTATGTCCCGGGGTGTGCATGACCTCAATTATACCTCTCCCCAATTCAAGGCTTGAACCTTCCACAAGTGAAATATCGGGACATGGAACATCCGATTGATGTGCTGCCAGCCTGACCCCGGACAGTTTGAGAATCGATCCATTGCCTGCAATATGATCCTGATGACCATGGGTATTCAACAGTAATTCCAATTTCACGCCAAGTTTGTCCGCTTTCTCCAGCAGTAATTCGGGTCGCATCGATGGGTCAACTGCCGCTCCTCGCAGGGTTTCAGGGCAATAAATTAAGTAGGAAAAGTTATCCATCGCACTGGCATGGATTTGGATGATCTGTAGCATCGGCGTATAAATCTCCCATCAAAAATTGTCGACAGTAACTAAAGAGTTGAGTCTATCACTTCCACTGAATTATAGTATCTGCGATATAATATAGATCATCAATCTTGATTGGGAGGAAAAATGAAGTTTACCAAAATGCATGGGGCGGGGAATGACTACGTCTATATTAACGGTTTTGAAGAACAGATTCTAGATCCAGCTGGATTGGCACAACAGGTCAGCAATCGTCAGTTTGGCATTGGTTCGGATGGTTTGATTCTGATTCTTCCCTCTGAAGTTGCCGATGTTCGCATGCGGATGTTCAATATTGATGGCAGCGAGGGGGAGATGTGCGGCAATGGAATTCGCTGTGTTGCAAAGTATGCTTACGACCACGGCTTGGTTGAGAGACTGGAAATGACAGTGGAGACGGGTGGAGGTGTTCTGTCTCTGACTATGGTTGTTGGCACTTCAGGGTTGGTGGAGCAGGTCCGTGTCAATATGGGAGAGCCTGGATTAACCCGCGGGGAGGTGCCGATGATCGGTCCTGTTTCAGAATCCGCCGTGTCGGTTTCTCTCGAAGTTGGCGAGCAGCAGTTTGAAATGACCTGTGTCTCGATGGGAAATCCGCATGCGGTCATTTTTGTTGATGATGTGGAACATTTTCCTGTCGCCACAATCGGTCAGCAGATTGAAAGCCATTGCTGGTTCCCTGAACGAGTTAACGTTGAGTTTGTTCAGGTCCTCAGCCCGACAGAAGTGATTCAGCGGACCTGGGAGAGAGGTTCCGGCGAAACTCTGGCCTGTGGTAGCGGAGCCTCTGCGGTTACAGTTGCTGGGGTGTTGACTGGGCGCACCGAACGAAAAATTATCAACCATCTGCGTGGCGGGGATCTGAAATTAGAATGGTTGGAAAACAGATCGGTGATAATGACTGGTCCCGCCGTGGAAGTCTTTAATGGCGATTTTGATCCTAAATAGAAAGATTCTTGTATGAAGGCAGTTCTTTTTGACCTGGATAATACTCTTTATCCCGCTGAGCGAGATCTATTTTCTTTAATTGATGTGCGCATCAATCGCTATATGGAAGATGTTGTTGCCATCAACCCGGCTGATGTGGATGGTTTACGGCTTCGTTACTGGAAAGATTACGGTGCGACTTTGCAGGGACTGATACTTCATCATGGGATCGATCCCGAAGATTATCTTGCTTATGTGCACGCTGTTGACGTTGCCAGTCGACTCTCCTTTGATATTGAACTGCAGCAGACCCTGTGTAATCTTTGCCTGCCGAGTTATGTCTTTACCAATGGGTCACGCTGTCATGTTGATCGAGTAGTCACGGCTCTCGGAATAGATGGTTTGTTTGCCGATGTTTTTGATATCCGGATTGCCGATTATCAACCGAAACCTAATCCTGATCCCTATCGGCAGGTTCTGGATGAATTATCACTATCTGGTGATCAGTGTATTATGGTGGAAGATCAGTTGCAGAATTTACATATGGCAAAACAGTTTGGCATGAAAACGGTTCTGATTGTGGCAGCGCAATCTGTCACGCAGGAATACAGTTATGTAGATGCGCAGCTGACACGCCCGGCAGAGATCGGGGAATTGCTCGATGAGTGGTTGGGGGTAAGCTGAAATGCGAGCAGTCATTCAACGGGTCAGCCGCGCTGGTGTCATAGTTAATGGTGCGCGAATTGCTGCTATTGGTCCGGGGTTGCTGGTTCTGTTGGGGGTGGAAAACGGTGATGATGAAAAGGCAGCGGAATATCTGGCAGATAAAACGGCTGGATTGAGAATATTTGAGGATGCTGCAGAAAAGATGAACCTTTCTGTTCTCGATTGTGCTGGTGATGTGTTGGTGGTTTCGCAGTTTACTTTGCTGGCTGATTGTCGCAAAGGTCGGCGACCAGGATTTTCTGCAGCAGCACCGCCGGAACTGGCTGAGCCTCTCTGCGAATATTTCGTTACTCAGTTGAAACAACGGGGAGTCAAGGTTCAGACAGGTCAATTTCGGGCAAATATGGCGGTTGATTTGGTTAATGATGGGCCGGTGACTATCTTACTTGAAAGCCGTTGAAACTGTTAGGGAGGTACTGATGAAAAAGGTTTTAGCTCTGTTGCTGGTGATGATTTTTTCAGGTGTGACGGTGCAAGCAGCCACCTATTCCTGTCGTGACAAGCAGGGACGACTATTCATGACCGATAACCTGCAAACACTTCCTGCTGAATGTCTTGGGCGGGGGAGAGTGCTCGAATCGAAAGATCCTGATAACCTGAATTATGTCCCTGCTCAGGAAATCCCTCAGGGGGCTGGAGCTGAATTTCAGCAAACAGTTCTTGATGCTCAGCGAGAACAGCAGCAAAAACAAGAGCGGGTAGAGAGATTGTTGCTGCGAGCTGAACAGTTGGCAGGGCAATATCAGCAGGCGGTGCAGGAAAAAAATAATGCAACCCGACGTTGGAGCTATGGGTCACGGGAAATTATAAAAAAAGCGGATGGTAGAATAGAAAAAGCTCGTGAAGGGAAGCAACAGTTAATGGCAGAGATAAAAGGGCAAAAGATTCCATGGGATGCCGAGGAAAAAATAAGTGTCAGGTTGGATGAAATTGCAGATTAATTAGGTATATTAACAGCAAAACAGGCTCCGTTAGGAGCCTATTTTGTGAGTTGGATTACAATACTTTTTGCAGTAAAGCTTCTACTTGTTTTTTCGGTACAGCGCCAACCAGTTGATCAACAATGGCTCCATCTTTAAACAGAATCATGGTTGGAATGCCACGTACGCCATATTGACCAGGGGTCGCAGGATTTTCATCGACATTGACCTTGCCGATCTTGATTTTTCCATCATGTTCGTCTGCGAGCTGGTCAAGTACTGGTGCAATCGCTTTGCATGGAGCACACCATGTTGCCCAGAAATCAACCAGAACCGGGGTGTCAGATTTTAGAACGTCAGCATCAAATTGTGCGTCAGTGAATTCAAGAACTTTGTCGCTAGCCATCAGTTTCTCCTTTTTCTTATTTTGACTATCATCTGTAATCAGATACGTCTAGGGAATATTCAATTTTAAATATATAGAAATTTTTGGGAAAATCAAGTTGTAATCGGTTTATCTTGTCTTGCTTGACAGTCGTGGATTGGCTTCATATCATGCCGGAGGTGATGAATGAAAGACTTTGCTATGTTTAAATTTTTGCTGGAGCTGTAAATGAATCAGAAAATATCCACGATATGCAGGCAGACAGTTGGATTGTTTGAGCAATTTTGTCGTGAACAAAATAATGAATTAATTCTGTTGGCTAAACGGCTTGCTGCCCTTTTTACCGAAGGCGGACATTTATTGATTGCCGGCAATGGTTCGTTGCAGCCGGTGGCGCAGCAACTAGCCAGCCAGTTCGCTTTTCGGCTCAGTTTTGATCGCCCGGTTCTGCCGGCGATATGTCTTGGCAGCGATCCTCTCCTGAATAGTAGGATGTTAGCAGCGGGTCAAGTTGAGCAGCATCTGGTTCGTCATTATCGCGCCTTAAATACTCAGCATCACTTGCTTCTGCTGTTCAATGATGGCTCGGAAGCTAAGGCATTAATGAGTTTGCGTGATGAAGTCGTGGAGAATGAACAAACGGTCGCTTTAATTTCTTACGACTGCTCGAAGGATCCATTGCAGGGTGATGGCATCGATTTTTGTCTCAATCTGGCTACGAGTTACGCTCCGCGACAGCTGGAATTAGCCCAGTTTGTTGGCCACCTGTTATGCGAGCTGGTCGAGGCAGAACTTTTTGGTCGCTGATGCATGGATGCTTTGAATAGAGAAAATAGTTGACTGAATTAATCGGGAAAAATACAATCAATCGGTTTGGTAAAGTTTAGTAGAATTGACGTCGTCAGATCAAACTGGACTGCCTGAAGGGATGCCATGGGAACAATGAATCTGTTATTCAGTGTTACAACCCTGATTTATCTTATTGCAAGCATTCTTTATCTTGTGGCTATGGTTGGTAAAAACCCGCAAGCCGGTCGTGTGGGTCGCTGGGTTTTATTGGCTGGGGTGATTTTGCATGCAACCTGCTTCGCTGTTCGCCATTCGACTGCGGGAGGCACTCCGGTTACCAGTCTGCATGAATCGTTATCTTTTTTTGCCTGGTGTCTGATTTTGCTCTATCTGTTACTGGATCTGCGTTTCCGCTTGTCGGTGATGGGAGCTTTTGCGGCGCCTTTGGCTTTTTTGTTGATGATTGCCAGCGCATTAAGTCCAGATATTGTCGTTCAGCTCAATCCGGTTTTGAAGAGCTGGCTTTTCCCTGTCCATATTGCCTTTGCTTTTCTGGGGCATGCTGCTTTTGCCCTTTCTTTCGGGGCTGGCGTGATGTACCTGATTCAAAACCGGATGCTGAAAAGCAAACGATTTACCGGTATTTATCAGCTACTGCCATCCTTGGATGTTTTGGATAAAGTCAATTATACCTGCCTGAGTATCGGTTTTCCGTTGATGACTTTGGGACTTATCAGTGGAGCTGTCTGGGCCAATACTGCGTGGGGAACTTACTGGCGCTGGGATCCTAAGGAAACCTGGGCATTGATCACTTGGTTTATGTATGCGGCATTATTACATGGACGCCTGACAATCGGCTGGCGTGGGCGCAAGGCGGCAATTTTTTCCATCATTGCGTTTATGTTTCTGTTGTTTACCTTCCTCGGGGTGAACCTGCTGCTTGGCGGCTATCATACCTTTGAGGCCTTTGCCGTTCTTTGATGAAAATCTTATGAGCAGATATTTATGAATATCGTTATCGTGGGGCTGAGTCACAAAACAGCTCCAGTAGAAATACGAGAAAAAGTAGCTTTCCCGCCAACTGCAATGGAAGCACCTCTCCAGCAGATGCTGGAACTGCCTTCTGTTACTGAAGCGGTGATTGTGTCGACCTGTAATCGGGTCGAACTCTACGCGATCAGTCGTCAACCGGACGCTGCGATCATTGAGATGAAGCAATTTCTAGCCGATTACCATGATCTGAAACGGGAAACGCTAGAAGTTCATCTTTATGCTTCGGCAGGGACAGAAGCCATTCAGCATGTTCTGCGGGTTGCTTCCAGCCTCGATTCGATGATGATTGGCGAACCGCAGATTCTCGGTCAGATCAAAACGGCTTACGCTTATGCCTGTGAATATAAATCAATTGGGTTAATTCTGAATAGATTCCTGCGCAAGGCTTTTTCTGTGGCCAAGCGAGTGCGGAACGAAACAGCAATTGCCAGTAATGCAGTGTCAGTGTCTTTTGCTGCGGTAGAACTCGCTCGGAAAATTTTTGATTCTCTGGAGAATAAAACCGTAATGCTGATTGGTGCTGGTGAAATGTGTGAACTGGCCGCAAAGCATTTCGTCAATAATGGCGTTTCCAAGGTTCTGGTGACGAATCGAACCTTCAGTCGGGCAGAAAAGTTGGCTGAGGAGTTTGGCGGTACTGCGGTAAGTTTTGATAATTTCCGTGAACAATTACATCGGGTTGATATCGTTCTCTCCTCAACTGGTGCTCCGGACTATGTTCTCAGTGCAACAAAACTCAAAGAGGTTTGTAAGGAGCGGCGTTATAAGCCGATGTTCCTGATCGACATTGCTGTGCCGCGTGATATTGATCCTGCCGCAAACAAGTTGGACGGTATCTATCTGTATGATGTCGATGATTTGCAGAGTGTGGTTCAGGCTAATTTGAAGGAGCGACAGAAAGAAGCCGCCAAGGCGGAACTGATCATCACTGCGGAAGTGAGTCAGTTCCAAGACTGGCTGTCGACCCTCGAAGTGAAACCGACTATTGTCGCTCTACGCCAACAAATGGAACAGTTTCGCCAGGTAGAAATGGATAAAACTCTGTCCAGTTTGAATCAATTGAACGACAAAGAACGCAAGGCGATTGAATCTATGACCTGCGCTATTGTAAATAAGATTCTGCACCACCCAACTCATATTCTGAAACAGACAAATAACGCAACTAACGGCGGCCTTTATCTCGATGCCGTTCGAACTTTGTTTGATCTGTCGGACTCAGTTGAGCAGAAACCTGACACTGACAAATCAAATCCGTCATAATAAAGGAGATTGTATGGCAATCCGCACCTTAAGAATCGGCACCCGCGCCAGTGTATTAGCTCTTTGGCAGGCTAACTGGGTTAAAGATGAGCTGGAAAAACGTTATCCCGATCTGAAGGTCACGCTGACCAAAATTAAAACCCAGGGGGACAAGATTCTCGATGTGCCGCTGGCTATGGTTGGTGGAAAGGGCTTATTCGTCAAAGAGATTCAGGAAGCAATGCTGCGTAATGAAGTTGATATTGCAGTGCACTCAATAAAGGATGTCCCGACTTTTTTTCCTGATGGCACGGGGCTACGTTGTATTACGGAGCGGGAAGACCCACGCGATATCGTGGTTCTGAAGGAGGGCTATAAAAGTTTTGCTGAAATTTGCCAGAAAGGTAGAATTGGGACATCTTCGTTGCGGCGCAAGGCGCAACTACTGAATTTGCGTCCCGACCTGGAAATGGTCGATATCCGCGGTAATGTTCAAACCAGGATTACTAAACTTAAAGAGGACAACTTGGATGCCGTTGTATTGGCAGCCGCTGGTATGCATCGACTTGGGTTTTCTGAGCAGATTGGCGAATATCTGGATCCAAAAATCTGCCTTCCAGCGATTGGACAGGGAGCGTTAGGGCTGGAGAGTCGCCTGGATGACGGTGTAACCAATGGACTGATCGACTTTTTTAATCATCTACCAACATCCTACGCAGTCACGGCAGAACGTGCTGTGTTGGCAACTCTTGAAGGCGGCTGTCAGGTGCCGATTGCAGCCTTTGGAACGGTGAACGGTGATCAGTTGGAACTAACCGGACTGGTCTCTGATGTCCTTGGCCAAAAAATGCTGAAAGAAACAATGAGCTGCCATGTTGACCAGGCGATTGAAACCGGGGTTGCTCTGGCAAAGGAGTTGCTGGCTCAGGGAGCCGCTGAGATTCTCAACGAAGTTTATGGCTGTGAAACCTTCAACACTGAAGGGGATTGATTTTGACCACGAAATTACCGTTGGCAGGTAGACGGTTTTTGATTACTCGCCCACAGGCTCAAGCCGCAGATTTTTCCTCACTGCTTGAACAGCAGGGTGGTGAAGTGATCTGCATTCCAACGATTGAGATTATTCCTCCGGTGAGCTGGGCTCCGCTGGATTTCGCTATGCGGGATCTGGAAGATTTCGATATTGTCATTCTTACTTCGGTCAATGGTGTTGCCGCTTTTTTTGAGCGATTGTTGGAAAATAATCAGTATTATGGAACTTTGACTGATATCCTGATGGTCGCTGTAGGGCCTAAAACAGCTCAGGCGATTGAAAAAAACCATATTCATCCAAACATCATCCCTGCGGATCATCGTGCTGAAGGGGTGGTTGCTGAGTTATTGAAGGTGGGGGTAAAAGGGAAAAGGATTCTTTATCCGCGAGCTGAGATTGCTCGCCCATTGATTGTTGAGAGCTTGCAGGATGCCGGAGCAGAGATTGTTGCGCCGGTTGCTTACCGTACGGTTATGCCGGCGGGGAATGAGGATGAAATTCGCAATCTGTTCAGTGCGGGTGATGTTGATGCTGTCTGTTTTAGCTCAGCTTCGACTTTTAATAACCTGTACACCATGCTTGGAGATGATCTGCATAAACTGCAGGGGCAAACCGAGTTTTTTTCTATCGGCCCACAAACTTCAGAGAGTAT